>CAZEEG010000174.1:0-9681 GCA_964511065.1 uncultured Pirellulales bacterium | reverse complement strand
GCCGCAGCACCAGTTCAAACACGTGTTGGATGGTGGCCGAATCGCCCATCTCGGTCAGCCGCAACACGCCTTTTTCCTCGGCCAAGCGATAGCTTTCGCGCTGTTCGGGGCCGAGGTCGATTTCGACGTCGCGAAACAACCGCGGCGGCATGTCAGTCAGCACCTTGTCCTTGGTCCGCCGCAGCACATGCTCGCCGGCCGCTTCGCCCAACTGGCGAGGGCTCATGTGGCTGCCGAGGTAACCTGGCGAGAGAAACTCGAAGATCCCCACCAGGTCTTCGGCGCTGTTCTCGACAGGTGTTCCGGTTAAGGCCCAACTGCGGCGGCGGGAGATGCTACGGCAAATCTGCGAGGTGGTACTGCCCCGGTTCTTGATCCGCTGCGATTCGTCGAGCACCACCAGGTCGAAGTGGCGGTCGCGGTCCAGCAGCAATTCCTGATCCCGCTGGAGCAGTTCGTAGTTGGCGATTTTGACCGGGGCCGGCAGCAGCCATTGAAAGCGCCGCCGGGCCTGGTCGCCCTCGATCACCACGATGGGGACTTCCGGGGCCCAGAGGGCAAATTCGCGCATCCAGTTCGTCACCAGTGGCTTGGGGCAAACCAGCAGCACGCTGGCGACTTCCCGGCTATGCAGCAGCAGCCGCACGGCCGTGATTGCCTGCATGGTTTTGCCTAGCCCCATCTCGTCGGCCAGCACGGCCATCGTACGAGGGTACAGGAACGCGATGCCTTCCAACTGGTAGGGAAACGGCTGAAAGGGGAACGACAACGACTCGCGAGCCAGCCAGCTTTCCACCGGCGGCTCAAGCAGGTACATCAGCCGGTCTTCCAGCTTGACGATGTCGCGCGGCGGCCGCATGCGCACCCTTCGGCCTTCACAGCCACCGGTGGCATCGCCGGGGCGCGGCGCTGGCTTGGGAGCGGGTTTGGCTGGCGGCGCCGGTTGCGGCTGCCCTCGCTGCGCCGCCAGCAATGATTCGGTCAGTGCCGGAAACAGAAAGCTGCGAACCTTCAGCGGCGTGCGGCCAATGGGGATGGAAACCACCTTCGGTGCCGCGGCCTGCAGCACAGCCGTGCGCACCTTCCATCGCGGAACCCGCTGCAGCGCCGCCTGCATCCCAGAGGGATAGATACTGCACGGCAGGGCCAGTTCGGCCGCTCCATAGCTGACGATCTGCGATGGAGGCAGTTCCGCCGCGAGCGGTAGCCGATCCGCCGTTTCGTCGTCCGCATGTTGCCCTGGCTCGATCGCCTGCGGCCGCGAAAGCGGGGCGTTGGAGGCGAGGTTTACGGGACGATGGGCTTGGCACGGTTCCAAACGATCCACGGCAATTCCTTCTGGCAACGCGGCAGACGGCCTCTGGCGTTTAATTCCGGCTGGCTTCGGCGATGGCTTCGCGAATGCGGCCAAAGGGCTCCAAGAAATCGAAATCCTCGCCCACGTCGCGGAGACGGTCGAGCACCTGTTGCTCGTCGGCCGCCTGAAGCACTTCCACGGCCAGTGATTGCTGCCCCCAGTTGAATCGCTTGAGCGCGGTTTGCGGCGGATCGACGCGCAGCCTGGCATGGCTTTCTGCCGAGCCTGCGCCGCCTTGATGGTCCAGTGCCAACACCAGCGGTATGTCCACGTGCTGGCGAGCGGCCAGCACGGCGGCCTGGTCGGTGAAAACGGCCCTGGGTTTCACCGCGCCTTTGCGAATCAAGGTCTGGGCGATCTGCTCGCCGTACAGGTAGGGTTCGAGCGTGGGGCCGTAGAGAATCTGCTGTGCGCGGTTGGCTTTCAGCGGGGTGGTGCAATGGAACTCCAGCGGTCGCCCGATCAGGTTGAGCACCAGGTAGCCCCCGAACAGCCCGTGCTCGGGGTCGTCTACCACCGTTAAGAAACCCAAGGCCGGAATTTGGGCCTCTTGCGCCATTCAGTTCTCCCTCGTCAAACGCCGTGGGCGGCCGGGGCGTGGATGCGACACAGGCCAGGCAACTGGCTAAGTGCAGGCAATGCGAGCAAAGCTGGCGGACCGCCCACCGCCAACTCCATGACAAGAATCGGGCGCAAGCGCGCTGCGACTTTATCGCGGCTGTGCTGGCCGGTGGAGAATGCCGGGGGTCGGCCGCAGGTACGGCCCAGGCTGGCTATCCTTTGCCGTCCTCTGGTGGTGATAGCGATGGCGGCCCTGGCAGCAGTCGCCGGCAGCGATAGCTGCCAATGCGATAGCTTGCCAGCGCGGGCCAGGCGGCCAATTAAGAACGCTTCTTCGAGGCCGCCGGCTTGACGTCGACCTCGGGGGTGAGCACCGGTGAGGCTTCCAGATCGGCCGCCCCCATCATCTCGACCACTTGAAGCAGGGAATCCAGCAACGCTTTCTGCCGCGCCTTGCTCAACTGCGCCAGCCGGGCACAAAACTGCTCCTGGAGCGGCGTCGGCAGCGTGTGCAGTTTCCGGCGGCCGCGGGGCGTAAGCTGGATGATGACCTTGCGGCGGTCGGCGGCGGTCCGCTTGCGAACCAAGAGTCCCGCTTCTTCCAGCCGATCCAACAGACGCGACGCCGTGGCCACCGAAAGATGGATGGCATCGGCCACCCGGGCGACCGTCATTTCGGTGCCTGCCGGGGCATTGCCCACGGCGGCCAGGCACAACACCTGGGGGACCGTCAGCCCTGAATCGCGGCCCAACTGCCGGGAGTAGTCGGCCGTTTTGCGCAGAATGCGCCGCAGTGCCTTGAGAATCTCATTCGGCAGGTCGTCGTTTACCTGAGATGGACGCATGGCGGCTTGGCCGAACCCAGCAGGCAATAGAAAAAGCCACGTTGGCGCCGAGACGCAACGTGGCCTTTAAGTGGAGGATAGGGGACTCGAACCCCTGACCTTCTGGCTGCCAGCCAGACGCTCTCCCAACTGAGCTAATCCCCCGCACGCAGAAGCATTTGCCGCTGTTTGAGGCAGATTTGAAAAGGTATCACCCCCGCGGTGCGCTGTCAAGCGGCCGCTTTTGCGGGGCCAACCGCCGTAAACCCGCTTCTCGGAATCCCTCGCCAAGCGGGTGACAGACCGCGAAAACCGCACAATTCATCAGCAGCAACGGGCCACCATCCCCCCCGCCAATTGGCTGTTTTCCGTAAACCCCCACTTTCACTGGGACGTAGGCTTACGGTAAGACAGCGTGTAGGCTGTTGGGGTTCGCCTCTAGCGACCATTCCATCCTACCCCGCCTGCGACCTGGCGGCACTCCCAGCTTGCGGGGGGCAGGGCAGTGCGTGCCGCGGGAAGCGTTCCGGGGTCGGGGCCACCCACTGACCGTCTTCAATCCTTCGTGGCGGACGAATTAGAAGCACGTAGATGCCGCCGCGGACCGTGGAGCGGTCGCGAAGCCAAGTTGGAGCCCGGGGTGGACCCCTTCCGCCCCAAACCGAGGAAAGCGCGTGAAACGGCTGTTATTGAACCTCATCAAGATTGGCGTTTCCGTCGCGATCCTGGCGGTGTTGTTCACCGGTGCGCAGCAAAGCCTCGACGATCTTCGCAACCAACCCAAGAACTGGGGCCTGCTGGGCATCGCCGGGCTGCTGGCCATGTTGGCGGTGTGCGTGACGTTTGTCCGCTGGTATGGGCTGGTACGCGCACTGGATCTGCCCTTCACCCTGCGCGATGCTTTTCGCCTGGGCTTCGTCGGTTACCTGTTCAACTTTGTCAGCCTGGGCAGCGTGGGCGGAGACCTGTTCAAAGCGGTGTTTGTGGCCCGCGAACAGCCCGGCCGCAGGGCGGAAGCCGTGGCCACGGTGGTGATCGACCGCGCCGTGGGCCTGTACGGTTTGTTCCTGCTGGCGACCGTGGCCATTTTATGGTCGGGCATGCTGCTCAGCCCGGTGCCGGAGATTCGCGTGATCTGCCAGCTCACCGTGGGCGGTACGGTGGTGGGCACCCTGGCCGTGGCCCTGCTGCTGTCGCCGGGCGTGAGCCGGGGCCGCATTTCCCGGGTCCTGGTGCAACTTCCGAAGATCGGCCCCACGCTGGGCCGGTTGCTCGTGGCCGTGCGTATCTACAACCAGCAGAAAAGCGTGTTGGCCATTGCGCTGGCCCTCAGCCTGTTGGTTCATATTCTCTCGACCGTCTGCTTTTTTGTCATCGCCTTGGCCCTGCCCGGCAGCGCGCCGAGCTTTGCCGATCACTACCTGATTGTGCCGCTAGGGATGGTAGCCGGTGCGATGCCGCTGCCGATGGCAGGGCTGGGGGCTACCGAAGCCGTGGTGGAGTTTCTCTATACCCACGTGCCTTCAACCGCCGCCATCGCCCCCGGCGCCGGTTTGCTGGTGTGCCTTGCCTATCGGGCGATCACCATCCTGATTGCCATCATCGGCGCGGTTTACTACGCGACCAACCGCGCGATCATGGCCCAGGCGGTGCGCAGCGCCCAGCGCCGAACCCTGCTGGCGGCCTCCCAGGACACCGCATCGAGCGACCTTCCCGATGATGTCTCGCCGAACCCGTCCCCGGACGACGTACCGCTGACGCGCGTGTAGCTCCCGGGCGGCCACGCCGGGTTCGGCCAGCAGCCGGCTTTGCGCGGCAAGTTTATTGCGCATCGTGATGCTGTGATTGTGCGTCTCGACCGGCCCACACAGCGGGCCCCTGCTCACTGCGCGGCGTGTTTCTGTATTCCGCATTACTTCGCATTGCTGCGATTCGTGATTCGGCCATTTTGCGGCGGTTTGATTGTTCTTTCGCCGCTGCCGCATGCTCAGGTACAATACCGGGGACGCGAGCCAACCGCCGTCAACTGGTTCCCTCACTTCTGAACGGCTCGCGGTCATCTCCGGTCGTATCGCCTGGCCTTTCCTCGATTGCAGGACAAGGGGGTCCCATGTTTCGACCATCTTCCATCACACGCGGCCGGTGGCTGCACCGCACCCTTGGGGTGTCGCTTGGCCTGGCCGCCATCTGGCTGGTGCTGTCGGCACGCGCTGCTGTGGCTGAAGAACGGCGGGCCGGGAAGCCCGATGCCGATCCCGAAGGCATCCAGTTCTTTGAAGCCAAGATCCGGCCGGTTCTGGTGCAGCACTGCTACGGCTGCCACAGTGCGGAGGCCGGCGAGGCCAGCGGCGGGCTGGTGCTGGACAGCCGCCAGGGGATTCGCCGCGGAGGCGAGCGCGGCGCTGCCGTGGTACCAGGCAAGCCTGAGGAGAGCCTGCTGCTGGCGGCCGTTGAGCATCGTGATGGTCAGTTGCGGATGCCGCCTGATCGGCCGCAACTACCTGCTGGCGTTCGCGCCGATCTGAAGGCCTGGATTGCCCGCGGTGCCCCCGACCCGCGCGATGGCGCCGCGGCGGTAGCGGCACGGCCGGAGATCGACTGGGAGAAAGGCCGCGCGTTTTGGGCCTTCCAGCAGCCGGTTGACCAGCAGCCACCGGAAACGCGCACGCCCGATTGGGCGCGGCAGCCGCTGGATCACTTTATCTTGGCCCGGTTGGAAGCCCAGCGGTTAGAGCCTTCGGCCGATGCTGCGCCGGCGGTCTTGTTGCGGCGTTTGCATTTCGACCTGGTGGGGCTGCCGCCTTCGCCGCAAACGCTGCGGCAGTTCCAGCAGCAGATCAAGGCGCAAGGCATCGAGGCCGCACTGGCTGCCGAGGTCGATCGCCTGCTGGCCAGTGAACGGTTCGGGGAACGCTGGGGCCGGCACTGGCTCGACGTGGCCCGCTTTGCCGAAAGCAGCGGCAAGGAAACCAATGTCACCTTCCCGCACGCCTGGCGGTATCGCAATTGGGTGATCGATGCCTTCAACGCCGACAAGCCATACGATCGCTTCCTGGTCGAACAGATCGCCGGCGACCTGTTGCCGTATGACAGCCCGCAGCAGCGGGCCGACCAATTGATCGCCACCGGCTTCTTGGCCGTGGGAACCAAGGGCTTGAACGAAGCCAACAAGCTGCAGTTCCTGGCCGATGTCATCGACGAGCAGATAGACGCGCTCACGCAGGCGGTTATGGCTTCCACCGTGGCATGTGCCCGCTGCCACGATCACAAGCTCGACCCGTTCTCCATGGAGGACTACTACGCGCTGGCCGGCATCTTCGCCAGCAGCAAAACCTGCTACGGCACCTCAGTAGCGCCGGGCAACCAGGTGGGCGGCGATCTGATCGTGTTGCCCGAGCTTCCCGGCCAGGTGATTCCCAACGAGTCGCTACCCAAGGAAAAGGTCGAGGCGTACCGTCAGGAACTGGCCGAAATGGCCCGCCGCGAGGAAGAGGGCCGCAAGCTGGCCGAAAAGCTGATTGCCGAGGGCAAAGACCCCACGGAGGTCATCAGCCTGGCCGAAATCCTCCGAGCCATCTGGCGGAAAGGTGCCATCGAAGGCGTGCTCAAAACGGTCAACGATGAAGGCCAGGCGCTGCCGCTGGCGATGGGCGTGATCGAGGCCGAACAGATCGTGGATGTGCCGCTGCTGGATCGCGGGGAGTTGAGCCGTCCCGGCGACGTGGTCCCCCGCGGTTTTCCCAAGGTGATCGAGATTGCCGATGTGCCGCCGATTCCCGAGGATCAGAGCGGCCGGCTGCAACTGGCATTGTGGCTGACGCACCCGGACAACCCCTTGACCGCCCGGGTGATGGCCAATCGCGTCTGGAGCCATCTGTTTGGCGAAGGCATCGTAGCCACGGTGGATAACTTCGGGGCCGGCGGCGGGCGGCCCAGCCATCCCGAGTTGCTGGATCACCTTGCAGTGCGGTTCGCTACGGTCCATCAATGGTCGGTCAAGTCGCTGATCAGGGAACTGGTCCTTTCACGCACTTACCGTCAGGCATCGACATGGCGGCAACAGGCCTTTGAAAAAGATCCCGACAATCGGCTGTTGTGGCGGGCCAGCAAACGGCGGCTGGATGCTGAAGCGATTCGAGACGCCATGCTGTCGGTATCCGGCGAGTTGGACCTCGCGCGGCCAACATCGTCGTTGGTGGCTGAAATTGGCAACCGCCCGGTTTCGATCATTGCCTTCGACCGCCGCGTGCCGGCGGACCTCGATGGCTCACTGCATCGCTCGGTGTACCTGCCGATCCTTCGCGACAAGCTGCCCGACGTACTCGACTTGTTCGACTTCGCCGAGCCGAGCTTGGTGACCGGGAACCGCGAAACCACCAACGTGCCGCTGCAAGCGCTGTACTTGATGAACAGCCCGTTTGTGATGGATCGGGCGGCGGCCCTGGCCCAGCGCGTGGCGCAGCACAGCACCGATGTTGAAAAGCAGATTCGCTATGCGCATGTGCTCTGCTTTGGCCGGCGGCCGCGGCCAGATGAAGTGGAACTGGCGCAACGGTTCCTTGCCGAGACGGTCGGCGAAGATGCTGAAGCCATCGATGCGTTGACGCTCTACTGCCATTCGCTGCTGGCGACGGCCGAATTCCGCAACCTGGATTGAATGACCCTGCGAGCCGTAATGGATTGATGTAATTGCGTGCCACGACTCTATGAGCCGTGCTGGATCAATCGAATCGCTCGCCGCTGGAGAACGTCCGCGGCGTTCCTGACCGCTTTCCACGGTGCAATGCCATGACCAATCAAAACACAGCACGTGGTTTCTGCGAAGCCGGGCCCGGTCGCTGCTCACGGCGAAGCGCGCTAAAGTCGCTGGCATCGGGCTTTGGTTACCTGGCGTTTGCGGCCATGGCGACCGAGGCCGCCGAGCGTTCCACCCCGCAAGCCGCCACCGGCAGCCTCGCACCGCGGCAGCCGCACTTCGCCCCCCGGGCCAAGCGTGTCATCTTCCTGGCCATGCAGGGCGGGCCCAGCCATGTTGATCTGTTGGATTACAAGCCGCGGCTGCAGCGCGAGTCGGGACACCGCACAACCATCGGCCGCGAGCGCGGCGGCACCACGCTGCTGAGTTCACCATTTACGTTCCGCCAGCACGGCGAATCAGGCCTGTGGTTCTCAGAGGTTCTCCCTCACTTGGCCGCACATGCCGACGACTTGTGCATCATCAACAGCATGTATACCGATCTGCCGAACCACCCGCAGGCTTTCCTGCAGATGCATACCGGCAGTTTCCAGTTTGTGCGGCCCTCGCTGGGGGCGTGGACGCTGTACGGGCTGGGCACCGAGAACACCAACCTGCCCGGCTTCATCACGCTCAATCCGCCCACCGATTACGGCGGCGCCCGCAACTACGGCAGCGCGTTTCTGCCTGCCATCTGCCAGGGGACGCGGATTGGCGGCGGCCAAATTCCAGAACTCTACGCCGCCCTGCTGGGCAAGGATGAAGAGCCCGGGCCGCCGCTGAAGAACATCGAGAACCCGAGGCGCACCGCGCGGCAGCAGCGGGCACAGCTCGACCTGGTGCGCCAACTGAACGAGGCCAAGCTGCAGCGCGACCGCTTCCACCCAGAGATTGAAGGAGCGATCGAATCCTTCGAACTGGCGTTTCGCATGCAGGGCGAGGTGCCCGACGTCTTGGACATGCGCAGCGAGCCGGAGTCGATCCTCAAGCTCTATGGGATTGGCGAGGGCGAGACGGGCCGCTTCGGCCGGCAGTGCCTGATGGCCCGGCGGTTAGCCGAGGCCGGCGTGCGGTTCATCGAAATCACCGCTCCTGCCAATTGGGATCACCACCGGTTGCTCAAGGATCAACTGGCCAAGGCCTGCCGTGCGACCGACCGGCCCATCGCCGGGCTGCTGTCCGATCTCAAGCAGCGCGGCCTGCTCGACGACACGCTGGTGATTTGGGCGGGTGAGTTCGGCCGCACGCCCTATGCCCAAAGCGGCGACGGCCGCGACCACAACCACAAGGGTTACACGATCTGGATGGCTGGCGGCGGCGTGCGGGGCGGCATGGCGTACGGTGCCACCGATGAATACGGCTACCAGGCCGTGGAAAACCCGGTCCACCTGCACGACTGGCACGCCACGATCCTGCACCTGCTGGGGCTCGATCATCAGCGGCTTACGTTCAATTACGCCGGACGCGAGTTTCGGCTGACCGATGTGTCGGGCCGCGTGGTGAACGACATCGTCGCGTAAGTGCGCTATCCCTGCACCGTAGGACCGGTTCCACCGGCCGCATTCCGGTGAGCCAGCGCGAACGAGAGCGGACATCAACTGCGCAGGTGTCCATTGCGGTTTGAGGTGTCCCTCTTCCCAACCGCATTGCGCGGGGCGGAGCCGGACGTGCGGGTTCCATTCACGTCTGTACCTGCCGCGCAGGGCTCGGGAGCGCCGTGGCACACAAAGATGTACCCACCAAGAATGGTTCGCGGCCTCGTGGCACGCGGGGCGTCTATGCGCTGCCGTGGCGGGCGATCGTGTCGGCAAGTAGCGCCAGGTCGGCGTCCACCATCATCGCTACCAATTCCCGAAACGACACGCTGGGTTCCCAGCCCAAGATGCGGCGGGCCTTGCTGGCATCGCCCCGCAGCGTGTTCACCTCGGCCGGCCGCAACAGGGCCGGGTCGATCACCACGTACTTCTGCCAATCCAGTCCCGCGTGCGCAAAGGCCAACTCCACAAAATCGCGCACCGAGTGCTGCTCGCCCGTGGCAATCACAAAATCGTCGGGCTTGTCCTGCTGAAGCATCAGCCACATGGCCCGCACGTAATCGCCGGCAAAGCCCCAATCGCGCCGGGCTTCCAGGTTGCCCAGCCGCAGTTCGGTGTCCAGGCCGTGCTTGATGCGGGCGACCCCGTTGCTGATTTTGCGGGTTACGA
>CAZEEG010000173.1:0-9758 GCA_964511065.1 uncultured Pirellulales bacterium | reverse complement strand
CGGGCCTGTTTAATGGCTATGCCCGGCGTGGGGGTCGATGCCGCCGCCGGATTGGTTCTTCACGGCCAGGTGCATTTGGTAGGCGCCGCGGCCGGCGATGACGTCGCCGGGGAAGAGGGCTCCGTCGTTGGCCACCACCACAGCCTGGCGGTCGCGGTAGATCACGTGGACTGGCACGCGGTCGAAGTGGTCGCCGTTGCGCTGGTAGACGTAGGTTTCAGCACCGTCTTCCACCACGGCATCGACCGGCAGCACAATCTGATCGCTCCACCGTTGGACCGGCACGCGCAGTTCCATCCGCTGGCCTGGCTTGAATCGCCACTCGATGAATCGCGTACCGGCAGGCGTCGCGCGGTCGAGCAGCACTTCGTTGGGAAGCTGAATGTAAAAACGGAATGCGCGGCTACCGGTATCGATCTGGTCCGAGAGATACATCACGCGCAGGTTCTCGACCACGTCGCTTTGCTTGTCGCCGGTCAGCAGCACGGCGGATACCGGAAGGCCTTCGCGCACGGCGGTGCGCAGGGCCGCGGCATCGTCTTCATAAGCGCGGCCTTCGATATACAGTTCGCAATGGTCGGCCAGCACGCACAGCGTTTCGCCCGCTTCGACGTGCTGCCCTTGCACCACCGGCAGTTGTTGCACGTGGAACAAGTGTTCTTCGGCGCAGGCTCCCGCTTCGCCTTCGTGCTCGTGGTCGGGCGCCGTCACGGTGAGCGTCCGCAGCAGTTGCCGGCTATTCAGGATTTCATCCACCTGGGCATCGGATAGGCCATGCAATAGCAGCGCTTGCCGTTCGGCACGGAGCGAGGCTTCGAGTTTCTGGCGTTCGTAATCTTGTTCGACCACGCGGCGGCCCGCGACCACGCCTTCGCCGGCGCTTTCCAGGCGGGCGATCTCACGGCGGACCACGTCAAGGCTCTCCGCTGTCCGTAAAAACTCCCGCTGGGCTGACACCAGTTCTTCGTGCATCAGGCGAACTTCGAACAAAGGGCTGCCCGGTTCAACCGCCGTTCCGGCCACCACGTACACGCGGCTGACCACGCCCGCCAGCGGCGCGGTGACCTGGATCTGCGAACGGCCAGGGCGTTCGACCACAATCGCCGGCAAGGTTACGGTTCGGGCGTAATCCGATAACTGCACCGTCACCGGTTCGTAGTTGATGTTGCGCAGTGCCCAAGGGCTCAGCTCGATCGAGTTGGCCGAATCATGTTTATGGTCGTGACCGTGGTCATGATCGTGATCCGATTGCGCATTGCCGTTGGCCGCAGCCTGGGGAGCGGCCGGTTCAGGCCACCAGCGTTCGCGCCAAACGGCGGCAGCCACCACACCGCCGACGACCAGCAACGCCGCCAGGGTCCAGACAACTTTTCGGATCCGCGACCGGGGAAAGCCCATCGTCTAACTCTCTTACTGCGGTCGGAGGAAAGGGCGGAGCAGTCGCCACGCCTACCACTTCTAGAACTGTATAGCGTAAGTTCCGCCGGGGGAACGGTATGGCCGCAGCGGCGGCAGACTAACGAATCAGCCGCTCTCGCCGCAGACCCTCCAGCAATCGCAAGCGCAACTCTTGCACGGTGCAGAACTTGCACGGCTGCCTCCACGAGCCAACGACAACACTTGGCACGCGTTTGCTAGCACGCACGGTTTACGGGGGCGCGGTACCTCGCGGGTTCGGTAGCGCTCGTTTTGAGGGAACTAACGCCCCGCCTGGCTCGTCTTAACGAAGGTCGCCGCCGGGCCGGCGCGCGCTCGCGGCGCTTGTAAGCCCTTGGGCAATCGCAAGTTGTATTCCTTGAACGGCTATCGCCGTGGTATCACTACAGCCGCGCCTGAGCCGCTGGGGGCATCGTTCGTTCGCAAGCCGCCCCCCAAATGCGAGCCTACTCGGGCGTATTCCCTTATGCACGTTTCGGAGAGTCACCAGTGCGTCTGCTGATCGCATGTGGATTGGTTGCCGTTGCAACGTTAGCAGTCTGGGCCGCTTACGCGCTTTCAGACGAGTCGCGGACCGAGCAGTGGAAGCAGGTGGACGACGCCATGGCCAAAGGGCTGCCACGCACCGCCATCGAAAAGCTGGAGCCGATCATTGTCTCGGCCAAGCGAGACAAGGCCTGGGCTGAGGCCATTCGAGCGGTCAGCATGAAGATCGTGCTGGAGGGCAACATCCAAGGCAATAAGCCTGAGGAAAAGATCGCTCGCATGCGGCAGGCGATCGACGAATCGCCCGAGGCCATGAAGCCGGTGATGCACGCCATTTTGGCGCACTGGTACTGGCACTATTTCCAGCAGAACCGTTGGCGGATTGGGCAGCGGACGGAGACGAGCGAGGCCCCCGGCGACGATGTCACCGCGTGGTCGTTGCCGCGGATTGTCGATGAGGTCGATCGCCAATTCCAAAAGGCGCTGGCCGAAGGCGAATCACTCAAAAAAACGCCGATTTCGCAGTACAAACACCTGCTCGACCAGGGCACCATGCCCGAGGAGTACCGGCCCACGGTGTACGACCTGCTGGTCGACGAGGCGCTGGCATTTTACACCTCGGGCGAAGCTACGGTAACGCAGCCAGAAGACGCCTTTGTGCTGGAGGATACCAGCCCGATCTTCGCAGAAACCGATAAGTTTCTGGCGTGGGATGTAGAAGGCGATTCGCACCTGGTCAAAGCGATCAAGCTGTACCAACAGTTGCTGCGGTTGCATGCCGACGATAAGGACCGCAGCGCCTACCTGGTAACCGACTTGGATCGGCTACAAATGGGCTACAACTACGCGGTTGGCCCGAACAAGGATCAGCGGTACATCGCGGCGCTTGAGCAGTTTGTCGGGGCCAATCGCGACCACGCCCTGGCCAGCTTGGCCTACCAAAGCTGGGCCGCAGTGCTACACGGCCAGGAAAAGTTGGGCGAAGCTCACGAAAAGGCCACGCAGGGGATGAAACTGCATCCCGATAGCGTCGGCGGCAAGCTGTGCTTCAACCTGATCCAACAAATCGAGGCCCGTTCACTCCAGCTGACCACCGAACGGGTGTGGAACAAGCCCTGGCCCGCGATCGAGGTCAATTATCGCAACCTCGACCGAATCTACTTCCGAGCGGTGAAGGCCAATTGGGAGTCGCGGCTCAAGCAGCATCGCGCGCAGCCGCATGGAGCCGATGTTGACTCGCGGCGGCAACTGCTCGAACAGCCTGCGGCCAAGGCGTGGGATGCCAAGCTGCCGCCGGTTGCGGATTACAGGCAGGGTACGCACCAGGTCGCTGCGCCTGAAGATCTGAAACCCGGCTTTTATTACCTCATTGCCAGCGCCCGCGAGGACTTCGGCGACCACGACAACGTGGTGCAAATTACGGAATTTTGGGTCAGTGACTTGGCGCTGGTAATCCGACAGGAGCGTGGCGAACCGGCGCTACAAGGCATCGTCACCGACGCGGCCACCGGCGAGCCGATTGCCGGCGCCACAGTGCACGCCTGGGAATTTGAAAACCAGTGGATCCTGGGTGCGCAGACGCAAACCAATGCCGATGGACTGTTTAAGCTGACTGCCAATCAACGCCAGCGCTCCCAAGTTATGGTTCAGGTGAAATGGAAGGGACAGGAGCTGACCTCGGCGGAAAACTATAACGTCTTTGGGTACGACCGCAGGCACGAGCCATTTGAAAATACGGTCATCTTTACCGATCGGGCTCTCTACCGCCCCGGGCAAACCATCCACTACAAGGGGCTGAGCTACCGCGGCGACTATCTACAGCGCAGCTATGAGGTGCTGCCGCGACGGCATACGATCGTGGTGTTCAAAGATCCCAATGGCAAGCAGATCGCCCAGCAGCAGCACCAGACCAACGACTTTGGCACGTTCCAGGGCAGCTTCACGGCGCCCTCGGACCTGCTGATGGGGCGGATGACGATCCAGGTAATAAGCAGCGCTACGGGCGTTACTCAGGTCACGGTTGAAGAGTACAAGCGTCCTAAGTTCGAGGTGGAGCTGAACCCGGCCGAGGAAGCGCCGCGGCTGGGCGAGGAAGTGCTGCTGACTGGCACGGCCGCCGCCTATACCGGCGCGCCGATCGATGGCGCCAACGTGCGCTATCGCGTGGTTCGCGAAGTGCGATTCCCCCCCTGGTGGTTCTGGTGGCGCGGCTGGCAGCCGCAACCACAGCAGGAAATCGCGCACGGCACGGCCCAAACCGATCGCGAAGGCCGATTCCAGATCAAGTTCACGGCCGTTCCGGACCGCTCGGTGCCGGAAGAAGGCGAACCGGTGTTCGTGTACCACGTTTCGGCCGACGTGACCGACAACGCGGGCGAAACCCGTTCGGCGTCGCGTCGCGTCCAGGTCGGTTATGCGGCCCTGCAAGCCACGCTGGCGGCCGACAACTGGCAGACGGCGGCTAAGCCGATTGAGCTGAAGATCAGTACGACTTCGCTCGACGGCGAGGGCCGCGAAGCTGGCGGCAAGGTCAAGGTTCACCGCCTGCAAGCTCCCGACCGCGTGCATCGCGCGCCGCTGAGTCAAAACCAACATCGTCCCTTCGCGCCTCACGGACACGGGGCCGACGGCAACCAAGCCTCAGACGATTTGAGCAACCCGGCCAATTGGCCGCTGGGCGAGGTCGTAGCCGAGCAGGACTTTGCTACCGGCGATGCCGGCACGGCGGAACTATCGTTTGCGCTGAAAGCGGGTGCCTACCAGGCCGTGCTGGAAACCAAAGACCGCTTCGGTATGGACGTTACGGCCCGGCTACCGCTCACCGTGATTGATCCGGAGGCCGACCGCCTCGACCTCAAGGTGCCACTGCTGCTGACGCTGCGCAACGAATCGGTGGAACCCGGCGAAGAGTTCGTTGCCGTATGGGGTAGTGGCTACGACAAAGTGAAAGCCTATATCGAGATCGAACGGCAGCACGAAATCGTCAAGGCGTTCTGGACTGACGGCAACACCACGCAAACCAAGATCGCGGTGCCGGTACCCGAGGAATGGCGAGGCGGCTTCACGCTGCGGGTAACGATGGTTCGCGAGAACCGAGCGTACATCGAGCAGCGCCGCATTGATGTTCCCTGGTCCAACAAGCGCTTGAAAGTGGCGTGGGAGAAGTTCACGTCGAAGCTGCTGCCCGGCCAGGAAGAAACCTGGACGGCCGTCGTCACCGGGCCGGACGCCAAAGCGGCGGTGGCCGAAGTGGCAGCCACGCTGTACGACGCGTCACTGGATGCCTACCTGCCCCACGAATGGATGCGGCAGCTCAGCATCTTCTACCAGGATCACTCGTCGTTGAACTCCCGGTTCGAGAACCGGCAGAGCTATTTCCGCCACTGGCAAGGCGGCTTCCGCACGGAGTACAAGTCGGTCGAAATGACCTATCCGTCGCTATCGCACCAGATCGTGGCCAACCTGGGCGGCTTTGGCTGGGTGCGGAGCCGCAAGGGCGTTCCAATGGCGGGCGAGACTGCGGCGGCCCCCGCCATGGCGGCGCCTCAAGCGGATCATGCATTCGCAGCCAGGCGGCAAAACGCCCTGATGGCGGAGGCAGTACCGGCATCCGCTGCACCTGCGCCGATGGCCATGGGCGGTATGGGCGGCGGCGCTGCCCAGGATAAAGCGGTTGACGTGCAGTCGGTTGCTCCCCGCACCAACCTGGCGGAAACGGCGTTTTTCTTCCCGCAGTTGACCACCGACGACGATGGCACGGTGCGGATCAGCTTCACCATGCCCGAGGCCCTCACCCAGTGGAAGTTCATGGCCTTTGCGCACGATAAGCAGTTGCGCAGCGGCAGCCTGCACGACCAGGTGGTGACGTCCAAGGA
Source organism: uncultured Pirellulales bacterium (assembly GCA_964511065.1). GTDB lineage: Bacteria > Planctomycetota > Planctomycetia > Pirellulales > S012-138 > CALBRZ01. The sequence continues at coordinate 3,960 of CAZEEG010000173.1, read as the reverse complement.
CCTGATGGTGGAACCCAATCCGCCGCGGTTTGTCCGCGAGGGCGACCAACTGGAGTTTGCCGTCAAGGTGACGAACCGCTCGGCGCAGGCTCAGCAGGGCACGTTGCGGCTGACCTTCTCCGACGCCCGCACCAACAACGATATGACGCAGGCCATGGGCATCGAGGCCGCCGAGCAACCATTCGACGTGCCATCGGGCGAGTCGCGCAGCTACACGTGGCGGCTCACCGTGCCAAGCGGCGCCGGCTACCTGGTGTACCGCGCGGTGGGCAGCACGGGCGAGTTGTCCGACGGCGAAGAGAACTTCCTGCCGGTGCTTTCGCGGCGGATTCTGGTTACGGAATCGCTGCCGCTGCCCATCCGGGGCGAGCAGACCAAGTCGTTCCAGTTTGAGCATCTGCTGTCCTCTGGCGATTCACCCACGCTGGAGCACCAGTCGCTGACGGTGGAGATGACTTCCAACCCGGCCTGGTATGCCGTCCTTGCGCTGCCCTACCTGATGGAGTATCCACACCAATGCAACGAACAGGTGTTTAACCGCCTGTACGCCAATGCCCTGGCGCAGCACATCGTCAAGTCCGATCCGAAGATCCGCCGGGTGTTCGAGCAATGGCGCAACACGCCGGCGCTGGACAGCCCGCTGTTCAAGAACCAGGACATCAAGAATGTGCTAATCGAAGAAACGCCGTGGCTGCGCGATGCCAACAAGGAGAGCCAGGCCCGGCGGAACATCGCCATCTTGTTCGACGATAACCGGCTCGCCGAAGAACTGCACCGCGCGACCCGCCAGTTGGCCCAAGCGCAGCATGACGACGGTTCCTGGGCCTGGTTCCCGGGCGGGCGGAGCAACGACTACATCACGCTCTACATCACCACCGGGTTTGGCCGGTTGCGGCACCTGGGCGTGGAGATCAACGCGTCCCAGGCTGTCAAATCCCTCAATCGGCTCGATGCCTGGATTGACCGCATCTACCGTGACATTCTCAAGGCCGCCAAGGATGACGATAAAGAGTTGGGCAAGAACCACCTGACTCCGACGATTGCCCTGTACCTGTATGGCCGCAGCTTCTTCCTGAAGGACAAGGCGGTCGACGGCAAGCATCGCGAGGCGTTCGATTACTTCGTCAACCAGGCCAAGGAGCATTGGCTGGAGTTGGGCGTGCGGCAATCGCAGGCCCACTTGGCGATCGCGCTGCAGCGGCTGGGCCATCGCGAATCGGCCATGGCCATCATGGATTCGCTGCGAGAGCGGGCCGTGCGCGACGATGAAATGGGCATGTACTGGCGCGACCTGGAACTCTCCTGGTGGTGGTACCGTGCCCCGATCGAGACGCAGGCGCTCATGATCGAGGCGTTCGAGGAAGTTGCCCGCGACCCGGTCGCGGTGGAGGAATGCCAGGTGTGGCTGCTCAAGCAGAAGCAGACACAGGACTGGAAAACGACCAAGGCCACGGCCGATGCTGTATACGCCTTGCTGCTGCGAGGCGTGAACGACCTGCTGGCTTCAGACGCACTGGTCGAGGTCAAGTTGGGCGATGTACAGATCGAGCCCAAGAACGTGGAAGCCGGCACCGGCTACTACCGTGAGCAGTTCGCCGGTTCGGAAGTTAAGCCGGGCTTCGGGCAGATCACGGTGAAGAAGTCCGATCCGGGCGTGGCCTGGGGCGGCGTCCACTGGCAGTACTTCGAAGACATCGACAAGGTACCCGCCTACGAAGGCACGCCGCTGAAGATCAGCAAGTCGCTGTATACCAAGGTGCAAACGCCGCAGGGGCCGCGGTTGGAATCGGTGAAAGGCAGCTTGCAGGTGGGCGATGAACTGGTGGTGCGCGTGGAAGTCCGCGTGGACCGCGATATGGAATACGTCCACCTGAAGGATCAGCGCGGCAGCGGCACCGAACCGGCCGATGTGCTCTCGCAGTACCGCTTCCGTGATGGCTTGGTGTACTACCAGTCGACCCGCGATACGGCCAGTCACTTCTTCATCGACTACCTGCCTCGGGGCACGTATGTCTTTGAATACTCGACGTGGGTGGTCCACCGTGGGCAGTACACCTCGGGCATCGCCAGCATCGAGTGCATGTACGCCCCCGAGTTCAATAGCCACTCGGCCAGCGTGCCGCTGACGGTGGAATAAGCCCCCCCCCATCTGGCACACCGTGCCGAGAATTACTGGGTCGAGAAACCACTGGCCCAAAACAAAAGGCCCCGACAGAACCGATGCGTTCTGCCGGGGCCGTTTTATTCCTGGAGCAGATGGTGGGCGTTACTGCGCCTGGACCTTTTTCAGGGCCTCGGCAGCCGCGTCGCGCACCTGGGGAACCGGGTCCTTCTCAGCCACTTCCTGCAACCGGCTGGCAGCCTGCTGCATGGAACCGCCGAGCAACGCGATGGTCTTGGCGGCTTCGTACCGCACCAGCGGTTCCTCATGGCCCAGGCCGGCGATTAGGATCGGCTTCACGGCCTCGACCAGTTGCTGGTTCTCCGGAGCGATCCGTTTCTCGTCGCGGGCGGTGAGGTTCTTGCGAATCTCCGGCAGAGCTTCCTTGGCGGAGGCGCCCATCGCACCCAGGGCGTAGGTTGCGCCAGCCTTGAGCTGGATATCCTCCGACTTCAGGTCCTTGAGCAACTCGGGGACGATCGCGTCCGAGGCCGGGCCGATGTTCGAGAGGCTCATGAAGATCTCGCGGCGAGCATCCTTATCGGTTTCGCCACGGAGGGCTTCCACCAGAGCTGGCACGGCGTCCTTGGCATCCGGGCCAATGCGGCCCAGCACCACCACGGCAGCACGCCGCAGCTTGGGATTCTTCAGTTCCTGGGCCACGGGACCCACGGCTGCCTTGCCCATATCGACCAGGGCGTCGGCCACGTTGGTGGCGATGACGCCTTCCTGGCTCTCGAAGGCTTTGATCAGGCCCGGCAGAACCTTGGAGGGTTCCGGGTCCAAGTCATCGATGGCTTCGATGGCGGCTAGCCGCACATCGCGGTTCTCGTGCTGGAGCGACTGCAACAGGTAATCGATCGACTGGGCATAAGCCTGCGAGTTATTCTGCGTGGATTTACCCAGCGCCCAGGCACCGACGGTGCGCAAGAACGGGTCTTCTGACCGCAGCAGCGTTTGCAGTTGGCTGGTGGCCTTGGCGGCCCCCGGCCCGATGCTGCCCAACACGTACGCGGCAGCGTACTTGACGGAGTTTTCGCGATCAGCCAGGGCGGCGGTCGCGGCATCGATCGTGGCCTGCGACGTATCGCCGGTGGCGGCCAGCGCCATCAGCGCTTCGTGACGCACTTCGGGATGCTCGTCCTTAACGGCCTGGAGCAGCTCAGGCACGGTTTCCTTGGCGTCGGGGCCGATCTCGGCAATGACCAGGCACGCCCAGTACCGGGTATTGGGATTGGGTAGGGCCTCTTTCAGGGCCGGCACGGCGGCCTTGCCCTGCTCGGCTAGCACGCCCAGGATCAGGGTCCGGGTCGACGGTTCCGATTTTTCCAGCAGCTTGCTGATCAGCGGCAGCGTGATCTGGCGGTCGGGCCGGATCTCCCGCAGCGCCAGGACCGTGGCCCGGCGGACGGTGTCGTCCTGGTCGGCCAACAGTTGCGTGATTTGCTCGGTCGACCGCTGGGCAGCCTGGCCCATCTGGCCCAGCGCCCGGACGGCGTTGGCCCGCACCAGCGGGTCCTTGTCCTTCAGGGCGGCCGTCAGCGCGTTGACCGATTGCGCGGCTGCCGGGCCGATTTCGGCCAGGGCGCGGGCGGCCCGCCAACGCACGTCGGCCTGCGGGTCGGCGAGGGCCGAAATGAGCTGGGGGGTGGCCGCCGCGGCGGCACTTCCGCGCGCCGCCAACATGTCGATGGCACGCGCTTTGCTTTCAGGACTCCCTTGGGAAACCGCTTGGGCTAATTCCTGGACGGTGGCCGCTTCAGGCCGGGCAGGTTGTGCCTGCTGTTGGCCATAGCTGG
>CAZEEG010000172.1:0-9812 GCA_964511065.1 uncultured Pirellulales bacterium | reverse complement strand
CTCGGTTGTTTTTTGCGCCCGCCCAGGTTAGATCGTCGAACGATCGGCGTCGGAAGAGTTCGTTTTCCGTTGCAAGCTGGCCGCATTTCGGAGCGCTGGCACGAAAGTGAGCGGATATTCGCTGCGCAGGTGTTCAACAAGTAGGGGGGAAGCTTAATCGATGGCCGATCTCATTGCCCAAGGCCACGAACCGCAGCACCGCTGGCGGCGCAGCTTGCCGACGGGCGAAACGCTCGTCTTGGGCCGGGCCTCGGGGACGTGGGCCTGCCCTTGGGATGAGCAGCTAAGCCGCCGCCACGCAGAGGTGCGCTGGCACGGCGACCAGTTGGAAGTCCGCCGCCTGCCTACCGGCCGGAATCCCATCTTCTACCGGGGCGAAGAGCAGGAACAGTTCCAGGCTCGGCCCGGCGATTACTTTGTGATCGGCCAGACCCGCTTCACCATCAGCACGGGACAGGCCACGATCGCCCGCGCCGAATCGCACCAGGTGATCCAGGAGCAGACGCTCTCAGCAGAAATGCTCCAGCAGGTGCGATTTCGCAATGCCGACCAGCGCATCGAGGTTTTAGGCCGCTTGCCAGAACTCATTTCCGGTGCCAACTCCGATAGCGAACTGTTCGTGCGGCTGGTCAACTTGCTGCTGGCAGGCATTCCGCGTTCGACGGCCGTGGCCGTGGTAATGGCCGATCCCTCCGGCAGCAGCGACACCACTCCCCATGTGGCCCACTGGGACCGGCGCGACGGCCTGGGCGGTTTTGAACCCAGCCGCCGCTTGATTCTGGAGTGCGTGCAGCAGCGGGAAAGCGTGCTGCATTACTGGGAATCGTCCGACCTTACCCCCAGCCGGTTCACCGCCAGCGATCACTTCAATTGGGCTTTCTGCACGCCGGTTCCCGGCCCAGCCTGCGCTGGTTGGGGCCTTTACGTTGCTGGCCGCATGGCGGGCGACTGGAAGACCCAGTACCAGGACGGCGCGGCCGACCTGCGCGAAGAAGTAAAGTTCGCCGAGATTGTCGCCGCTACGCTGGGCGCCCTGCGGCAGGTGCGGCAACTGGAGCGCAAGCACGCCGCGCTCAGCCAGTTCTTACCCCCGGCAGTGATGCAGGCCCTGGAAGCTCAAGACGCCGAGCAGGTGCTGGCTCCCCGCGAAACGCAAGTCTCCGTGCTGTTTTGCGACCTGCGCGGCTTCTCGCGCAAGGTGGAACAGGGCAGTCGCGGCTCCGGCAGCCTGATGGAAGTTCTGCAACGCGTCAGCAAAGCCCTGGGTGTGATGACCCATCACATTCTCGAACAGGGCGGCGTGGTCGGCGACTTCCAGGGCGATGCCGCCATGGGCTTCTGGGGCTGGCCGCTGCCACAAGAAGACCTGGTTCTGCGCGCTTGCCTGGCGGCCTTGGCCATTCGGCGAGAGTTTGAAGCCGCCGCCCAACAACCCGACCATACTCTGGCCGGTTTCCAGGTAGGGATCGGCTTGGCCACGGGACCTGCCGTGGCGGGCGGGATCGGTACCATCGATCAACTGAAGGTCTCGGTCTTTGGTCCCGTAGTGAACCTGGCCAGCCGGCTGGAAGGCATGACCAAGATCATGAGGGCCCCCATCTTGATGGATGAGGCCACGGCCCACGTGATATGTGAAACCGTGCCCCCAAATCTCGCTCGCTGCCGGCGGATCGCCAAGGTGCGGCCCTACGGTATGGATACCGCGCTCACCGTGAGCGAACTGTTGCCGCCGGCCGACCAGTATCCGCTGCTCCAAGACACCCACCTTCAGGCCTACGAGCGGGCCGTCGATGACTTCATTGCCGGCCGGTGGACCGAGGCCTTAGAAGGCTTGCAGGAAGTGCCCGCCCGCGACCCGGTGAAAGATTTTATCATGGTCTACATTGGGCAGCGGGGCCGCATCCCTCCAGACGGCTGGGATGGTGTCATCCCCCTCCAAAACAAGTAGACCGCTGCACGCGAATCCCCCGTGCGCTGGACGCATTACGCCGCCGCTGCCGCCAGAAAATACGGCATCCGAACCCCAGCTCCTTTCCGGTACAATCGGGCGGATGGCAGACCAGGCGCTCCAATTCGTACCGGCAACGGCCGACCAGATCCTGATTTCGGTCAACCCCCGCGCGGGCCGGCGCGGCCGGGGGCACCGCGCGCAGCAAGTCGCCCAAGCGCTGACCGATCGCGGATGGCAGGTGCAGGTGATTTCGCCCTTGGACGAAATCGCCGAAACCGCCGCCCGACTCCACGAACAGGGCCGGCTGAGGGCCGTGGTCGGGGCCGGCGGCGATGGGACGATGCACGTTCTGGCCAATACCCTGCCGGCAGAGATTCCCCTGGCACCGCTCCCCCTGGGCACGGAGAATCTTCTGGCTAAGTACCTGTGGATGAATGACTTGCCGGCGGTGATCGAGGCCCTGCACGAAGGTGCCCTGACCCACCTGGACGCTGGTCACTTGCGCTGCGAAGCGAGTCCGCACACCTCGTCAAGTGTGCCGCTGGAGCGGGTTTTCCTGCTCATGGTCAGTTGCGGTTTCGATGCCAAGGTGATCCACCGCCTGCACGATTCACGGCAGGGGAACATCACCCATTTGGCTTATGTCAAACCAATCCTGCATGCAATTCGTACCTACGATTATCCGGAACTGCGACTATACTGGGATTTAGAGGAGGCAGGCGGTGTCCCGGCATCGCTGGCCCCCTTGGCACAACCGGGTGCGGCCTCCCGGATGCGGTCACTTAGGCAGCAGCCACAACTCGTTTCGCGCTGGGCATTTGCGTTCAACCTGCCCTGCTACGCTTGGGGCCTGAAGTTCACGCCCCAAGCCAGCGGTACGGATGGTTGCCTCGATGTGTGCCTGCTGCAACGCGGCTCGCTGTGGCAAGCCTTCCGATACTTGTTCGCGGTGCTGAGGCAGCGGCTGCAGGGGATGCCCGATGTGGCGTTCCAGCGGCTGTCGCGGTTTCGGGTAGAGGCTGATACGCCGGTGCCGGTGCAGGTCGATGGGGAGCCATCGGGCTTTTTGCCCATGGACATTGGCGTGTTGCCTGGTCGGCTCCGGCTGATCGTGCCGCGGCGTTGGGCCGCTGCACATCACGGGTTGCTACAAGGCGGCCCAACAGCGGCCGACGCCAAATAGCGCATAGCGGATCGTGTCAGGACCGTTGCCGGGTGTAAAACCTGGTAATTGGTACAACACCGGCCAATGTAAAAAATGTGAAAAGAGTGTATAGCCGAGCGCGTGACCGCAGTTGTCGGGTGTAAACGTGATAGTTAGTACAGCACCGCCAACGTATTGATGGTTGCGCCGCGAATGTCCGGTTGTCGAACGATCGGTGCCGCAAGACTTTCGTATTCCATCGCAATTGGCCACCTATCGGAGGGCCAGCACGAAAGTGAGCGGACATTAGCCGCGCAGGTGTCAATAAGTAGAGTGCATAATCGATCCAAACCAGGCAGCGAATAGCCATCGAGCCCGTTCCGCGGCGCGGATCGCAGCGTCCCTGGCCCAGTTCGCACAGGTCCAGTCCGTTGAGCGTTGGCTAGCCCCCTACATGGCGTGGATGCCGCAGGTCACCCTTCCTTTCGATCGAGTTTCACCGTGTCGAACTACCCCGTCCAGGTCGGACCGTATCGCTGCGGAGCTGGCCAACGGCTGTTGATCGTGGCCGGTCCCTGTGTGATCGAGGGCCGCGATTTTGTGCTACGGATAGCCGAACACCTGGCCGAACTGGGCGCGCGGCTCAACGTGCCGATCGTGTTCAAGGCATCCTTCGATAAGGCCAATCGCACTAGTATCGACGCATTCCGCGGCCCCGGCATGCAGGAAGGCCTGCGCATTCTGGCCGATGTCCGCGAAGCGACCGGCCTGCCCGTCACCACCGATATTCATGAAAGCTACCAGGCAGCGCCGGCCGGTGAAGCGTGCGATCTGTTGCAGATTCCGGCTTTCCTGGCACGCCAGACCGACCTGCTCGTGGCGGCAGCCCAGACAGGCCGCGCCGTGAACGTCAAGAAGCCTCAGTTCGTCGCCCCCTGGGACATGAAGCACGTGCTGGGCAAGTTGAACGCTGCCGGCTGCCAGAACGTCATCCTCTGCGAACGCGGCACGACGTTCGGCTACGGCCGGCTGGTCAACGACATGCGGGCGATCCCTCAGATGCAAGCGCTTGGCGCTCCCGTGATGTTCGACGCCACGCATAGCGTCCAGGAACCGGGGGGGCTGGGCCATGCCACCGGGGGAAATCGGGCCATGGTGGAACCGCTGGCCAGGGCCGCCGTGGCGGTCGGGGCCGATGCCCTCTTTTTTGAAACCCATCCGTCGCCGGATGAAGCCCCCAGCGACGGGCCCAATATGATTCCGTTAGACCAGTTCGCGCCGCTGCTGCGGCGCGTGTTGCGCATTCGAGAAGCCGTGGAGCGACTCCATGACGAAGAAGCCTGAGCAGCCTGCTGAACCCTCGCAACCGCAGCCCGGTTCTGGCTCGGCGCCTGGTTCCAACGAGCCTGCCGCCGATGCAAGTGCCCACGCTGCCGGCGGCAACGCGCAAGACAATCACGATCAGGCCGGGCGCAGCGATGCGGCCGCCTCTGCCGAAACTGCATCCAAGCCGCAGCGCACCATCGGCCGCTATGGGGCCGTAGAGCCCAGCAATAAGCCCAGTGCCTGGCAGCGATTTCGCGATACCTTTCGCAAGTACCCGTTGTGGTTTTCCGCCACGGGCGCGGTTCTGTTGCTGATGGTGATCTGGGGCATATCGCGCCCGGCGTCTTCCAAAACATTGTTTGAAGAGGCCGAGTTCGGCTTGGAAGAACGTTCCAACAAGCAGTTGGAAAATGTCACTTCCATGCTGGCCCACCTGGAAGATTTCCTGTTCGGCGATATCTCGCCCACGCTGGTCGAACGCTTGAACCAGTGGCTCCGATCGCAGCAGGATCAAAAAGACACATGGCGGTTTGATCCGTTCATTGTGGAAGCAAACGAAAAGCAGACTCTGCCACAACCGTTTTTGGCTTACTACCGCAATGCCGATGCATTGCAGTTTCTGTCCGACGATGGTTTCAATCTCCAGGAGGCGGTCTGGTGCAAGAACATCGGCGATGGGCTGGGCCGGCGTGGCCTGGATAACCTCAGCCTCGCCACGGCCATGTTCGACTGGACCATCCGCCACATCCAACTGGAAGAAACCACGGAAGAGAAATCCATCGACGACTCAACCCGGGCGCTCCTGCTGGGCCGCGGCGAGCCGATGACGCGGGCCTGGATCTTCATGTTGCTGGCACGGCAGCAGAACATGGACGTGGTGCTTCTGGCCTATCCCGACCCGCAGCGGCCCGGCCAGCTTCGGCCGTGGATTCCGGCCTTGCTGCACGAGGGCGAATTGTACCTGTTCGACCACAACCTGGGCTTGCCGATTCCCGGCCCCGACGGCGCCCCGGTGGCGACGCTCTCGCAAGTGGCCGCCGACGACAGCCTGCTCAGGCAGTTGGACCTGACCAGCCGCCAGATTCGCTACCCGGTTCAGGCCTCCGACCTGAAGAACGTGGTCGCATTCGTGGAGCTGTCGCCCCATTTTGTGTCGCGGCGGATGCACCGCTTGGAACGAGAGTTAGCCGGTCGCGATCAACTCGTGCTGACCGTCCGGCCATCGGAGTTGGCTGAACGCCTGCGGCAATGCGAGCAAGTGGCCGACGTGCGCATCTGGCCCTATCCCTTCATCTGCATGGAAAACATGCGCCGCCTGTACGATAGCGAGTACCAGCGCACGCTATCGCCCGAGGATCAACAGCAGAACGCCAGGCTGCGACAGCGGTTGGGCGAGGAACTGCGCATCTTTGATCTATCGGGCGTGGTGGAAACCGGGCAGCGGAACATCGATATCGACCCGCCGTTCATCCAGGAGATGCGCAAGCGGGAGGAAGAGCTGACCGGCCAGAATGAACCGCATCGCAAGCCGCCTCCGCCCCGCGCTTCGTGCGTGCTCTGGAAAGGCCGAATGCTCCAGTTCCGCGATGCCGGCGTGGGCAGGGCAACGGTGAATCTGGCAGCCCTGGACTTCTCCGACGAACGCGGCCGTGACGAACTGGCTACCGCCCATTTCCACGGCTTGGGCCGCACCGCTGCCACGTACCTGCAATACGGTCGCCCAGCCGACCGCCACATCGAACGCTGGAAGACCGAGATGCAACAAGGCGTGCTGCAAGGCATGCCGGTCGATCCCGAACAGGCGATCGCCACCATCAACCGCGGCAAGCGGATCGCCACCATCTGGCTGGGCCTGCTGGCCTACGAGCGGCAGGACTATCAAACCGCCGTCGAGTACTTCCGCGATTACGTCCTGAAGGAAGATGCCGACGGGCCTTGGGCCCGCTCCGCCCGGTACAACCTGGCCCGGTCGCTCGAAGAGTTAGGCAACACGGCGGAAGACTTCCAAACCGCCGTCCAAAGCTACCGCGCGGCCTTTGAAATCTACGACCAGGAAACCACCAGCCAGCGGCACGGCAACCTGCTTCGGGCACAAGCCCTGCGTGAAAAGCTGCTGGCGATCACGGCTAGTGAACGCCAGCGGGTCCAACCATCCGACATGGCCCCCGACGATGAACCGGCGCCTTCGCAGCCCCCACAAGCTGCAAGTTCTTCGCCGAGGAACGCCCCGGCGGATGCGGCCGCCCCCGATCCGCCCGTGGAGGCTCCCGCCGTCGAGCGCGAAGCCGAAGCCAACACGACTGCTGAGCCGGAATCGCGCTGATGTGTCCGCTTGCCGGCGACGGTTCACCCCTGGTGGTGCCCTAGGATGTCAGATTCGGAACAGGTGCCGGCCCGCTTGCGCGCGGCCCAACGTGTGGCGGCCAAGCTAGGGATGTCGGCCACGCGGCGGCATATCCTGCTATGCGTGGACAAGGGCCGGGCCAAGTGTGCCAATCGCCGCCAGATGCGCGAGGCCTGGAGCTATCTCAAGCAGCGGCTGAAGGAACTGGGCCTGGGTAAGAAAGCCGGCATCCTGCGTAGCAAAGCCATGTGCTGGGGCGTGTGCCGCGGCGGCCCGATTGCCGTGGTGTATCCCGAGGGCACCTGGTACGGCGGTTGTACCCCGGAAGTGCTCGAACGCATCATCACCGAGCACCTGATCCACGGCCAAATCGTCTCGGAATACGTCCTGGCCTCACCGCCGCTGTGCCACCGCGGCGACCCACTCTAACCGCCGGGAGGCAGGGTGTGGTGCTCCGTGTTGAACAACGGGCAATCGTCCGGAAGCGGCCTGCGATCCTGGCGGAAATCCGGCGCAGATAACAGCTCAGATTCACGCACTCACGCTGCAAGCGCCTAACGCTTGCGCAACCGAACTTCGGACGCGCAGCCCTACAGATGCCCGCGCGCATTGGAACTCGGCACTGCTATGTGAATCTCAATGCTCGCTATGGGTCCGGAGCTACTCGCCACCGGAGGCGCGTGCTGACCCCGCCTTTTCAGCGGGCTTGGCTTCGGCACCGCTCGCGGATTGGCTGGCGCTACCGTCTTCGGCGGCGGCCTTCTGAGCCTCCCGGGCCTTACGGGCCGCTTCCCGGCGGGCCTTAGCTTCGTCTTGAAGGGCCTTGACCTTGGCCAGTTGCTCCGGCGTGAGTACGGCTTCAACTTCCTTGTCGCGTTTGGCCTTCAAGGCGGCAAGCTGGTCCTCCAATTGCTGGATCTGCTCCGCATAGTTCTGCTGGATGGCGTAGATCCGCTCCCGCTGGTCGGGAGCCACCACCGCCCCATAGTAGGCCGGCAGAATTCCCTTGGGACTGCGCCGCGGCTTGGCCTCTTCATCCTGAGCAATCGCCCATGCCGAACCCACGAGCAGCACAACACCGAGCAACGACAATGCGCGCTTCATGTGCAAGCCCCCTTCCAAATTTGGCAGAAGAATGAATCGCCTCGCGTCCCTGCAGACTCGTGCGTCCTTGCAAGGTAAACGCAAATGGAAGCCTTCGACAATGTAACCGGCGCTTGACCAGGTCAAAAGGATTTTATGGGTGATTCTGCCCGAAAATTTCTGCTTCCATGAATGCTACAGGAGCGCATGTGGGTATTCATACCGCTCGATCCGCCCTACACCCGAATATCCCAATCAATGGTGTGCCTTGTTGTCCGACGCAGTGACGAACCATCGGCCCCGGGCAATCCATGCGGGCCTTGGTCCGCCAAGCACGGTCGCAGAGCCGTGGAGCGAAAGGCACATTGTGTATGCGGAGATCATTCGGCCCGCGGGGCGTTGAGTTTATACGGCCCGCAGGGCGTCGAGCATGTCGTCGACAAATTGGCCGATCTCGGCCAGTACTTCCTGCCGGGGTCGGGGAGGGTTGCCTTCACTGGCCTGCGCTACCCGACGCACGATAGCCGAGCCCACGATCAGGCCGTCGGCCACTGGCGCCAACAGCTTCACGTGCTCGCGCTGGCTCACGCCAAAGCCCACGCAGATGGGAAGGGATGTCTGCTCGCGCAGCCAGGCGATGTTGTCGGCCAGGCCGGGCGGCAGGCTGGTTCGCTCGCCGGTGATGCCTGTTACCGAGACGTAGTAGAGAAAGCCCGTGGACGCCTCGGCGATTCGCACGGCCCGGTCACGGGGAGTGGTCGGCGTAACCAGTTGGATGAGATCGAAACCGCGGTTGCGGCAAATCTCGGCCAGCGTAGCCGACTCCTCCCAGGGGAGGTCGGGCACGATGGCGCCGGCCACTCCGGCGGCTTGGGCGTCGTCCACGTACTGCTCGGGGCCGCGGCGGTTGATGATCGCGTAGCTGACCATCGTCACCACTGGCATGTTCAACTGCGGCGTGGTCCCGCTGAGCATCTCTAACACGCCAGACAGGCGAAGTTTGTTCTCCAAAGCCCGCGTGTACGAAGCCTGGATCACCGGGCCATCGGCGATGGGGTCGCTGTAAGGGATGCCCAGTTCGCACAAGTGGCAGCCCCGCTCAGAAAACAGGCGCAGCAAGTCGGCCGTGAAGGCGAGGTCGGGATCGCCAGCCGTAATGAAGGGCATGAACGCCTTCTGGCCTTCGGAGCGAAGGCACTGAAACAACGCATCAATCGAGGACATATCGGCCCGGTGGTCAAAGTAGTTCGCCGAACAATCAAAGGTCGAATCGGCCAAGAGGGCGGGGCAACCGATCTTCCCTCCCAGCATTACCGCTGGGGAGCCAGTTCCTGCCAGCGCGCGGCAACGCACTGTCGCATTTCGCCCAGCGCGTCGCAGAACGAAGGTGGCAGTTCCGGCAGCCGCACCCGCCGCAAAACCTGATTCAACCGGAACCACAGTTTGCCATCGTCCTGGTAATCGAACAAGAACCGCTCTTCGCAGAAGGCGGGAATCAGCCACTGCAACCGGCTGCATTTCCGGCCAGCCATGTGGTTGACGCCCTCTTGTACAATCGCTCCGTCGACCCGGCGCAGTGCCGCGTAATACTCATCGGCGCAGGAGGGTCGGGCAGCCAGCAATTGGGCATCGAGCAGGATTTCAACCAGGATATGCCCCAGGAAGCTGGGACGGAAGCCGGCGTCGGGTGGCAGGGCGTCGCGGCAGCGTACCGTGAGCTGCCAGCACAATTCGTTGAAGGTTGGCGACTCGTGGAACCAGGCGTCGTCGGTGTGGTGCTGCACAATGCCGGCGGCCAGGGACGCGATCCGAGGATCATCGTGTTCGACAAACGCAGCGGCCTGGCGGTTGCGAACACGCATCTTGCGATTCACCACACTCAGCCAGTCGGGCACGGCGGTTCCGGCCAGAAAGTAGGGGTCGTGCGTGAAGTCGCAGCCGTGGGCAAGGTAGTTCATGGCAAG
>CAZEEG010000171.1:0-10016 GCA_964511065.1 uncultured Pirellulales bacterium | reverse complement strand
GTTCCGGGTGTGATCGGCGAACGTCCGCACACCCCGTTCGCACAGCACCACGTACGGATTGCCGCCGGCCAGGATATATTCGGCCGCCATCAACAACTCCTGCAGCGTGGCCGACATGCCCCGCTTGAGCAGCACCGGCCGAGCGAGCTTGCCTACCCGCTTGAGCAGGCTGAAGTTCTGCATGTTACGGGCACCGATCTGCACGATATCGGCCACCTCGGCGACGGCGTCGGCGTTTTCGGTATCCATCAGTTCGGTGACGATGCCCAAGCCCGTGGCGGCCTTGGCTTTTTCCAGAATCCGCAGCCCCTGGTGCTCCAGACCTTGAAAGCTGTAAGGGCTGGAGCGCGGTTTGAAAGCTCCCGCGCGGAGCAGGCCCACCCCGCGCGAAGCCAGAAACTCGGCCGTACGCAGCAGGCCGGTTTCATCCTCCACCGAACAAGGGCCGCAGATCAGGGTGAATGTGCCGTGATGAATCTCGCGGCCCGCGGCGGTAACCACCGTATCGTGCGGCCGCATCTCGCGGCTGGCCAGCTTGTAGGGCTTGGTGACGGGGATCAGTTCCAGCACGCCGGGCAGTACCTCCAGCCGCTGCGGGTCGATCGCCTCGTGATTGCCGGTGATACCGATCGCCGTCCGCGTGGGGCCGGGGATGGGATGGGGACTGAGGCCCATCTCGCGAATGGCTGCCATCACCGCGTCGACCTGATCCGCCGAAGCCCCTTGCTGCATCACCACGAGCATTGGTTGGTTCCCCACGATGGATCGGCCTTTAGCCAGGCTTGAAGGCGCGGGCGGTCGCAGCGGCGCTCGCAGTTCGAAGGCCGCCGATGCAAGACACCACCTGCCTTGCTCTATCGTAACAACCGCAATCCCCGGGGGGTGAAAAACAAGCTTTCAGCAGACCCGGTAATTCCTCGATCCAAGACGGGGGGCAATCGGGGGCAATCGGGGGGAGCAAGATTCGCAGGGAGCCACGTACCTTCTTCGCGAGGCTCGGGAGAGCCGTGGCACGCGGTAATTCATGATTCGCCCGGCTCGGGAGCGGCGTGCGCGCAGGCAGATGAAACGAGCGACCACCTTCCATGCCAATTAGCCCGTGTGCCAACTTTCGCGGCCGGTGGAACCGGCCCTACGGGCATATCCACGATTTCGCCAGGGTCGAGGTTGGTATCCTACCTTCGGACGGACTTGGTACCGCAGGGCACGAGGCGTCTCGCTGCAACAAGAAAAGCTGCCAACAAGAAAAAAAGGAGGGGGCCCAACCGATAGCGGTGGACTCCCCCCTTTCTAGCGAGGATGCGGCAGATACCAGGGCCAGCGACCAGGCTCCATGTGCGGCCCGAGACAACTGGCCCTGTAGCGGCGGCTTAAGCGGCCGAATGCGCGGCCGTGGCGACCGTGGTTGCGGCTCGGGCTGCTTCCGCCGATTGATAATGCCGGGTGATCAGGTCGTTCTGCAGCCACAGCAGCTTGGCAAAGGCCCGAGCGGTGCGGATTTCCGTTTCGCGGTCCAGCCCCAGGTTATAGATCGTCGTACACAGGGCGTCGGCCACAAACCCCATCAGGGCGTTCATCTGCACCAGCGGTACGTTCAGCTCCGGCGAGCCCGCCTTAGGCGTGTGAATCTTGCCCACCATGTCGAGGTAAGCCACCATTTTGCCGTCGTAGTCGCGTGTGACCAGGGCAACCAGGTAGCGCGCCAGGTGGTTCTTGCGAAACTGAATCATCTCGTGATCCTGCGACAGGCTATCCAGGTCGGCCGGCAGCACGCCGTCGTAGCCCGACTGCCGCGGCATGAAGTGCCGCTTGGTGGCGTCGTACGTGAACAGCTTTTCGTACACGGCATCGACCAGGGCCGGCACGTGCGGGGCCAGTTGCAATGCGACAGCACGGATGGCATTGACGTCTTCCTCACCAAAACCGACAAACTCCTGCAAATAGGCAAATCGGTAGGCCAGGTCGTTCTCCAGACGCTGTTCGTCGATGTTCCGCATTTGGAAACCCTTTCACCAATGCAGCCAGTCAAAAATCCGAGAGCCCGCCTGCGGCGTCACCGTTTGACAACCGCCCGCTTGGCCCTCAAAATTGGATACCAACATCCAGTTTTGTCCAACTGTAGCAACACAAAACTGGATGTCTACATCCAATTTAAGGGTGTGACCATTTGCCGCATCCCCGCACCGCGATGGCCTACAGCACAGGGAGAAGCCTTCCGATGATCTCGCAAACGGTGGAATACGCCTTACGGGTTGTGGTGCATCTGGCCGAACATGCGCCGCATGCCCGAACCACCGAACAGCTTGCCAACGCCACGCTGGTGCCCAAGGCGTACCTGTCCAAAGTGATCCAAGGATTGGCCCGGCAAGGTGTGGTTCGCTCGCAGCGCGGGGTGGGCGGCGGGGTCTCGCTGGTGAAATCGCCGGACCAGCTGTCCATTCTCGAAGTGGTCAACGCCGTCGAACCGCTGCAGCGCATTCGCAGTTGCCCGCTCGGGCTGGCATCGCACGGTGTCCGGCTATGCCCGCTGCACCGCCGGTTAGACAACGCGCTGGCCGGGGTTGAAAAGGCCTTCGGCAGTACCACGCTGGCCGAAGTCCTGGACGAGCCTTCCGCCAGCAGTCCGCTGTGCGAAGTTCCCAAGGGCATGACGGCACCGCAGAAGTAGCGAGATGCGCGCGGTGCACCGCGTTCGGCCTGGCCGCCGCGACGGCTTACACGCTCACCGCCGCGCCCAATGCTGCCGCCGGGATCGCCCTCCGCCTCCCGTTGCAGCTCGGCAATTTCCCGCCCCACAAGGGGGATTTCACCGCCGCGCTGTGATACACTAAGGTTTCCGCCCCCCGAGCTTGCGGGGGCCCGTTCAACACCCATCGGGACCGAAACCGCCAGCGCTTTTCGCTCAATCTTCTGGCAGTAGCCACTGGCCGCGCAGCCGGCGGTGTTTCGAGAACCTGTGCAGCTTGAACCCAGGGAGCCGTGCCATGGTGTCAGCCGGTCGATGGCCGCGGGCCGGATACGTTCGCCCCGCCCGCAATCTTGCAACGTGGACAATGGCCGTAACGCTTTGGGCAGGTGGCTGGCAACTGTCCGTGGCTGCCGACCCACCTGCCGCCGAGTTACCTCACGACTGGGTTCCATCCACGGCCCACGTGGTGCCCAAGTTCACGGCGCCCGAAGGCGAAGGGTACTTCTCCATCATTGAAGGGCACAACGGCCGGCTTTACATCGGCACGCACGCCAATGCCGTAAATTCCTGGCTGGTGGAGTTTGATCCCCAGTCGGGCAAGATGGACGTCGTGGTCGATGTCCACAAGGCGATCGGGATTGAGGCGTCGGGCTTTGCCGCGCAGTCCAAGATTCATACGCGGAACAATGTCGGCCGCAGCGGCAAGATCTACTTCGGCACCAAGCAGGGCTATCCCAACGCCGAGGAAAAACGCGAAGACTACCCCGGCGGCTACCCGATGGTATACGACCCGGCGACCCGCCAGACCAAGGTCTACCCGATCCCCGTTGCCCACCAGGGTATCGCCAGCATCACCCCCGATGAATCGCGCGGCGTGGCCTATGTGTCCACCTGTGCCGACCACCGGCCCGGCCCGCTGGAAAACGCCGTCTTCCTCAAGCTCGATCTCAAGACGGGCAAGTACCGGGAGTTGATGGAGACCAACCACTTCTACGCATTCATCGTGGTGGACCACAAGGGCCGGGCGTATCACCCGATCCTGGGCGGCGATATCGCCCGCTACGATCCCGAAACCGATCGCGTGGAGCGGCTCAAGCAAACCATCGACGGCAAGCCGCCCACGGAGAATACACGGCTGGCCCTGACGGACAAGCCCGACCCCATCAATTGGGATATCTCGCCGGATGGCAAAACGCTCTACGCCCAGGCAATGCGCGAAAACGCCCTGTACGCCTACGACCTCACCGCCGAAGGCGATACGCTACGAGGCCGGCGGGTGGGAACCCTGATCCCTGATGCCAGCAAGGTCGATTGCCGGGCCATGTGCTGCGGCCCCAGCGGGAAAGTCTGGTGCGCCATCACCGAACAGGTTCCCAAAGTTGGCAACCTGCTGCACCTGGTGAGCTACACGCCCGGCGACGATGCGCCCATCGACCACGGGGCGGTGCATATCACCAATCCCGACTACACGGAGTTCACCGGCGCCGATGGCAAACCACTGCCCTACCACGCCGGCGTTACCAGGCTGCCGGACGGCAAGTCGGTTACCAAGTACGTGATCCTCGGGGTGTGCGAAGCCCGAAACGGCGACGTCCACATCCTCTCCATGCATCCCTACAGTGTCCTCACGGTGAAGGCCAAGGACATCCGCCTGCCCCAAGCGGCCGCCGGCGGCCAATAGCTGACCGGGCGGGCGAGTCCCGGCGGTGCAGCGCAGGGAAGCCCCCCTCAAGCATTTGCCTTGCAGCGGTGCTGGGCAGGGCAGATCGACGCGCCGCCGCCAGCGCCGATTGACGGAGTTGCATATAGCCAACGGCAGCGGCCGCCACCGCGCCGGCAGCCGTATCAACCATCAAAGTCGCGTTTGCCCAGCCAACCCCCGGCAAGCGTGCCGATGCGCGGCCGCGGTTGCACAACCCAAGCTGCGGTTTCGCAGAACCCGATTGCCCCCCGCCGATCCTTCCATCCTTCCTGAACCATGCGCGCCTGTACGCCATCCACTGCCCGAATTCGTTCTGCACGATCTTGTGCACGATGCCCATTCCCGCACGTCGGGCAGGCGCCGTTAGTATCGCGCACCGCGCGGATTGCTCCGCTGGTGCGAGCGGCGCTCATGGTTGTGCTGTCGGTTGGAACGGCGGCTCTCCCGCCGGGGCGCCTGGCCGCGGAAGAGGGCGTGGATTTCAACCGCGACATTCGGCCGATCCTCTCCAACAACTGCTTCGCATGCCACGGTCCCGACGAAGCCACCATTGAAGCCGGACTGCGGTTAGACAACCGCGACCAGGCCACGGCCGAACTGCCCTCGGGCAGCGTGGCGATTGTGCCGGGCAAGCCCGACGCCAGCGAACTGCTGGCCCGGGTCACGGCCGACGACGATTTGCGGATGCCACCGGCCGAGTTTGGCAAGCGGCTTTCAGCAGCGGAGATTGCCACGCTGCGCAAGTGGATCGCACAGGGAGCCCCGTACGCGGTTCACTGGTCGTACGCCAGGCCAACGCGGCCCACGGTTCCGCCGGTGCCGGCTTCGTACGCGGCCTGGGTCAAGAACCCCATCGATCACTTCACCTTGCGGCGGATGCAGCAGCATGGTTTGGAGCCGATGCCACAGGCCGACCGCTATGCGCTGGTGCGGCGGGCCTTTCTCGATCTGACCGGCCTTCCGCCCACGATTGAGGAAGCCGACACTTTCGCGGCCAGCGACGATTCCAAGGCCTACGAGCAGTTGGTGGACAACCTGCTGCATCGCCCTGCGTTTGGCGAACATTGGGCCCGCAAATGGCTTGATCTGGCCCGCTATGCCGATAGCGCCGGCTATGCCGACGACCCGCCCCGTACGATCTGGGCGTATCGCGATTGGGTGATTCGCGCGATCAATGCCGGGATGCCGTTCGACCAGTTCACCATCGAACAGATTGCCGGCGATCTGCTGCCTTCGCCGGCAGAAGACCAACTGATCGCCACCGCGTTTCATCGCAACACGCTCACCAACAATGAGGGCGGCACGCAAGACGAGGAGTTCCGCAACGTGGCGGTCGTCGATCGCGTGAATACAACGCTCGCCGTGTGGATGGGCACCACCATGGCATGCGCACAGTGCCACACGCACAAGTACGACCCGATCACCCAAGAGGAATACTTCCGGTTCTTCGCCATCTTCAACAACACGGCCGATGCCGACCGCCGCGATGAATCGCCGCTGCTGGAGCTTTACACGCCCGAGCAGAAGCAGCGGCGGAGCGAGCTTGAAGCCCAGATTGCTTCGCTGCGCGAGGCCGGTGCGAAAGAAGAATTGGAGAAAGCCACGGAAGCGCTGAAGGCCATCAAGCCGCTGACGACGGTGCCGATTTTCCGCGAGTTGACCGCCAACCGCCGCAAGACGCGGCTTCAGTACCGCGGCAACTACCTCGACCTGGGGCCAGAGGTTGAGCCCGGCGTGCCGGCGGTTTTTCATCCTCTGCCCGAGGGTCAACAGCCCGATCGGTTAGCCATTGCCCGCTGGCTGGTCGATGCCAATAACCCGCTCACGGCCCGCGTGATCGCCAACCGCATTTGGGAATCGCTGTTTGGCCTGGGCATCGTGGCCACCAGCGAGGAATTTGGTTCGCAGGGCGAACTGCCCACGCATCCTGAACTGCTCGATTGGCTGGCGGTGGAACTGATCGAGAGCGGTTGGGATACGCGGCACTTGATCCGGCTGATCGTGACCTCGGCCACGTATCGCCAGTCGTCCAAGGTGGACGAAGCCACGGCGGCCCGCGATGCCGACAATCGCTGGCTGGCGCGGGGACCGAGGGTGAGACTTTCGGCCGAGATGGTCCGCGACCAGGCGCTGGCCGCCAGCGGCCTGCTGTGTCAGAAGCTGTACGGGCCGCCGGTCAGACCGCCGCAACCCAAGCTGGGCCTGAACGCGGCCTTTGGCAGTTCGACCGACTGGGCACCCAGCGAGGGCGAGGACCGCTACCGCCGCGCCATCTACACCACCTGGAGGCGGAGCAACCCTTATCCTTCGATGGCCACGTTCGATGCCCCCAACCGCGAGGTCTGTACGATCCGCCGCAACCGCACCAATACGCCGCTGCAATCGCTGGTGACATTGAACGACCCGGTCTACGTGGAGGCTTCCCAGGCCCTGGCCCGGTTGGCACTGGAACACGAGGGCGACATTCGGGAGCGGATCGCATATGCCTTCCGGCGGTGCCTGCTGCGGCCTCCCAGCGACGCCGAGGCGGCCACGCTGCTGGACCTGTATCATGACGCACTGGCCCACTTTGCCGGCCGGAAGGCCGATGCCGTCAAGCTGGCCACCGATCCGCTGGGACCGCTGCCTGCAGGCATGGCCACCGAGCAGGCCGCCGCCATGACCGTGGTGGGTAATGTGCTGCTGAACCTGGACGAAATGTTCTTGAAGCGATAACGTCCGTCGAGCGGGTACCCATCAACAGGACGGCAACAACGTTCAACCTTGATCGACGATGAGGAGGACTTGGCCGTGAGGCATGCCTGGCAGAACCAACTGCAAACCGTCACCCGGCGGCATTTTCTGTCTTCGGCCGGGCTGGGTTTGGGGGCCATTGCCCTGGGCGCCATGACGCGCGAGGCTACCGCGGGGGAAAGCGGCCCGCGGCTCGATGCGGCCCGCCCGCTCGCCCAGCGCCAGCCGCATTACGAGGCCAAGGCCAAGCGGGTGATCTATCTGCACCTCACCGGCTCACCTCCCAACCTGGACCTCTACGATTACAAGCCGGAACTGGTTAAACGCGACGGCCAGGACTGCCCCGCCGAGTTCCTCGACGGCCGCACGTTCGCCTTCACCAGCGGGGTCCCCAAGCTGATGGGCACGCCACGGAAGTTTGCCCAGTACGGCGAGTCGGGAACCTGGCTATCGGACGCCGTGCCGCATTTCCACGCGGCCGACATCGTCGACGAAATGTGCTTCATCCACTCGATGAACACCGACCAGTTCAACCACGCTCCCGCCGAACTGCTGATCTATACCGGTTCGCCCCGCTCGGGGCGGCCCTCGATGGGCGCTTGGGTTACCTATGGGCTGGGCACCGAGAACCAGGACCTGCCGGGCTTCGTGGTGCTGATCAGCAGCGGCGTACAGCCCAACGGCGGCGCCAACTCCTACGGCAGCGGGTTTCTGCCGTCGGTCTTTCAGGGCGTGCAGTGCCGTTCGCAGGGCGACCCGGTGTTGTATGTCTCCAATCCCTCTGGAATGGATCGCGGCCTGCGGCGGCGGTCGCTCGATGCGCTCAAGGCACTCAACGAACTGCAGGCCCAGGAACTGAACCATCCTGAAACCCTGACGCGCATTGCGCAATATGAGTTAGCGTACCGGATGCAGGTTTCGGTGCCGGAAGTCATGGACATCTCGCGCGAAACGCAGGCCACGCTCGACATGTACGGGGCCAAACCCGGCGCCAGCAGTTTCGCCAACAACTGCCTGCTGGCCCGGCGGCTGGTGGAACGGGGCGTGCGGTTCGTGCAACTGTTCGATTGGGGCTGGGATTTCCACGGTACCGGCGAAGGTACCGGCATCACCACCGGCCTGACCAAGAAATGCGCGGCCACCGATAAGCCCATTGCTGCCCTGATCCGCGATCTCAAGCAGCGCGGACTGCTCAACGATACGCTGATCATTTGCGGCGGCGAATTCGGCCGCACGCCGTTCCGCGAAGGGCGCACCGCCAACAGCAAGGTGCTCGGCCGCGACCACTATCCCGACTGCTTCACCATGTGGATGGCCGGCGGCGGCGTGAAAGCCGGCCTGAATTACGGCCAAACCGACGAATTGGGTTTCCAGGTCGTCGAAGACAAGGTCCACGTCCACGACTTGCAGGCCACGATCCTGCACCTCTTGGGCTTCGACCACGAACGACTCACGTTCCGCTTCCAGGGACGAGACTACCGCCTGACCGATGTCCACGGCAGCGTCGTACACGATGTCCTGGCGTAAACGGGCTCGCGTGGACTCTGGGCTCAAAGTACTGTCGATCGCCGGCACACTGCGCAGGCGGATCGTACGATTGACCCAGGGGCTTTCCCCAAAACCCCGCATCGCCTATCTTGCCGACTGATTCCGCGATTCACTGGTCCTCCAAACGAAGGAACCTCCTGGTTATGGGATATACCTGGCAGCCGATTGCGGCCATCCTGCTCACGTTCGCCACCACCGGTTGCACGCCGGCGGATATCGCCGCGCAACCGAAGGATGAATGGATCCCGCTGTTCAACGGCAAGAACCTCGACGGCTGGATTCCCAAGATCGCCGGCTACGAAGTGAACGAGAACTTCGGCAACACATTCCGCGTGGAAGACGGACTGCTGAAGGTCCGCTACGATCAGTACGACAAGTTCGATGGCCGCTTTGGGCACCTGTTCTATCACAAGCCGTTCAGCCACTACATCCTGCGGGTGGAATACCGGTTTGTGGGCGAGCAGCCCGAGAAGTCGCCGCCCTGGGCGATCCGCAACAGCGGCGTGATGATTCACGGCCAAACGCCGGAAAGCATGCGCAAGAATCAAAGCTTTCCCGTCTCGATCGAAGTGCAGTTCTTGGGCGGGACGGGTAAAGGCGAGCGGCCCACCGCCAACGTGTGCAGCCCTGGCACGCATATCGTGATGGACGGAGAACTGGTCACGCGGCACTGCAACAATTCGAAATCCAAGACCTACCACGGCGACCAGTGGGTGACGGTGGAAATCGAGGTCCGCGGCAACGAAGTGATCCGGCACATCATCGACGGCGAAACCGTGCTGGAGTACTCACAACCGCAACTGGACGAAAGCGACGCCGACGCCAAGTCGCTCATCAAGGACGGCCAGAAAATGCTCTCCAGCGGTACCATCTCGCTGCAATCGGAAAGCCACCCGATCGATTTCCGCAAAGTGGAAATCAAGGTGCTGGAGAAGTAGGTCCGGCCATACCGGTTTCGCGCGCGGCGGGTACCAAGGTGGAACGCCCCCCGCAGGTCCGGCTATCTGCCGGACGCAATGCGGGCAAAGCCGGTGTTTGCCGTCGCACCTCTCAATCAACGGCGCATCGCAACGCGCGGCCGGTGGAACCGGCCCTACAAGGCGCATGCGGCAGGTACCGACATGACACCGGTAAACGCGGTCGGGAGAAACCGGCCCTATATTTCCCGGGTTTGGCCGTTTTCGACGTAGACCACCTTGTACATGTCGCGGCGGCGGTCGTTCCAATTTTGCACGGTGCCGGAATGGCGGTGGCGGTGCAGCAGTTCAACATCCACGTCGTGAATCACAATCGTTTCGATGTTCGCCGTGCATTCGGCAGCCACGGCGTCCCGCGAGAACGAAA
>CAZEEG010000170.1:7207-10129 GCA_964511065.1 uncultured Pirellulales bacterium | reverse complement strand
TCGCCACTTCCGGCCTCTCACAGAAAATTCAGCGCAACGAAGCGTTGCCTCACGTCGGGCCAACGGTTCGTCGCATGAGACTGGTATGATTCTCCGGCCGCAAATGGAAATTGCAAGCGCATCTTGATGAAAAGTGCAAGGCTTAGCCCAACGATGCTAGCACCGTTGGTCCCTGCCTCCCGCAGCGGGCGCAACCCGGCTGCCTGCCTCACGATACTGCTGTGGCCCCCTTTGCAGCCGGTCAGCCGGCATCGGTCTGGAGCGCTCGCCCGGCCCCCTGTGAGCTGCCCCTTCCGGTTGCTTGCTACAGCGCTCCACGGCGGCGACGGGGGCTATTACGGCTGGCCATTTCAGGGCGGTTGGCCTGCGAGTTGCATAGTCGATGCTGGTGCGCACGTGCGAGACGGTGCACGGCCGGTGGAACCAACCCTACCATGTGGGCGCGAGCCGTGGACTCGGGCCCGTGCCCAACGAAGCAGACGTTCGCCGCCCAAGAACGATCGAGACGCGGCGAACATCTTAACAATCGGGCATCTGATAACATCATTTCTGGAGCCTGGTTCGCCCCCCGGCATATTGCTGGGTAGGATACCAAATGGCCGTATGACGGATCTGGATTGGGACGAGCATAGGCCAACGGTCTGGCTGGAGCAGAAACCGATGAGGCGAAGCTATCGAAGCGCGCCGCAAGAGGTGCGTGACCCGCAGGTCCCCATGACCGGTGGAGACGAGTGCCTGCTGTTGCCGCCCTCAGAAGGCTGGCCGAACAACCCGCGGCTGCCCGTGCTGATCTACCGCGATGCCATGGCCACCTTCAGCCGCACCTCCGGTTCTCCCGGCAACCTGGACACGGCTGCCGTGGCCCGGCACTTGGAGGGCAACCGCTGGGGCGGCATTTGGGAAAACGGCGTCTTCAGTTATCACCACTTGCACAGCAATGCCCACGAAATCATCGTGGTATGCGAAGGCCAAGCCACGCTTCAATTGGGTGGGCCCGAAGGACCCTTGGTGCGGGTGCAAGCAGGCGATGCCGTGATCCTGCCCTCCGGAACCGGGCACCGCAATGCTGGCTCATCGCCCGATTTCCGCGTGGTGGGCGCATACCCGGTGGGGCAAGAAGACTTCGACCTGTTGCGCGGGATCGCGTCTGGTGAATGGGAGGCGACGCGGCAGCGGATTGCCGCCGTGCCGTTACCGGAAGCCGACCCGATCCACGGCGCCGCCGGGCCGCTACTCAAGCACTGGTCGAATCGGCCAGGTTAAACTGGCGGCGCGGCAGCCAGCGCCGCTCGTTCCGATGCCGACCTTGTATTGCGGAGAAGCGTTCATGATCAGCGATCGGCAGCGCGCCCAACTCAAGGCATTGGACGAGCAACCCAGCGGCCTTCGCGTGTATCGCTGGTTGAAGCGGGCGGTCATTTACCTGGGTGGGCGGGAACCGGTCGTGCTGTTGGCACTGCTGCTCATCATCGTCGCCGCGTGGGGATTCATCGCACTGGCCGGCGAAGTCGTTGAAGGCGAGACGCAGGAGTTGGACCTCTGGGCCGTCCGCGCCATGCGTAAGGCCGACAACCCGGCCGAACCGATCGGACCCCGGTGGGTCCAAGAGATGGGGCGCGATGCCACGGCCCTGGGCGGGCTGGGATGGCTGGTATTTTTCACCCTGGTCGTATCCGGCTATCTGTGGCTCGACGGCAAAGGGCGGATGGCGCTGTTTGTGGTGGTGGCAACCGGCAGCGGAACCTTGATGAGCTTTCTGCTCAAACAGGCATTCAGCCGGCCGCGTCCCGATATCGTTCCGCACCTGTCGCACGTTCACACGGCCAGCTTTCCCAGCGGCCATTCCATGATGTCGGCCGTGGTCTACCTGACCCTGGGAGCGCTGCTAGCGACAGCGCTCCCGCGCGCAAGGCTCAAGATATACGTGCTATCCATCGCCGTGGTGCTGACATGCGTCGTCGGCGTAAGCCGCGTCTACCTCGGCGTGCATTACCCAACCGATGTCCTGGCAGGCTGGACGGCAGGGCTGATCTGGGCGCTGGGCTGCTGGCTCATCGCGCACTGGCTCCAGCAGCGGGGCAAGGTGGAACCCGACGATGCCCCGCCGCCTGCAGCAAACCGCATGATCGGCAAGCGGTGAGCCGCGCACGAAGGGGAGGGCAGGGGGAAAGCTTCAAGCCGCCAGGGCTTGCCGCCTTCGCTCCTTGCAGCCTTTCCTTGGTACACACGCTTCAGCCTTACACGGTGCCGGTGTGGGTGTAGATGTCCAGGTGGTTGACTACCGACTTCACGCCCGGCACCTTGCGCACCGTGGCCACCAGCGTCTCGACCTCCTCGGCCCGGACTTCGCCTTTGAGTTCCACCCGCCCTTGGTGCGCGCACACCTCGATGGTTGACGGCGATGCCACCACGCGGCCGATCTTGGAGCGAACCCGGTCCACCAGCACGTCGTCGGGCGGCTCGTCGTGCCGCAGTCGGGCGGCGGTTTCCGCAACCATGCCGCGCATGCGGTTTCGGGTGTGCTTCCAGGTGCGGTCCAGGTAACGGGTAGTCCGATTGCCAGTGGCGATCAGTTGATCGCGAGCCAGCGACCGGCGACGGCGTCCCAAGCGGGGATCGAAGAAGTACATCAGGCCGGCGCCCACACCAGCACCAACCAGCAATGTCAGCCAACGATTTCTCATGGCGAACCTCCGTTCTCCAGGTATTTGCCGCAGGCCAGGGCGCACAAAACTCCCTCTCCGTCGGGCGGGTACGCTAGCAATCCACCATGCAAGCCGCGCGCCAAGAAAGCCCCTTTACGGCGCGAAGGTGAGCGCCCCCACGGTTTGAACACGGGCCGCAAAGACATTCTCCCCTGGTGGAGCACGAACAATGCACCCGACCCCACGGAGACTTGCCCGGAACTATTTCAACGATTCC
>CAZEEG010000170.1:0-7107 GCA_964511065.1 uncultured Pirellulales bacterium | reverse complement strand
CAAGTCGGCCACTTCCTGGGCGGTGAAGTCGCGCAGCAGCAACTCCGGCATCACCGATTTTCGCTGGGGGTACATGCCTTCGATCTCGTCCACCCGCAGCGTGTAGTCCTTGTTTTGGGCATCGCGCAGCACGATTTTCTGATCGTCCTTGTGGATCAACAAGCCGGCATACACGCGGCCGGAAGCGGTTTCAGCCAGCCATGTCACCCACTTGGGATCGATCTCCTTGGAAGGCTCAAGGATGCTTTCCAGGAGCTTGGGCCGGTTGAGTTTCTTGCCGATGGTGCTCAGGTCGGGCCCAATCTGCCCACCCTGGCCGTTGATCCGGTGGCAGTTGCGGCACTGCACGGTGGCGACCTGGTGAAATAGCCGGTGCCCCCGCTGCGCATCGCCGGCCAGAGCCAGAATCTCGGCCGCGTTGATAGCCTCGCCCAATCGCTTGGTCCGCTGGTTTTCGGGCAGAAACGTTTCAAACAAGTCGCGAACCGCGGCATCGGCATGGGCTGCGGCCGCGGCAACCACCTGATCCTGAATCGCCTGGGGAACGACTTGCTCGCGCAGTGCCCCGGCCAGTTGCAGTGCCGTATCCGGCGCGGCCAGGAGTTCGGCAATCTGTTTCGCCCGCTGGTCGGCGCGCTGTTTGGCCCGGGCCGCAGCCTGTTGGGCAGCCTGCTCGATGGCTGCTTTTTCGTCGGCGGTGTTTGGCATGTCGCGGCCGTTCTGCTGGGCGATGGCGAACGCCAGCCGGCGGTGCTCGTGATCGGCCTGGGCGGCTTCGGCCGCGACCGCCGCGGCTTCATCCAGTTCGATCAACCGTTGTAACTTGACGTGCTCGTCCAATCGCAACGGCAGTTGTCGAATCCAATCATGGATCAATTGCAGACCGCGGCGGTCGATCAACCGCGAACCGATCGCCGGCATGTGCCCCGGTCCCAATTTGGCCAGGCGGTAGTACAGCACCGAGCGGTACGGATCGCCCGGGGCGATGATCTGGGCCCGAGGGATGCCAAAGGTTCCCTGGGTGGGTCGCAGGCCCACGGCCTCGGTTTTTTCCAGCGGCGTGTCGAACGGGATATGAATGTGTGCCGAACCGCCGCCGTTAAAACGGTGGCAATGCGCGCAGTTCACATGCAGATACGCGCGGCCGCGAGCGTTCAAATCGGCTGAGGCATCGTAAGGATCGACCAGTCGCGGCAGCACCTCGGGCGAGCGCGGCGTGTAATCGGCCGGCACTTCCCAGGGTTGCCGCTTGGGCGGCACGTCCTCCAGCAGGCCGATATGCCGCAAGGTGCGGATCTGATTGGCCTTCACATGGCCGTAATCGTGATCGCGGTTGATCTGGGCCAGGTTGAACGCCAGGGTATGTTCCGCCCAGGGATTGTGGCAGCGTATGCATTCCATCCGCGAGGCAAAACGCCAGTCTTGGGTGCGCTGGCCGCCGGGGGCGTCGGGATCGGTAACGGTGAACGTGCGGCTGGCTCCCCCTGGCGGAACCAATTCGGCGTCGGTCTGTTCCTCGTTCCAGGCGTACGTATAACCGCGCCACTCGCGGCCGTCGAAATGCAGCACCTGGGTTTCAACACGCCGGGCCGTTTCAGGCCGCGCCGCGTCCAGCGCCAGCGAAAGCGTTTTGACCAGGACCGTATCCTCGGGAAAGTCCATCGAGCGGCTGAACATCGAGCCTTCGATCGCTTCGGCCTTCTCGTGGACTCGAATCGTGCCGGCATCGGGCACCCCCAACCAGCGCTCGGCCGTGGCATGATCGGCCCAGCTTTCAGCATTGATGGAGAACGGCAGTACACCGGGGGCCGGCCGATGCTCGGCCACCGAGGCAAAAATCCCGCTTTCGCTCAACCGGGTGGGGAAGCGGTGCGGCGACTCCTTTACATCGTTGCGTACCAGGGTGTGGATCGTGCCATCGTCGTAATCCAACAGCAGCAGTTCGCCCTCGGCATCCTCGGCAAAACCGACGATCCGCACCGTGGGCTCCACCACTTCGCGGCGAGGGCCGATCTGGTCGCCGTTGACCGGCACGCCCCAAATCCGCCGCGTTTCCCAATCGCCAAAGATATACATGCCTTCCAGGTCGGGAAACTGCTTGCCGCGGTACACGAAGCCGCCGGTGATCGAAGCGCCTTCAGTATGGGGAATTTCCACGGTGGGCGGCACAATGGGTGTTGGACCGCGCTGCCCTTCGGCATGTACCACCTGGTTGCCTTCGGTCAGGCTCCAGCCGAAGTTGTCGCCCTTGCGCACCCGGTAGACCAACTCCCATAATTCCCAACCGACGTCGCCCACCCAAAGCTCGCCCGTCTTGCGATCGAAGCTCATTTTCCAAGGATTGCGCAGCCCGTAGGCCCAAATCTCTCCCCGGGCACCTTCCAAATCGACAAACGGGTTATCGCTCGGAATGGCATATGGCAGGCCGTTGGAGGGCCGATCGACGTCAATCCGCAAGACGGCCGAGAGCAGGTTGGATACGTCCTGGCCCGACTTTCGGCCATCGGGCGGAAAGGCAAAACCGCCGTCGCCGGTGGAAATGTACAGGCAGCCGTCGTGCCCAAACTTCAGGCAACCGCCGTTATGGCCGCCCTGAAGCCAGGTGATGACGGTTACTTCACTAGCCACGTCGCACACCGGCGGTTCCGTTTGGCTCACCGTGTACCGGCACACGCGCGTACCGTCGGGAAGTTGCCCTCGGCCGCCTTGCGTACTGCGCACGACATAGCACACGTAGCAGTAGCGGTTCTCAGCAAAGTTGGGATGAAACGCCAGACCGTACACCGCCTCCAAGCGCAGCGGTTCGTCCGACCGCCCGTTGAGTTGCTCCATCACCTGGCCCATGTCCAGAAACAGGTCGGCCTGGCGGCAATCGGGATCGTCGGGCAGGGAATACAGGTTGCCGTTCTGCTCGGCCACAAACAACCGCCGCGTGCCCGGCGCGCTGGTCAGCACCGTGGGATGGCGGAACTGCACGTTCGGGAAAATCCGCTTGGCCCGATACGGCAGCGGAGGCTCGGGCCGCCCTCGAAACTTGGAAGTGGTCCAAAGCGTGCGCTGCTGCAACCCGACGGGCAAGTCATCCGATGGTTCAGCGTAACCGGTCTGAATGCCCAAGAAGATCGCAGCCAGGACCGCACCGAGGCAATAGCCGATGGCCGAGGCGCTGCAGCGGTAGCACATCGTCGCAACCCATGAATTAGATTAAACTTACAATTACAAGGCACCACCGTTGAGTGACGCAACCATTCAACAATTACACAACACCCTCTACAGTCCGCATTCTTGTAATACAACGGCCTTCTGCGAGGCATTCAATGTAATAGCGCTAATTTGACCTGTCGTTTATGTAATACACAAAAAAAGGGGGCGATCGAGTGGAAGGCAGCCACCTGACGGGGACCTATCGAGTGAGGGCCATTCGCCCAGCGTTTCACGATGTCCATCGATGCCCATCATTGATTCCCGAGGGCCAGAGATCGGGGTGAGGTTCGCCGACACGCATTGAAGCTTCGCTTCTGGCCGCAGCCGCATCCCATGGACGATAACGGGACGCTACTCGACCTGGACTGGGAATGGATCAAAGCATTACCGGGGCTGAGGATCGGTGAACTTCGAATCAAAGATAGTATGGGAGGACATGACAACATCCGCATCATCTTCTTTGACCCTCAAAGGCCAAGCAAGCCAAAACCGATGCTTTGGGTTCTTGCGGTGTTCCAGAAGAAGCGGGCCGATTTCACTACCGCGCAGTTACAAACGTTCAGATTGCGCAGAACGCTCGTACTTGAACGCTTCTACGACGCGTAACATGCAGCCGCTCCCAGCGGTTGGCGTTTCCGGTCAATCTCTTTTCGCCAAGTGTTGAGCTCTGCTTAGGTTTCTTATTGTTGACGAATGTCGGTATGGGTCCCCCGCGCAAAATGCGAGGGGCATTGACGTGCCGCGGCGTGATATGCCGCGGAATACTCCAGCAGCCCACACAACAGTGAAGTTGCTGATACGAGGCCGCGATTGATAGGTCGCGGAAGTTAGCATGGTAAGCAACACGATCCAGGATATCGAAAAGCTCGAACTACTCAAAAATGCCAAGATTCTGCAGGCCTACCTGGAGTGCAGCAGCGAAATCCAGGCAGGCGTTCGCGAGATGCTCGGCATCATTAACGATCCGGATGCCGATCCGGACGATCGCGACATGGCTTTGTACACCTTGGCCGATGCGCTGTTCCCCAACCTTTACCAGGGAACGCTGGGAATGGACCTGGAGGAATCCGAGCGTGACGGCGCCGCATACTCCGATGCGATGCGCCAAGTCGTCGACGCGATGGATATCGAGGAGGCAACCTTCGCTGACCGCCTTAAATCGATCATGGCAGAACGCAACCTGACTCAAGTCGCCCTTGCAAAAATGGTTGGTCTGCAGCAGCCGGCCATTTCCAACATGCTCCGGCGGCAATGCCGTCCACAGCGGCAAACCGTGCTTCGCTTCGCCGAAGCCCTGGGAGTCGAACCAGAAACTCTATGGCCGGGCATCAACCGGGATTGCAAATAGCCTGAAACGACTTCGTGCAGCCGGGCCCTGGGACGTGTACTCTGATAGGCGGCGTTGCTCGACGGCATCGTGCGCAACAAGAAAGGGGGGCGTCCCATGAACCACCGCCCGGCGCGTGTGCGCTCTGTACTGGGCCTGCTTGAATGGCTGTCGAATGGTCGCTTCCAATCGCTTCAGGCCCAGCTCTGTCTCCTTGCGCTGAGTAGCGCCGTTTTCATCGTCATCGCGTGCTTGCCAGCATCCCTTCGTGCCGACGAGGAACCGGCGGCAATCGAACCGCGCACCCACTCGTCAACCGCCCCCGCCGATTTACCGCCAGAGCCGGTGGCGATTGGCCTCAGGCCCCAGTACGTTTTCGACCGCTACATCGTCGATAACCATTGGCCGTTGCGCGCCAAGCGGGAGTATGTGCGCCGCGTATTTCATGCGCCGCAGAAGCATCCCGACAACCCTTTGCTGCACGGCGATCAGCCCAGCTTTTGCAGCGTAGTGCGCGACGAGCAGGCGGGACTGTATCGCATGTATTACCAGGCGAATCTCGAGCGGGACCAGGCCGAGGGTCGTGGAGCGTTCCGCACCTTTATTGCTTATGCGGAGAGTGAAGACGGCATCCGCTGGAAGAAGCCCGACCTGCAGTTCTTTCCGCAGCTTGAACTCAAGCCGAACAATATCGTGCTGGCTCGGCCAGAAAATCCCGAGGCCCAAACCAGCGCTCCGGCCCTCCTGGAGGTTCCCGAGCGCGACCGCCGCGGCTATCGCTACTTGATGCTATACCGGGGCAAGGGCCGTGGCAACCAGGCGTACCATGGCATCCGAATCGTCGGCTCGCACGATGGCGTTCGTTGGGACCTCGCCAACGATCAACCGATTGCCCGGCTTCACAGTGATACGGCCAATACCATCTGTTATGACAGCGCGCGCAACGAGTATGTCATGTTCTGCCGGGCCAAGCATATCTACCGCGCCTTTGGTACGACGATGATGGATACGGGCGCCAGCCGCCGGATCGCCCGACTGGCCAGCCCGACCTTGTGGACCGACTGGCTTCAGCACGGCCGGCCGCAGAATGTGCTGGTGCCCGACGAATTGGATGCGGACCGGGGATTTACATATTTCTATGGCATGCCAACCCGCTACCACGATGGCATCTACTGGGGGTTTCTCGAACCGTTCCGGCTGAACGACGATATCCACACCGAACTGGCCTGGAGTCGCGACGGCATTCACTTCCAGCGGTTGCCCGACCGGCCCCGGTTGATCGAGTACGGCGAAGAAGGCACGTGGGACGATACGATGATCTTCGCCAGCCCAAGCTGGGTGGAAGTGGATGACCGGTGGTACATCTACTACTCCGGCTGGGACGGGCCGCACGGCACCAGCGAGCGTCAGGGCGGAATTGGTCTGGCCACCGTTCGCAAGGAGGGCCTGGTTTCGCTGCGCGGCCCCCGCAATGGCGGCGTGGTTTGCACGCGCCGGATGCTGTGGCCCGGAGGCGACCTGTTGCTGAACGTCGATGCCAAAACCCTTAATGGGGATGTCGCTGTCCGCATCAGCGATGCCAATCGCCGCGTGGTGCCGGGCTTTGACTACAGCGATGGGGAACCATTCACTGGCGACGACGTTCGCCACCGCTACTGCTGGGGCAAACGCTCGCTGGATGAACTGCGGGGCCAGGAAATCCGCCTGGAAATCCTGCTCCGCGATGCCGACCTCTACACGTTTCAGGCGGCCGGTCCGGCCAACTAAGCGGTGCCCTGCGCGCTCCGCCAGTATTGCGGGTATCATCAGCGTGGTCACTCGCGGCCTGATCCGCCAGGCATTCTGGCGTGGCGACCGCAGATTCGCTTTCCCTTGTACCGTTTCGGTAGTTGCATGATCCCACTGATTGAACGGGCCGCCGCCTTTGCCGACCGCGTGGCGGTGGTCGACCAGGCTGGCTCATACACATATCGCCAACTGCTCGATGCCTCGGCTGCCGTGGCCGAGGCGCTCCTGGAGGGCGAGGCCGACCTCGCAGAGCGGCGGGTGGCATTCCTGGTGGAACCATCGTTTGCCTATGCGGCCGTCCAATGGGGAATCTGGCGGGCCGGCGGAATCGCGGTACCACTGGCCACCATGCACCCGCCCGCCGAGTTGAAGTATGTGATGGAAGACGCCCAGGCCGACGCTGTGGTGGTCGATCCGGCCCTGCATGATCGCTATGAACCTATTCGCGGTTGCCGCGGCGAGCGATACCTGCGGCTTGATACCATCGTGGCAGCCCGCGGCGATTCCACACTCTCTGGTGCACTTGCCGGCCCGCTGCCGGCGATCGCCCCGGATCGCAGGGCGATGATGTTGTACACCTCGGGCACCACCAGCAGGCCCAAGGGCGTGGTCACCACCCACGCCAACATCACGGCCCAAGTCGAGTCGCTGGTGCAGGCTTGGGAGTGGACGGCCGAGGACCGCATTCTGCACTTTCTGCCGCTGCATCACATACACGGCATCATCAACGTGGTGGCGTGCGCGCTGTGGAGCGGTGCGTGCTGCGAGTTCATGCCGCGTTTTGATGC
>CAZEEG010000169.1:0-10228 GCA_964511065.1 uncultured Pirellulales bacterium | reverse complement strand
AAGGTACCTACCCGCTGCCGGAGGCCCAACAAGACCTTTTTATTTTCAAGGTGCTGGTCACCTACCCCACGTTCGATGAAGAATTCGAAGTCGCCCGCCGTACCACGGCCGGCATGACCGACTCGGTGATGCCGGTTGTTGCTCCCGATGAAATCATCGCGCTGCAAAAGCTGGTGCGCGAAGTGCCGGTTTCTGATCACGTGATTCGCTATACGCTTTCGTTGGTACGGCAGACCCGCGTGGGCCAACCGGGCGTGCCGGAGTTCGTGGCCGACCGTCTGAACTGGGGCGCCGGTCCGCGTGCGGTGCAGTTCCTCATCCTGGGCGGCAAGGCCCGGGCTCTGTTGCACGGTCGCACCCACGTGTCTACCGAGGACATCCAGGCCCTCGCGCGTCCCGTGCTGCGGCACCGCATCGTGGTGAACTTCGCCGCCGAGAGCGAAGGCATCCGCGCCGACGACGTGATCGATGAATTGGTTAACACCACCCCCACCAAAGAAGACGAGCTGACCCGTGACCCCAGGTTCCAAGCAATTTTTGCATCCTGAGGCGATCCGCCGCATTTCGCGGATGGACCTGCGAGCCAGGCATATCGTCGAAGGTTTCCTGGCCGGTATGCACCGCAGCCCGTACTTCGGCCAGTCGGTGGAGTTCCTCCAGCACCGGGAATACGTTTCCGGCGACGATGTGCGGAACATCGACTGGAAGGTGTGGGCCAAGCAGGACCGCTTCTACATCAAGCAGTACGAAGAAGAAACCAACATGCGGGTCACGCTGCTGGTGGACGTGTCCAACAGCATGCGCTACGGCAACGGCCCCATGAACAAATACGAGTATGCCTGCACCGCGGCGGTGAGCCTGGCTTACCTGGCCTTGCGCCAGCAGGACGCTGTTCGCTGTCTGGCGTTCTCCAATCGGGTGCGGGGGGCGGTGGAGTTTCGCAGCCGCAAGACGCACCTCAACTCCATCATCAACACGCTCAGCACCAACGAGCCCGAGGATGCCACGGATATGTTCCCGATCCTTTCGGGCGTGGCCCAGACCCTA
Organism: uncultured Pirellulales bacterium; assembly: GCA_964511065.1. Lineage (GTDB taxonomy): Bacteria > Planctomycetota > Planctomycetia > Pirellulales > S012-138 > CALBRZ01. The sequence continues at coordinate 9,181 of CAZEEG010000169.1, read as the reverse complement.
CCCCGCCGCGGCATGATCGTGCTGTTCTCCGATTTGCTGGTGGAACGGCCCGGCCTGCTCCGGGGATTGAAGCTGCTGCGACAGCGAGGGCACGACGTGCTCGTGCTGCATGTTTTGGACGACGACGAACTGGATTTCCCCTTCAGCGGCCCCACGCGGTTTGAGGGATTGGAAACCACCGAACACTTGTCATGCAATCCCAGGGCGCTGCGTAAGGGGTACCTGGAAGCCCTCCAGGTGTATCTCGACGAGGTGCGCTGGGGCTGCACCTCGAACTCAGTCGATTATGCCCTGGTTCGAACCAGTTTTCCGCTCGATGCGGCGCTGGCCACGTACCTCAGCAATCGCTTGGGGATGCACCACCGGAATTGAATGACCAGAGGCGCTAGCGCTGCCGAGGGACTGCCACCAGGGCAGTCACACGCGGCGTGCCGGCAACAAACGGCACCAGCCGCTCCAGGCGCAGCAACCAACCGCTCCCGGCGGAACACCTCCGGGGGGCGATGCACCGTTAAACGAGGTCCATCCACTTCATGGCTGATTGGTTTTTCAATCCGAACCTGGTTTGGATAGGGCTTCCTCTGCTGGCCCTGCCCATCATCATTCACTTGATCAACCTGATGCGGCACCGCCGGGTTGCCTGGGCCGCCATGGAGTTTGTGCTCGTCGCGCACAAGAAGAGCAGCACGTGGATCCTCCTCAAGCAATTGCTGCTGTTGCTGCTGCGGATCCTGGCCATCGCCGGGATCATCATCCTGCTGGGCCAGTTCCTGCTCTCGGAAGACCTCCGGGTATTTGGCACCACCACGCACCATATCGTGGTCGTGGACGATACCTACTCGATGTCGGACAAGTTGGGGGAAACCAGCGCGTTTGACGAAGCCAAGTCGGCGGTCCGCAAGATCGGCCGCTGGGCCACCACCGCCCGAAGCAAGCAGCGGTTCTCCCTGATGCTGTTCTCCACGGCAGCGCCGGTGCCGGAACTCAACAAGGTGGACGTGGCCACGGATTTCGATTCCACGCGACTGCGCTCGGCCCTCGATAGCCTGCAAGTCTCGCAGGCATCGGTGAGCCCGCTGCAAGCGCTCGATGGCGTCGCCCAGCAGCTTTCCAGCACGGCAAACGAACGTCGAATCGTGTACCTGGTTTCCGACTTCCGCGACCGCGACTGGAATGTCTCGCAGATGGCCAACCTCAACGAGCGGTTGGCCGGCCTCACCAACGACACCACCGAAATTCGTCTGATCCAGTCCGTCGATCGCGAACATGCCAATCTCGGCATCACGGCGCTGCGCCCGGTATCGGGCAGCCTGGCCGCCGGCGTGGGGTTGGAAATGGAAGTCCGCGTCCGCAATTACAGCAACAACCCCGTCAGGGAATTCTCGGTGCTGCTGCTGGAAGATGGCCGCCCCCGCACGCCGGTCGTCTTTGAAGGGATTGCCGGCAACGCCGAAGCCTCCAAGCGATTCGTGGTGCGGTTCGACAACCCAGGACAACACACCGTTACGGCCCAGATTTCCAGCGATGCAGTGGAGGCCGACAACTCACGCTATGCCGTGCTGAACGTGCCGGAAGGCCACCCTGTGCTGATCGTCGATGGCGACCAGGACCGTTCCGGGGGCTGGTTCCTGGCCAATGCACTCTCGCCCGGCGAAGTAAAAACCGGCCTGCGGCCGCAGATTGAAAAGCCCCAATACCTGGCCGAGAAACCGCTGGACGGGTTCCAGTCGATCTACATCACCAACTTCCACCAGATTCCGCCAGCAGGGGTCGAGGCCCTGGAGGAATACGTGCGCAACGGAGGCGGCGTCGCCCTGTTCCTCGGCCCGCCGTTGGACGAAACCGGAGTGTTCTCCAGTTTCGATACCGGCACGTTGCAGCGCACGCTGGACCACGTGGCGCGCACCAACAAGGCACTGTTTCGCGACGGTGCCGGCCTGCTTCCCGCCCCACTGGCGGCCGATAGCCGGTTGATCGCCGATCGCATCGAAACTACGCCGGACCTGGTGCCCGAGGACCATCCGATTTTCCGCGTGTTCACGCGGACCGGCGATGCTTTCTTGCGGGATGTGAAGATCCTCTCGTACTACTCGCTGCCGCAAGGTTGGGAGCCAGATCCACACTCCAGCACGCAGGTCATTGCACGGCTTCGCAACGGCGATCCGCTGGCGCTGGAACAGCACTTCGGCGCCCGCGACAGCAAGGCGCTCCGCGACGCCCAAGCCGCACTGCGGAAGGCTGCGGAGCAGATTGACCAGCTTATTGAAAACGCGGCGGGCAACGCCTCCGCCAACAGCGCGGTCAAGGAAGATGCGGTCGCCCAGATGCGCGATGCCAGCGAGCGCTTTGCTGCCACCTTGGCTTCGCTGGAAGCCATGTCGCAGCGTTTCGGCGATTCTAAACCTCAATTGACCCAGTATCACCAGCGTCTGCAACAACTGGATCAGCGCCGGCGCGTGCTGGCCGAGGAAGTCGCCGGTTTCCAGCCCAACCATCAAGCACCCGATGCGCAGCAACCGGAATTGTCCGCGAGGGTGAAAGGTCTGGCACAAGAAGCGGCGACCCTGGCCGACGAAATCACCCGCACGGAAGGCCCCGGCGGTCGCGTGGTTGTGTTCCTTACGACGGCCGGGCCGGTCTGGAACAATTGGGCAGCCAATCCCAGCTTTGTGATCGGAATGCTGGAGTTGCAGACGTACCTGGCTTCATCGCGCGGCACGGACGCGGGCCGTGTGGTCGGCAGCCCCATCGAAGTACGACTCGATCCCGAACAATACCTGGAAAAGTATGTGCTGGTGACGCCTCAGGCCACCATCGAGCGGGCCATCGAAAACAGCGGCGACCAGTTGCAAACCGCCATCACCGATACGGGCATGGCAGGCCTGTACGAACTTCAGGTGTTCCGCCGCGACGGCCGCACCGATCCCCCGCAGAAAATGGCGTTCAACGTCGAGCCCGATGAAGGCGACCTGCGTCTGGTAACCACGGAGGACCTGGAGAGCCGGATCACGGCCGATCGGGTCACGGTGTTGGCGGCGGCCGACGTGCAAGGTGCCGCCAGCCAAAGTGCGCGGTCGAGCCTGACGGAAATCCTGTTGTACGTGCTGATCGCCGTGCTGGTAGGCGAACAGATTCTGGCCTACACCTTGAGCTATCATCCCCAACCCGCCGCCAAGGCGGCAACCTGAGCCGAACCACGCACCGGCGCTGCGCCGCAAGCGGGCGCCGCCGGCGATTTATCCTGAGGAATTGCACCGTATGTGGTTGCTAGCCCAGATCACCGAGCAAGCCGCCGACGCCGGCACGCGGACGTTTGAATTCGGCCGCTGGGTCGGCGTCGATATTCTTTCGCTTCAAACGCTGTTGCTGGTCGTGATCGCCACCGGCATTATCGCGCTGGTGATCTACTTTTACCTTCGCGATGCCGTCGAGTTGGGCGGCCTGATGGCCTTGGTGCTGATCACACTGCGGCTGGGGGCCTTCGGCGGTCTGCTGTGGATCTGGCTGCAACCGCAGTGGCGGATCGAGAAAGAAATCGTGATTCCGTCGCGGGTGCTTGTGCTGGTGGATACCAGCCAGAGCATGCTCACGGCCGACGAAGGCACAAGCAATCAGCAGCCGCGGATCAACCTGGTGGTCGATGCGCTCAGCAATGGCCCCCTGCTCAAGAAACTCCGCGCCTCGCACGACGTGTTCGTGGTCGGCTTCGATAGCAAGGCCAACACCGTCGCCAGCCTGTTCAAGCTCGACGACAAGCCCGTGGCCAATCGTGTGAGCCAGGATGGCGTGGCTTCCAGCGAACCCGATTTCAAAGCCCTGCTCACGGCCAAGGGCGGCAGCAGTCTCATCGGCGAATCCCTCAACGCCGTGCTGAACGAAGCCCGGGGGGATGCTCCCCTGGCCGGCCTGGTGGTGTTCACCGATGGCGGCGATACCAGCCTGACCGCTGGCGAATCGGCCGCGGGCACCGGCATCGACTCCGCCATCAAGACTGCCCGCGACAAGCGTATTCCGATTTACACCGTGGGGCTGGGCACCGTTCAGCAGGACATGGACCTGCGGGTGTACACGTTCGAGGTGCCCAAGCGCACGTACGCCGGCGACGCCTACGAGGTTAGAGGGCTGCTGACGGCCACCAATCTGCCCGGCCAGAAAACCGGCGACGCGGCCAGCCGCCCCGAGGTCACCGTCGAGCTGCGGGCGCTGGAAGGCGAAAGCGACAACGAAGGCACCCTGATCGACTCCGTGCAGGTGATCTTGGGCGAAAGCGGTGAACAGGTGCCCTTCAGCTTCAAGCTGGATGCCGACGAAGTTGGCCGACGGGTACTCATGGCCCGGGTCATTCCACCCGATCCGCGGATGGAACGCACCGTCGATATGGAAGCCCGCGACATTGTCGAAGTCATCGATCCCAAGACCCGGGTGCTGTTGTTCGCCGGCGGCCCCACGCGCGAGTACCGCTTCTTGCGCGATCAGTTGCACCGCGATGAAGGCATGATTGTCGATGTGCTGGTGCAGTCGGCGCCCACGGGCATCATTCAGGATGCCAACGAGGTGATTTACGACTTCCCCTCTGACAAGGAAACCTTGTACGAATACGACTGCATCATGGCCTTCGATCCCGACTGGCGCAAGCTGGACGAGAACCAGATTTCGCTTTTGGAGAAGTGGGTTGCCGAAGAAGGTGGCGGCCTGGTGCTGTTTGCCGGCCCGGTCTGTACGGATGAATGGGTCCACGACCGCAAGAGCGACGAACTGCTGAAAAAGGTGCGGGGCCTGTACCCGGTGCAGTTCAAGCAGCATTTCGCCATTTTAGATGACAGCAAGTTCGACAACACCAAGCCGCGACGTGTCCGCATGACGCCCTACGGCGAGGACGCCCAGTTCTTGTGGCTCAGCGACGACCGCCTCGAAAGCAGCCGGCGCTGGGACGAGTTTGAAGGCGTTTTCGGTTACTACGGCGTGCAAGGCCCTAAACCGGCGGCCCAGGTACTGGCCCGGCTCGAAGATCCCGATGCCCTCAGCGCTGACGAGGCTCCGGTATTCATCGTATCGCAGTTTTACGGTTCCGGCCGCGTGCTTTACCTGGGTTCCGGAGAGTTCTGGCGGTTGCGGGCGTTGGACGCCGGGTACTTCGAAGTGCTTTATACGAAGGTCATCCGCCACGTATCGCAAAGCCGGCTGCTCCGCGGCAGCCCCCGCGGCCGACTGCTGGTAGATAACAAGGAAGTGGGCCTTGGCGAAACCGTTCCGGTTCGGGTGCAGTTGAAGGATTCCCAACTGGACCCGCTGATCGCGGAAAGCGTCGACCTGGAGTATTTCACGCCTGCGGGAATCCGGCACACCACCACGCTGGTCGCCGATCAAGAACAGCCGGGCATTTTCGCCGGGCAGTTTGGCGCCTACCAGGCGGGCGTGTACCGGATCAGTGTCCCGATCCCCGGCACCGACGAAGCGCTCACCGATGCCATCAAGGCTTCGCTGCCCGACCTGGAAAACAATCACAAACAGCGCAACGACGCCCTGCTTAGCCGATTGGCCGACGGCACCGGCGGGGCGTACTTCGTTGGTATCCCCGCGGCACTCAACGAGAGCGATGCCAAGGGTCTGCTGGCGGCGGCCACGCTGCCCGACCGTAGCCGCATCAAGCCGGAGCGCGACGAACCGGAGTCGCTTTGGGACAACGAGTGGACGCTGTTCATCATTTGCGGCCTGCTGTGCATGGAATGGCTGATCCGCCGCCTGGCGAAGCTGGCCTAACCGCCGCCAACGCAACCAATGATGCAAGGCCCCCAGTACTTTCCAACCAACAACCGCTCGGATGAGTGGATGAGTCGATGAGCATCACAGCCGAAAATCGAACGTCCGGCGACCCGTCCAATCCCGGGCGGCTTTCGCCCGCCATTGCCGGCAAGCTCAAGGCACTGCGGCGGCGGATTCGTCGTTACGTGAGCTTAAGCAGCCTGGGTCTGATCATCGCCTGGCTGGGGCTCGCCTTTTGGGTCACGCTCGCCATCGACTGGCTGCCGGTCACGATGGGATACGATGAACCTGAAGTGGGTGTCCGCCTGGTGATGCTGCTGGCCGCCGGTGCCGGACTGGTGTGGCTGCTGATTCAGGGGCTGGCCAGGGTGGCGAGGCCCCTGCCCGACCGCAGCATGGCCGTGGTGCTCGAGCGGCGTTTTCGCGATTTCGACGACAGCCTGCTCACCACCGTTGAATTGACCGAGCAGCCCGAACACGCGGCCCAGTTCAGTCCCGGCATGCTGCAGCACACCTCGGAGCTTGCCTTGCAGCGCACCGCTTCGGTGCCAATCGGCAAAGTGTTCAACCCGGCCCCGCTGGTGCGAAACCTGGTAATCGGCCTGTTGCTGGCGGCATCGGTCGTGGGCTTTGCCGTCGCCGCGCCCGAGAGGTTTGACATCTGGACTCGCCGGATGCTTCTGCTCGATGATGTGAAATGGCCCCGGCAATCGTACATCGTGATTGAAGGCCCCATGGAACGCCGCGTCGCCCGGGGTGGCGATACCGAAATTCTCGTCAGGGCCAGTGCGGCCCACGCCCTGCCATCGAGCGTGCGCGTCGAATGGGAGAACGAAGACGGCACCACCGGCTACGCCGAGTTCGACCGCGAAGGCGACGTGCCCCGCGATGGCTGGCAATATTACACCTACCGGTTCACCGGGCTGCGAGGGTCGCTGACCTACGACGTGGTCGGGGGCGATTACCGCGTGCGCGATTACCAGATCGTGGTGGTCGATAGCCCCACCGCCGAACTGTCGCTGCACGCCGAGTTTCCCGAATACATGGTGGACGAAGAACAAGGGCTCAACACGCCGCGCGACATCCCCGCCAGCGAAGTCGTGGAAGTCTACCAGGGAACCCGCCTGACCATCCGCGGAGCAGCCAACAAGCCGCTGCTCCGTGCCGAAGTCGCCGCAATAGACAGTTCCGGGTATGAAACCCGCCGGCCTCTCCCGCTGTTTACCCCCGAGCAGGAAGCCACCCTGAAAGCGGCTTACCTGGGCACCGGCACTGCGGGCGGAATGGCGGTGCTCCAGGATATCGCCCCCCGGCAGTTCGAGTACGTGATTCCCGAATTGCAGGAAGACCACACCCTCAAGTTCACCCTGTTCGACGCCGACGGGCTCCCATCGGGCGAACCGCCCGTCCGGCTGGCGCTAGCTGCCAGGGCGGATGCGATTCCGCAGGTTGAAATCAATCCACTGGGGATCGGCTCGGCGGTGACGGTCGATGTACGGATTCCCATTGTTGGCCGCATTCGGGACGACCACGGCCTGGTCCGCACCTGGCTGGAATACACCGTGGACGACAACGCGGCTGTGCGTCTCCCGTTTGAGTTGCCCCTCGCTGCCGATGGTGCCGGCCCCACTTCCAAGTTGTACCTATCGGGCTATCCCGGCCCGCTGCCCAAGGGAGTGCTCGAACGCGGCTACCGCGATGCGACGGAAGTGGTGCTTGATTTTCGCGATTTTCGCCGCGCGGAACTCCGGCCTGGCGACGAGCGTCCAAACCCTGCCGACGAGGCAGCACCCTGGTTCCGCCCCGACGGCCCCGACTGGCTCACCGACCCTAACGTGAAGCAGCGATTCGAGTTACAGCCCGGACAGATGATTCGGCTATTCGTCAAGGCCGAAGACCGTTGCACGCTGGGCACGGGACCGCGGGTGGGAAGCAGCCAGGAAATTCAGCTTCGGGTGGTGACCCCGGAGGAATTGCGTTCCATCCTCGCGGAGAAGGAAGATACGGAACGGCAACAGTACCAGCGGATTGTCGACGTGGTGCTGAACTGTCTCACATGGCTCCAGGAAATTCCCTATGAACGGCAAAGCATGAACGCCGTGGAGGATGGCGGCGAGTTGCCCTCAGAAAAGGCGCAGCGCGTACAGCAGGTTTGTGCTGAAAATGCCGCCAAGATTCTGGAAGTCGCCCAGCGGTTTGACGGCATTCGACTGGAATTGCAGAACAACCGGCTACAGGATACAGAGGAACTGGAGCGCAGGCTCCGCGACGATATTTCCTTGCCGCTTAAGGAGATCGGCGGACCGATGTTCGATGAATTCGAACGTCGGATGAACGAACTGGTCCCCAAATTGCACCAAGATTATACGGACGACGCCGGCCGCGTGGCCGCTCTCCGGTCGGCCAAGCAGCAGCTCGACACCATCGTATCGGCCATGGAAGAGGTGCTGTACAAGATGGAAGAGTTCCAGAGCTTCAACCGCGTGCTCGCCCGCATCCGTGAACTGGTCGAACTGCAAAAGAAGCTCAAGCAAAGCACGGAAGCGTATCGTAACTGGAAACTGCTCAACCCGGACGACGAATGAGCGGTTGCGGCCCACCTTGGCTGCAGCGCGATCCCCAAAGAAACTCCCCATTGTGGCGACCTCGGGCGTGGCTCATCGTTGGCCACGTGAACCCGGTCGTAGAACTGGAGGCAGACCATGGCCCTCACTTCGGCCAACTCCCGCTGGCGTCTGAACGCGGTCGCCCTGGTGGCGTTTGTGATGCTGCTTGGATCTGTACTGTCGCAACCCGGCTTGGGGCAGCAGCGCGCGGAAGACCAGGCGAAGATGGATCGCGGCCAGGAGATCCTGCAGGATCAATCCCGACTCCTGCTCAAGTACCAGGAGTTTGAAGACTCGCTGATCCAGTTGGCCAACGCGATGGAAGCCACGGATCCGGGCCGGGCCGAGCTGCTTCGCAAGGCGTTCGCCCAAGCGAAGGAACAGGAGATCAACGAGCGCATCGCCACCGTGGTGGAAGCCCTGCAGAAGGACCTGCTCACCAATGCAGTCCGCGGTCAGGGTGAAGTGGAAACCGAGCTCCAACGGCTCTTTGAACTGCTGCTGACCGAAAGCCGGCCCGATCGGCTGGCCGACGAAAAAGCACGCCTCAAAGAGTACCTGAAGCGGGTCAAGAAGCTCATCAAGGACGAAGAAGAAATCCATGGCCTGACGGAGCGTGGCGGCAACTTCGATCAGATCGCCCAGCGGCAAGGGCGCGTGGCCGAAGAAACCGGCCGCCTCGGTCGCGAAATCGCCAAGAATGAAGGGAAATCTGCCGGCCAAGGCCAGGGTGAAGGCGAGGGCCAAGGTAAGGGTATGGGGGAAGGCGAAGGCCAGGGACAAGGCAAGGGCATGGGAGAAGGTGAAGGCCA
>CAZEEG010000168.1:0-10400 GCA_964511065.1 uncultured Pirellulales bacterium | reverse complement strand
GACGATGCCGGTGGTGGGCGACGGCATGCCGGTAGCATTTTCCGCGGCCGAGGCATGGGGGCCCAGCAGCGAAGCCAGCACCGCGGTGCCAATACCAGCGGTGGTGCGCCTCAGAAAGGCCCGGCGGTTCACCAGCCCGCCTTCCAGATCAGCCAGGTACGCACGTTCGTACCGATGCAATGCACGCAAGGGATCATTCATGGCGAACCAGGTTTGACGGCGTGGGCAACAGTGGTGGGAAGGCCAGAGGGCGCAGCGGCCGGCGTTTGGGGGCGGCGTGGATGCTATCCCCCACACTACAAGGATACCGGACAAACAGTGCGGATCGCAATGTTTGCCCAGCGGGGCACAAGCCGCCAGGGCCGCGCCGCACGCGGCCCCCAATCCGTGCCCTACCGGTTTCGCGGCGCGGCCAGCACACCTGGCCAGGCAAACCTACGAGGTTTCGCTCGCGTCGGCCAATTCGTCGGCCGCATACACCGCCGGCGGATCCTGCGACCGATCGACCAGCGGGAACCCCAGGTACTCGGCCAACTGCCGGCCTGCTTGCCGGGCCTGATTGACTTTACGTGGTTGCTGGATCGGTAACGCATTGCCGGCTGTGGACGCCAGCGCAACGGGATAGACCATGTACGAAGCCTGGGTGGCTGGTGCGTTGTTGCGCAGTTCGCGGTTGATGGTCACATGGTCGAAGTCGTCGAGCGAATAAACTTTGTGCCGAAGCGGCACCACTACGCGGCTCCAGAAGGTTACCGTGCCGGCCTGGCGATCCAGGTCCACTCCCGACCGCCAGAAGATGTTGAACAATCCCGCCCCGGCAAGGACCATGCCGAACACGAGCAGGCCCAGGGCCTCAAGACCGCCCATGCCCTGCGTGATAAACACCGTTGCGATCACCAACCATAGGATCCCAAACAGCGTAGCCACCACCCCGATGAGAATCCGCCAGCCACCACCCTGGGTGAACCGCAATCGATCGTCCGATGGGCTCTGCGACATGGCGGTTTCCCCCCATTTGGTCCACGGGATCACCAGGCACGGCGTGTCCAGCCAATGGGCGGCGAACGCATGCTGGTTTCCAGCGGCCAGCGCCCGCGTGCGGCGGAGTAAAGCCAGGGGTGCGGTCGTGCATCGAAGCGGCAACCGAAAAAAGTCCACGCCGCCTAGGCCGTTACCACGCTATGCACCAGGTCGCGGATCCAGCGCAGCTCGTCCAGGGTAAGCCCCTCGCCAAACTGCACGGAGGCGTGATCGCTCCGCGCCAGGATCGAACTGCCCTGCCGGAACAAGCCGCGGTTGCTTGAGGGATGCCCAGGCACGATTTCCAGTTCTTCCAGTTCATCGGCTGGGATGGCGGTGGTTCGGCCAAAAAACGGCCCCCGGCAACTCACGGTGAGGGTCTGCGGCGTTAGCTTCAAGACCGTTCGCTGCCTGGCAAGGTTAATGGTCGGCACGCCGATGGCCAGCAAAGGCACGCCCAACATCATGACCACCATCCACAGAAAGAAGGTCCAATCGTCAACACCGCCCACCATCAGGGCGCCAAAAAATACCGAACCGATCATCATCGGCGCCGCCACCACGATGGCCAATTGGAACGCCAGCCGGGCCGTGAACCCGCTGGGCGGAATCTCCAGCACCAGCGTGTCGTCTTCTAGCCGGTGGCTGCTGCGGGCTTCCGGCGGCTTGGGCGGTACTTCCGGCTGAACGCCCGTGCGCCTTGCCCGCTCCCGCAGCGATTCGTCCAGTTCGTCGGCCTGGCGGACAATCCGGGTGCCATGCGTGGTATCGGCCAGCGGCAAGCCCAAGAACTTGGCGACCCGTTCCGCGGTGCGCCGGGCCTGCTTCTCGTTTTGCAGTTCTTCCAGCGTCAGGTCGGCCCCTTGCCGTGCCCTGAGGCGGACGGGATACACCACCCGGGTGTTCTTGTTGCTGCGCCGCACCTCGCGGCGCATCGTTACCTCGTGAAACTCGTCGAGTGGCCGAGTCTTGCTGCGCATCGGCACCAGCAGGCCCCACCACGTCGTAATGGTACCCGCGGTGCGATCGATGAGCTTGCCGGCACGGCCAAACATGATGAGGCCGCCGACCGCTGCGAACACCAGCCCAAGCATGGGCGGTACGCCCGCGCCGGTTTCCGCATCCTTGATCAGTTCCGAGTCACCGGCGATGATGATCGCCAACCCGCCACAGAAGAACGGCAGCCCGAAAAAAATCAGACACCCGCCGCCCGACTTGATTTCGAGCCGATCGTGGGAATCGTGCGACATCATGCGGGGCACCCTTTGCGGTTCATGGTTCTGAAGGCTCTTTGCAGGTCCAGCGGCAGCCGCGTCCATTTCGCGCTATACATGCCCGCACACGGGCACTGGCTACCTGTATCACAACGCCTTACAAAATGGCACTTGCCGCCGCGTTATCGAGTCCCACTTAAGCAAGGTTGGCTCGCCCCAACATCCATTCGCAGCCAAGCGCGGAATCTTTCCTGCAAAGGACACCGGGCGAACGACCGCCTGACGGGCATCATCCACAGGGCCGGCGCAAGTGCTACAACGGCCAAAAGTGTTGCGACCAGCGCGATTGGGGCATGGCTCACCAGGGAGCATGGCTCAGCAGGACCGCTGCGACACGGCAGGCTTGAGAAGCGCGCGGGCCGCGCAGAGGGTAGCCCCCAACGGCCGACGGCCTGCGTCCGTCATTCCCATTCGCCCAGCTTGGCCTTTAGAGGGGATGTAACCTGGATTAACTCGCGAAAATCAGTCCAGTGCCGTCATTCCCATTCGCCCAGCTTGGCCTTTAGAGGGATGCGGATGCCGCTGCGTTCGACGATCAGTTCGATGGTGTCGCCGCCGTCCTTGGTGGCAATGACTTCTGTCAGGCCCTGGAAGTTCTCGACCTTTTGCCCTTCGCACTCCACCACGATATCGCCCGGCTGAACGCCGGCATCGGCAGCGGCGGAACCGGGCCGAACGGTCGTAATCAGGCAGTTGGTACTGGTGAGCGTACCTCCCACGCCTAGCAGGCCGCCGCGGCGCACTTCAATATCGGTGGAGCGCAGCGCATTGCGAATCGCGGCGACCCCCTGATCGCTGATCTTGGTGCCGTAGAGTTCCAGCCGCTTCAGGTTGGTCAGTTGGGTGAGGAATTGGACGGCGCGGTCGTCCACGCGCGGACCAAACACGCTGAGCCGCTCCAAGACCGACATATCCAAGAGCAGATCCAAGTCCTCGGAATCGCCTTCCCAGCCCTTGCCGATCACGGCGTGCGAGGGCGAGGGCGTTCCATCGAGCAGCGAGGTACCGGGGCCGCTCCCGAACCGTCCTCCCAATCGCTCGAACAGCTTGTAGGCCCGCTCTTCGTCGCGCAGGGCCAACTCCACCAGCGCGGCTTCCGCGTGGCTGGCAGCCGTGCCGACTTCGGGCGCGGCCAACTGTTCCAGCGCGGTCCGGGCGGCCTTGGACGCCTGCCGGTCGCCATCAAGCGCTATCCGCCGCAACAGCGAAACACCGCGCACGATCGTTTCCAGGCTGCCGCCCTCGATGGCTTCAACCAGCGGCCCGATCGCCTGGCCCGCTGCCGCCGCAAGCTGGGCGCTTGCCCGCTCGCGAATGCGGTAAGCGTCGTGATCCAGTTCGGCCACCCATTGCCGCAACATCTCGGGCGAGAGTTGGCCGCTGCCCGTTGCCGAAGCCGTTTCCGCAGCATCGTCATTGGCCGGAGCCTGGTCGGCGGGCGCATTCTCGGCTGGCACACGTTCGGCTGGCACACGTTCGGATGGCTGGTCGTGGTCAGCGCGGGAAGCGGCCGGTGCGCGATCCGCCGGCACAGTGTCGGTGCCGGTTGCAGGTTCCTCGTCCGCCACGGCAAGCGCCGGCCAGATCAACACTGCGGCGGCACAACCGATCGCCATGCGGGTCCAAAGCATGGGGAGATCCCCTTGGAAGGCAGACTTATGTGAGGGCAGTCGGAAGATAACGGCGGGGGCGCCGACCCTTGGCGGGTCGCGCTCCCCCCGATTCTATCGTATCCTACGACGTGAAACGACCGCGACTTGGCCCTGTTGCCACGCTCGGGGGCCGCAGCCAGCAGTGCCGTGAGGCATGGCGGCGCGAGTCCATCCGCCTTTCCCCCTGCGAGCAATCGGCGTAAAATCAGCCGGGTTTGGTGCTTGCTGCAAGCGGGCCTCCTGCGGCACATGGCCCACAGCCAAATTGGCGGCGGGCATCTGCCGCGCAAGCATCGGATTCCATGGTTTACTTCTGATGGGGCAATGCTTTCGGCCGGCGCGATTGAACCGTAGCCTGGAGGCGCCGAGGCTTCGATCCCTGCGTCGGGGGGACGTTTTGGATGGGCATTGAGTCGGGTACTGCTGCCGTTGGTCACATGGAATCGCCCAGCGTTCCCTGGTCGCAACCGATCCGCCGCTTGAACAGCGCGTTGGGGCGACTCCGCCCGCTGGCCGAGCAACTGGCCGCCGCGCCGCCGCTCGACGATCTCGAATGGTTCCAACTCCTGAAGTACAAGCTGGTGCCGCAGGTGGCCGGCGAACCATGGCTGGTGGTGGCCGTGGTGGGGGGAACGAACATCGGCAAGTCCGTGGTGTTCAACCACCTCGTCGGTGAGAACGCCAGCGCCGTGAGCCCCCGCGCGGCGGGCACCAAGCACCCGGTCTGCCTGGTGCCTGAACACTTTGCCGAACAGGATCGACTGGCGGAACTTTTTTCCAGCTTTGAACTGCGGCCCTGGCACGCGGCCGAGGACTCGCTTCAGGAAACTTCCGATCACTTGCTGCTGTGGCGGCTGGGCCGCAACGTGCCCAAGCGGCTGCTGCTGCTGGACACGCCCGATATCGACTCCACGGCCGAGGTGAACTGGGAGCGGGCCGACCACGTGCGGCAGGCGGCCGACGTGCTGCTGGCCGTGCTGACCATGCAGAAGTACAACGACGCGGCCGTCAAAAAATTCTTCCAGCAAGTGGCCGATGCCGATAAATCGGTGGTCGTGGTCTTCAACCAGGTCGATTTGGAGAGCGACCGCGAATACTGGCCCGACTGGCTGGAGACGTTCTGCCGCAGCACCGGCGTCGATCCGCAGTTGGTATACGTGGTGCCTTACGATCGCAAAGCCGCCGAGGGCGGCCAACTGCCGTTTTATGAAGTGGGCCGCGACGGCCGCACGCCGCCGCAGCAGCCATCCTCGCTCCGCGAAGAACTGGCCGCGCTGCACTTCTCCGAAATCAAGCTCCGCACGCTCAGCGGCGCGCTCAACGTGGTGCTGGATGAAAACCATGGCGCGCCCGCCTGGCTCCGCAGTCTGGCCCGAACCTCCCAGCGCTTCCAACGGGCGCACGAAGTGCTCAACCGCTGGGAAGGGCTGGTTTCCCAGTGGCCGCAACTCCCCTCCCCGCTGTTGCGCCGCGAATTTCTCACCTGGTGGGAGGAACGCCGCGACGCCTTCACACGCTCCGTCCACCGCACGTACCGCAAGCTGGGCCAAGGGGTGTGGTGGGTTGTGCAAAAAGCCCGGGGTACCGTGCCGCAGACCGAAGACGAACTGATTGCCGAGTTCGAGCAGGAAGAAAAAACCACCATCACGCGGTTCTTCGAACAACTGTTTGGCGAGTTGGAACATCTGGCCAAGCTCGATGATCCCGTGCTGGCGCCGCGACTGGCCCGCCTCTTGGGAGGCCGCGAACGCGAGGAACTGCTCCAGCGATTGGATCAGGCGCATAGCCAGTTGCCGCCGCTCTCGGACCAACTACAGACCCACCTGCACCAACAGTTCGACGCCTGGGCCACCGAGTACCCTGGCATGTTCAAGACCTTGCGGGTGGCCGACAAGGCCGCGGCCGGCGTCCGCCCGATCTTCACCGCCGCCATGGCGATCGTGGGCGGCGGGCCCCTGGTCGATGTGGCAGCATCTCAGGCCATCGACGTGGCCATCACGGTGGGAGGCGGCGAGGTCGTGGCAGGCATCGCCGGTAAAGGCGCCGCAGGCGCGCTGGCCCACGCCTTCCTCGAAGGTCTGCGCGAGTTCACGCAGTACCGGGCGAACTGGTTCGAAAACTGGCTGCGCGAAAATCTGTTTGGCGACATGCTCAAGGAACTCCAGCGCGGCGCGCAAATCACCACCACGCCCGAGTACATTGAAGTGCAGCAGGCCCTGTCCGAGTTACGGCAACTGGCGGCCTAACTTCGCTCGCTTTTTCTGGTTGCAGACATCTGCGCTGAGAGGCGGCATCTATCCGTGCGGGCAGCGGCCGATAGGGCCGGTTTCACCGGCCGCGCGAGTGCATGGATATGCACCGCTGATTGAGGGGCAACGTCTGGAACCGATTCCACCCGCATGCGTCCGGCAATAGCCGGACCTACGGTATCGGCCGCTGCGGCTGGCCGTTGCTACCGCGCTCGCTCGCACTTACCGGGGCGGCCTGCGCACGGCATCGGCCATCACATCGGCCGAACCATCGGCCATGGTCACAATCTGGCGGTCGAACGTTTCCCAGCGTTCGCAAAAATCCAGGTACGGGGGCGCGAGCCACCGCTGCCGCCAACCAGCCAATTCGTCCGCGGCCCCGCGAATGTCGGCCTCGCACTGCAGGCGTTCTTTCAGACCGTGCATCACCGGGGGCGGAAAACCGATGTCGGGCGAGATCGTGGCCGCCTTGCTCACCGCATACTTGGCGGCAAACAGGAACGCCTCAAACTGCACCTCCCGAAAGGTCAGGTACGGTTGCGGCTCGATGGGCGGATACTCATGCTCCTGGGCGTTGTAGCTGGCGCGGATCAGCCGGCCGGTCAGCAAATCGCCATACTGGCGCGCCCAGCGGCCCGGCACGCCTTTGATCCGGGCCAATTCTTCGCCGCTTTCCGGCATGCGCCGGGCGATCTGGAACAAGCTGTTGGGCTTCATGCCCGGCGGCAATTGTTCAGGCGGAGTTGAGTTCCACCAGTCGATCAGAAAGTGCAGCGCGGCCTGGCTGCCGTAATCCAACTCCCAAGCGTTGCGGAAGGCGGCAATCGACGCCTTGGGCCGAACGGCGGGTGCCTTCTCGGCCGGGCAGTACAACTCTTGCGAAACCTCGTACACGAGGGGGTGTTTGTCCTGCTCCTGGAGCATCGCGACCAGTTCGCCCTGCAACTGCGGCAGCGTTTTCACGTCGCTGGCGGCATATTCCAACTGCGGATCGGGCAGCGGCCGGATGTCCCAGGGCGAAGCCTGGTGCTCCTTAGGCGTGCGGAGGTTCAGCACGTTATAGTTCAAATAGGCCAGCGATACGTTGGATTCGGCATGCAGTAGCCCCCAGGCAATTTGCGTATCGAAAATTCGGGGAAGCCGTGTCAGACGAAACTTCTGCGTGAGCAGTTCGAGGTCTTTCTTCCCGCTGTGCAGCACCCACTCCGCGTCGTCGCCGGTGATGGCATCGATCAGCGGGGCCATGGCCGACAGCCGCAGGGTATCGATCAGGTAAATCTCGGCTCCACTTGAAATCTGGATCAAGCACAGCTTGGTGCCGCCCTGTTCAAACTCCGTATCAATGTAGAAGGTCCTGCTCTGAGACAACTGCTCGGCAGCCCGATGCAACTCCTTGGTGGTATCAATGAAGCAGTAGTTCAAGCTCACGGCTTCTCCTTGATCTACGGCAGAATGTCGGCGTGCCCAACACGTAAGATAGGGGGGGAACGCCGCGCACGCTACCCATTGGAGCTACGGCCGCCCCAAATAGAGCTCTCCCGCCTGTCGAAGCGGTGGCCGAGGGCGTCCCAAGGCGGGGGATGCGTGAGCGGATGCCGGCGGTTGTTGCCCCCACTCGTTAGGGCCCCTCGCGATCCGAGCCGTTTCGCCGCCCCGTTAATGGGATGCCCGTTCGTGGGATGAATGGGCCGCTCCCGGCGACAGCGTACAGATTCCCCCGGCGGTGAGAACAGGCGAACCAGGAGAGCCCTGGCGCACACTCTAGAGGAAGAAACCCGAGGCCTGTTCAAGTGCCGTCAGGGAATGGAATGGGCTTACCGAATGGGTCCCTGGCGCACACTTTGGAGGAAGATGCCCGGTGCGTTTTCAGGTGGTCACTGGAGGTGCCGGTGGGGGGCGGCGTGAACCTGTGCAGCCTGAAGTCGCGGTGTGTCCGGCGCCCTCTTGCCAAAGGCGTCCGGCTGTTCTATTCTTCAAACGTCTGGACATGGTTCCGGCCGCTGGCCGGCGTGTTCTGACCCGCCAGGGCGGCTAGCTCAGTTGGTTAGAGCGCTATCCTCACACGGTAGAGGTCACTGGTTCGAGTCCAGTGCCGCCCACTCTTAGGGCCCCTTGCTGGGTTCGCGCCGGCAAGGGGTTTTTTGTGCGTCCATCGCCAGCATGTCGATTCCCAGCGCGCTACCGGCCAGCGCCCCGACTTCTTGGCGCAACGATTTCCAGCCACGCGAAAGGTGCGGCGGCGCCTACCATACGGATCAGGCACCCTCTTCGCGCCGCCCTCTGCGACCATGACTCCCAGCGAACGTGCGTCCTGTGGCCCGGGCCTGGCCGCTCGTCGTAAAGCTCGTCGTTCCAGATGCCCCCCTTCCAGCGAGAGCAGGTCGATCGCCTGATCGATTGATGGTTACGCAGCACTCGGGCGATGTGCTTTGTCTCGGCTGGCCTGAGACTCTCAAGCGCAATTGCCGCCACATTGCCACTTCCGTAGCCGCCAGCGGCATGGCTGGCACGCGTGTTCCCAAGGTCGCCTGGCGGTATGATAATAAATCGTGCCGCGGGCCGCTTTGGTTCCTCGATGCAAGGAGTCTGCCATCGCCAACTTGCTGCCAAGCGAAGAGTATGTCGAGCAAGCCTGGTTCTTCCGCGCGCTGGGCGAGCGGATGCAGGAGAATGTCTCGACGCAAGACCTGCTGCACTCGCTCAAGGACGAACTGCTGTCCACGTGCAAGCTGCCGATCGCCGTGCAGTTCATGGCGGCCGAGTTGAAGCTGACCGGCGTTTTCTCCACCGCCATGGCCCGGCTGCCGCACTATTTCACGCCGTTCCAGGTGTTTCTCATCCGCGAGGCCGAGGACGACCGCTCCCGGTTCGACTTCAACATCGCCCTGGAAATTCTGCGGCGGGAGGCTCAATATCGGGCCGAGCAGCCCAGCCCCCAGGGTGGGTTCCTGTTCCAGTTTGAAACCCTGAGCCGCCATCGCCTGCGGTACGACCGGGGACTGGATGCCATGGCCGGCGATTGCCTTTACCCGGAGGAATGGCGGGACTTCATTCGAGGGCTGCGCAAGCGGATTGGCATGGTGGACGTGGCCGATCTGATCTACGTCCGCAGCGCCCACTACACCCAGGTGCAGCGGCGGACCCATCCGGAGTACGTGCCGGAATTGCCGGTCCTGTTTGGCGAGAAAGAGGGCAAAATCGCCCTGGCCAACCGCCGCAAGGACCCGGCCTGGCTGTTCGCAGCCTTGCAGCGGCACCTGGGCTACCCACAGGTGCCGCGCGTCAAAAAAGTCGACGAAACCAAGTACCTGATTCCTCGGCTTCAAGCCCGGGTTGACCGTCTGGAAGCCCGGGTCAAGCTGCTCGAAGAAGAAGCCCGAGGCGGGATCGACATCACCAAGTTCTACCGTCCCGACGCGGTTCCGCCGCCGACGGTCGAGGGGGAGTAAGCGCCGCGGGAGGCGCGAGGCGTGGATGGGCTGCGAGCAGCCGCTCCTGGCACATGCCGGGGGGCCACCGCGCCCTCCCATCGCGCAGGGCTCACAGAGCCCCTGACACGTTTGAGCGGGGGCTGGGACAGCGCCCTAGTAGGCTTGGCGTGGCCGCGGCTAACCGATTTCGTCCAGCAGCGCCCCCAGGGCCATTTCCAGGTTACCTTCGATATCGTAGGTGCCGTTGGCCAAAGCTTCGCGGATTTCCTGCACGCGGTTGTGGCGGATGTCGGGCAAGTCGTGCACCTGGTTCACAAAGTTGCCCACGTCCGATATTTCCAGCACGTCGGCCGTGCTGGCGGCAGGAGTGTTCGCGGCAGGCTGGGTCGCCGGCAGCGATTGAGGACGGCTGATCGCGTGGGCCGAATGCAGTTGGGAAGGGCCGTAAATTTGCATGCTTCTCTTCCTCCTTGGGCGGGAGTCCCCGCGCCGCGAGAGGGGCGCGTGGTCTTTCGGCATCTGACTACCAGATACCGTTCACGGGAACAATGCCGATTTCCGCACGAAGGAGCCTGAGCGGAGCCATAGGGGGCCGTAGCCTCCCCGCCAGAGGGAAGACCGCTGGGCGGGGTTCGACGCCTTTGACTCGCATCCTCGCTACAAGGGACACCAGGGTGCGGAATGCTAACGCGCAGAGGGCCGTACACCCTCTGTACATCAAGCCGGCGCTGTCCGTGTCGTGAATCGACCTTGCGCACGAGCTAGCTTGCTGTC
>CAZEEG010000167.1:0-10522 GCA_964511065.1 uncultured Pirellulales bacterium | reverse complement strand
GCGTTGGCCATTTGATGGTGGTCGCGATGAGCACCGCCCAGCGGCTCCTCGATCACGTCGTCGATCACGCCAAACTCTTTCAAATGGCGAGAGGTGATTTTGAGCGCCTGGGCCGCCTGCTCCTTGTAGGCGTCGCTCTTCCAGAGGATGCCGGCGCAACCTTCAGGGCTGATGACCGAGTAGTAGGCGTGCTCCAGGATCGCCACGCGATCGCCCACGCCGATGCCCAGGGCGCCGCCGGATCCGCCTTCGCCGATGACAATGCAGATCACTGGTGCCCGAAGGCGCGACATTTCAAAGATGCAGTCGGCAATGATCTGGGCCTGGCCGCGTTCTTCCGCGCCCACGCCAGGGTAAGCCCCCGGCGTATCAATGAACGTCACCACCGGCATCTGAAACTTGGCCGCCAGCTTCATCTTGGCCAGCGCCTTGCGATAACCCTCGGGATGGGCGCACCCAAAATTGCACGCGGCCCGCTCGCGGAAGTCGCGGCCTTTCTGATGGCCGATGAACATCAGCTTGAACTCATCCAGCTTGGCAAAGCCGGTGATGATCGCCCGATCGTCGCCGTAGCATTTGTCGCCGTGCAGTTCGACAAAGCTGTCGAACATCAGGTTGATGTAATCGGTGGTCATGGGCCGCTCGGGATGCCGCGCCACTTGCACGGTTTCCCAAGGTTCCAGGTTGCTGTAGACCTTCTTCATCAATTCCGTGCGCTGCCGGCGAAGCTGGCGAATTTCCTCTTGAATCTCCGGGCTCTGATCGGCCTGTTCGAGCTTGGCCAAACGGCTCTCCAATTCGTACACCGGGCGTTCAAAGGTCAAACGGTGTTGTGTGGTCGACATGTCGGTCAAATCCGGATTGCTGAGATGATGGAGAATGTCTTGTGGGGCGGGACCGCTTGGGCTGCGTGGAACCGCTGAAATGCTAGCCATGCCAGCGATCCATGCAACGGCAGCAGCGAGTGCTTCGCGCTATCGCCGTTGCGGTCCTCATACGATCCATCGGTTGAAGGGAGGCCGATGCTTGGCACCGGGAACCGCCCAGTCTTGTCAAGCGAGGTTTGTCACGTCTGGTTACGGGGTGCGCCATCGCACCCCCGGGGGTTATTGTTCTTTGCGGAGCGCGACGCTTCAAGATGGCGAATTGGCGTAGGGCGGGGCTTTTTTAGGGGGTAGGCGGCACGTATCGAATGGCGAGATCTTGCCGCGCCCCCAAGATGCCACCGCCATCTGGTGGCCGGAGTCCAGGGGGCCAGGGGCCAGCCCCCACGAAAACAGGACTCGCCGCACTCCACTCAGGCGGTTTTGTCGGTATCGGGCGACGTCGCCACCTTGGGCTCCGTCTTGAACAGCGGGATACTCTTGAACGCCACTGCCAACTGCTCGTAGTCGGGCCGGTGCTCGGGCTTTTTGGCCAGCATTTGCTGGAGAAGTTGGGCAAACTCGGTCGACACGTTGCCGTTATGCGTCTCCACATTCGGGATCGCCCCGCGGAGATGCCGCAACAGCAGATCGTTCACGCTGGTGCCGGTGAACGGCTTCTTCCCGCTCACCACCTCATACAGCGTGCAGCCCAGGCTGTAAATGTCAGCCTTTTCGTCGACGAGCTGACCTCGAATCTGCTCGGGCGACATGTAACTGGGGGTGCCTTGCACCTTGCTGCGGCCCGCAAACAGCCTGGCCAGGCCGGTTTTCTTCTTTTGAGCCAGGGCGAAGTCGATCAGTTTGAGGTTGCCCTCATCGTCGATCAGGAAGTTGTCGGGCTTGACGTCGCGGTGGACCCAACCCTGGCTACTGAGGTAGGCCAGCGAATCGACGCTCTGCTGGGCGATGCCAGTGGCCCGAGCGGCGAGGGCCTCCGCGCCGCCGCTTTGCAACACCTGCTTGATGTTGGGCGCAGGGAACAGTTCCATCACCACGTAAACTTCGCCACGGTGCTGCGTGAATTCGAAAAACTCGATGATCCGCTCGTGGTGCAGATTCCGCCCGACTTCAAACTCGTGCTTGAGCAGCGCGACTTCTTCGCGCGTTTGCTGATCGCCGAGAAACAGCCGCTTGAGCGCGTACTTTTTCCGATGGGAATCGTGGATGACTTCCCAGATTTGGGCCGTGCGACTGCTACGAATCAAATTGAGCAGCCGATATGGTCCTACGTAGGTCATGGCTGGATGGCGTCCCTGGCTCGGCCCTGCCCCGAGCCGCAACGCAGACGCCCGGGATATTTGCCCCCCCTCACTGAGTACATGGTACTCCAGCGGCGCGATTCAGGTAAGCTCTGTCGCCACTTTGTGAGGCCAGAAGCCAGGATTGCCCAGGCCCAATGGGCTGTGCGTGGGAGGCGGGGACCAACGCGTGCCGCTCGCTCTCTACGCACTGGCACGCGCACCACACGTGGGGCCGGTTCCACCAAGCCATGGGGGCAGCACCAAATTCTGCACGGCTCGCAGCGCCGCGGCACGCCAGATGGTTTTGGCGCCCGCTTCGCCGCGGTATGTGCGCTAGGTTCTCTTTTGTGCCAGCTTTTCCGCGGCTTGGCGGTTGAAACTCGCCCACATGTGGCGCGGCAGGCAGCCCATGGCGACAAAGCCGAGCATGGCTGCCCAGGCGATGCCGAGGGTGAACAGCGCGCCTTCGGTGAAGCCGTAGGAGTGCAGGCCCGCCCCCAGTTCGTTGACGCCGAACCACGACCAGCTTACGAAGATCATGCCGGCCACCGACAGCACGGCCGTGCCGCGTTCCTTGATCATGCCGTCCCAACGGGCGTGCAGCACCAGGGCGTTCCACAGCACGATGATCAGGGCGCCGTTTTCCTTGGGGTCCCAGCCCCAGAACCGGCCCCAGGAGTCGTCCGCCCACAGGCCGCCCAGCACCGTGCCGACAAAGCTGAAGAACAGCGAGAAGCACAGTGTGCCGTAGGTCATGCGGTACAATTCGCGCTCGACCTTGGGCGTGAGGGTGGGTGTGACCACGCCACGGATGATGTAGATCAATCCTAACAGTCCTGCCAGGTACGTGGTGGCGTAGCCCAGTGTGATGCAGGTCACGTGGGTTGCCAGCCAGAACTGGGTATCGAGCACCGCCACCAGCACCACGAAGGTATCGCCTTCGGAGGCCAGGAAGTGGGCGATCCCCAGCGTGAGGAAGCCGGCCACGGAGGCCAGGACATTGCCCACGCCCAGCTTGAACATGCCTTCGATCACCAGGCCCAACACCACCATCCCCCAGCCGATGAACACGGCCGAAGAATAGAGGTTGGTCACGGGCGGTCGGCCGGAAATATAGATGCGGCCCACCAGGGCGAAGGTGTGAATCAGCAGCGTGAAGCCAATCAGCCACAGCGCAGCCCGATTGAATGCCTTGGACCATCCCAACCAGGAAAGCGCGGTCAGCACAAATGCGGCCAGGTAGAAGCAAGCCGAGTAGAAGAACGGGCTGGCACTATTGAAATACGACTCGAAGGCCACTTTGTCGGCATAGGGCTTCACCAGCGTGTGGTCGTTGATCTGGTGGAGGTAATCGTCCACTTTCTTGTTGAACGCCGCTGGCGAAACGGCCCCCTGGCTGGATTCGGCTTCGAACACGTCGCGGTAATTGTCGAGGATTCCGACAAACGCTTCATAATAGGGATTCACGGGCTGCCGCTTGATGATGCGGACGGCGTTATCAAACCAGGCCTGCGGCAAGACATGCCACGATTCTGCAGCGAATTCCGCCGTATGCACGGTGGCGCCACCGGCCATGCCATAGACCTCAAGCTCCGCGCTGTCCTGATACGGCGGGATCGACAGCGGCGGTTGACTTTCTTCCAGTTGCCTGAGCAGCACGAGGAACCGTTGCAATTCCTCGGCGCTGCTGGGCTGATGTTCGCTGAACGATGCCCGCAGCTTGATGAACAACTGGCGTTTGCGATTCAGATCCAGCAGTTTGCGCTGGTAGGCCGTGCGCATTTCGGCTTGAACCTGGGCAGCGTCGGCCATTTCGCTTTCCAGTCCAAACGCCCGCTGTTCAAACTCGCTGTAGGCGTAGCGCATGCCTTCGCGCCGCTGGAGCCCCAGCTTGTCGATCAGGTCGAGGTTCTCGATCCGGAAGACCGGATACTCCGCGGCCACGTGGGGGCGCGTGATCAGGTCCATCAACCAGCGGATGGCCGGTTGGCTGCGGCGCTTGGCCTTGACGTCGGCCCCCAGTCCTTTGAGTTCCTCGGCCAGGGCCAGGGCGCGCTGGGAAGGCGCATCGCGGAGCACAACGAGGGGACCTCCCCCCTGCCCTGCCGCCGGCACTTCGCCACCCGCCTTGCGGATTGCCAGTTCTGCCTTGTCGCGGCTGGCGCCCAAGTCGCTAACGGTCACATCGTACAGCGAGAACGCTTCGCTGTTGGACAGGATCAGCAGCGAGTTGCGGGCGACCGTGTCCAAGGGCTTCATCCGGCCCTCGTACACGATCGGAATCTGGCCCAGGCGGTAATAGTCGACCTGTTCTTCGGTGCTCTTGGGCGGCCGGGCGATACTGCCGGCCCACGCCACGAATAGCAGCAATACGCCGGCGGGAAGCGCCCAGTTGAGTACCCGCTGGAACTTGCTGCCGGGCTCCGCTGAAGGCGATGGGGAAGCCTGCTCTCCCAGCGTCGCGGTTTCTGGCTCGCCGCTGGTTTCGGCCGGGAATGGCGCGGTCTTGGCTGCGCGCCTGGTCAACATGCCGGCCAGACCTGCCGCCGCGCCCATGTCGCCCATCACCAGCGATGCGCCGGCGCCCCACTTGGCCAGGGTCTCAGGCGCAGACCGCCGCCGCAGGAACCGCATCAGCACCAGGCCAAACTGGTAGAACATGCCCGTGGCCACGATCATGCAGCACACGTAAGGGATCATCCAGCCCACGTTGGTGACGACTTGCAGCGTGGTCACCTCGCGGCCATCGGCATCCACGTTGTGGCCGCTCTGGTAGAAGGTTTCTCCATAAGCCCGGAGCGGGTTGTTCATCCAGATTTTGACTTCCAGCGGTTCCGACTGGTCGGGATGATGGACGCGAGCCAGCGTGGAAAAGTCGCTGGCGGTTTGTGTACCCATGTAGTTTTCGCGGCGAACGTCAACGGCTTCGATCGTGTACGGCTTGTAGTACCTGCGGAAACGCAGGAACAGTTCGTAGGTGTCGCCGTCCACTTCAATTTTCTCGGGCTGCGGCGGCATTTGCAGCGAACTCAAGCCGCTCAGCAGATAGGTGCCCAGCGATTGGTCGGTGCCTTTTTTATAGAAGGTGACATAGGCGCCGGGCACGTCGATCTGGCCGCCGGTATCGGTACCGGCACCAGGCCGAACCTCAAGCATCGAAATGCGTTCGCCCATGCCCTTGTCGGCCGGGTTTTCGTCATCGGGCGTGCGCTGCTTGATGGTATGGTTCTTGACCATCTGCAGCACTTCCAGATCGAACGGCAGCGATTCGCTGGTGATCCGCTCCCCGGAATCGAGCCGCCCGCTGGGGATGATGATTTCTTCGTCAAAGTCGGAGTGCAGTTCCACACCGCCCACCCCCGCGGTGCCCAGCAAGGCGCCGGCATCGAGCAGGCCCGTTTGTTCAAACTGGTAGCGGGCGGGACGAACCACGGCCAGTTCCGCATAACGGTGATCCTGGGCGTAGTTGGTACTTTCGCCCTCGTACATCGTCATCTGGCTTTCAACGGCGGTCCAGGCGACCAGCATTTCGCTGAACATCAGCAGCCCGATACCGGCGTGCAGCAGGACCACGCCACCGCGCTTGCGGAACAGCAGGATGCTTCCTGCCAGCAGGACCGTGGCGGCGAACTGGCCCTTGAGCAGTTGCCAGAGGATGCGCATCGAAGGATCGCTCAACCGGCTGGATTCGCCCTGTAGCAGCGTCCAGACGAGCGTGGCGCCAAATCCCGCTGCGCAAAACCATAGCAACACGCGCTCGATTTTGCGGCGGCGATCGAGCAGTACGGCACCGGCCACGCAGATGGCACCCATCACGCCGAGCATTGCCTGGAAGACATGCCACAGCGTGCCCCAGTCGACGAACGGTTGATCCTGGATGCCGCTATCGGACGTGCCACCGCTGGCAATCACCATCGCGGTGACGATGCAACCCAGCGTTGTTACCCCCAGTCCTCCCAGCAGGCGCATGCCGCGCGCCTGCACGCGGAACCGGGTGACATACGCGGCCAACAGGTTCAAGGCCATCAGGCCGCCGATCACCGTGCCGCCAGGGAACGGGAACCAACCTTGAGCCGGAGTCACGCCGGGAAAGAATCCCCGGGGCGTGAAAATCTTCAACTCGACCTTGGCCACCGGCGTGCGGAAGTACTGCTCGATCACCCGCCAGATATCCATCCCCGGCTCGGCCTGGGCCAGCGTGCCGAAAAAAATCAGCAGGATCGACAGCGAGAACAGCACCACCGTGAGCTTGAGCGAAGCCAACCCCCGCAGGACCATCCACCCCGAGGACCGCAAGGTGGATAGAAAATCATCGCCCGCTGCCGTGTTGGCCATGTGCGCGCCGGGGCGGTTCCCGAAGCTGGGAGAATCGTGCAACAGGGCCGGTTGCTGCTTGGCCATTGCGAACTCCGTACTTCCATCATCGCGGCCGCCGGGTCGGCGGCGAAGTTGGCCGCGATTCAAATGGCAGGAATCGAGCGGGCTGCCGCTTGCCGCTCATGGGGGGTGGAGGGATGCTAATACTGCCTAAGGTCTTGATCCGTGCGGCACGGCGGGGCGTGCGTCGGCAACGCATCACTGCTTTTCAAACTGCACGGACTTCAGGAATGCGAGGAACTTTTCTTTCTGCTCGGTGGCAAGGCTGCTGTTGCCCTTGAACTTGAAGAACCAAGGGCGGCCTTCCACGGCGGCAAACGCCGCCAGGATGGTTTGCTGATCGGGCGACTCGGGCCCGACCATCTCGATCAAAATCCCGGTGGACCCGCCGATCTCGATCCGTTGGAGATCCGGTTCAACCTCTTGGGGCGTGGTGGGCCCCAGCCCAATCTCGCCGCGCCAGCGATTGATGTTGCTCATGGGATCGCGGGCTTCCGGCCCAAGTTCGATGACAGTAACCAGCGCGGAACGATCGCCATCCACGATATCGAACGCCGCCTTGCGGAAGGCATTGAGTTGCCCTGGCTGCCAGCCTTCAGGGGTTTTATAGACCAGCTTAATTTGGCCGCCACCGCCCTGCTCTGCCGGCGGCGTGACCGACGGTTCAGCGGCGGGCATCTGCGGCCGCGCCATGCCGGAAGCGAACGGCCGGGCATTGAGCTTTTCGTAAGTGCTGCGGCCCGCCATGTTGACCAGCGTGCCCACCTGGCCACCCACGTCGAGCGTGGTGGAATTGGAGGCCAATTCACCGGGCGTGAGCGAAGGCAGGTTCAGTTGATTGCGCCACCGGTTGACGTTGGCCAGCACATACTCGGTATCGACGGGACCTTGTGTGGGGAGCGGGATCACGGTGAACTCTGGAGCCTGATCGCCCTCCCCTATCTTGTAGGTGGCGAAGCGCAACTGGCGGACTTCCGAGGGCACTTCGATCCAGCCCTGGGGGGTGTCCCAGGTTGGCGTGCCGTCTTCAAAGCGGACCGAGCCGAGCAACTGTTCAAAGGCATCCACTGCGCTGGACACGCGGCTGTCCGAACCGGCCACCTTGAAGAACCAGGCTTGATTCTCATAGGGAACCACTGCCGCCAGAATCCGCATCGGCACCGGCCGAGCCCTGGCCCTATCCAGGTTGTAGACCTGCTGAACGGTGATGGTTTCCGACTCCCCGCACCCGGTGAGCATCAGCAGGGCCAACACGGCGGCGATCAACAGCACCAGCAGCGCCAAGCGGCCGTAAGCCCGCTCGGATCGGCCGTGGTTGTCGGAGGGGGAAGGATCGCCCGGTGCCCCGCCGCCGTCGGTGGCAGCCGGGCGGGCAATATTAAGCAAATGCATTGATGGCATGGATTTGCGCGTCGAGTGAGGCGTGGCAAACAAGGCAGGCAAAGAGGGACGGACAGTTGCCACCGCCTGGGCGTGCGGCCCACCCTCTACCGATTATAGTCCTCGTGCGCGCAGAAAGTACAACCGGCAGCGACTTTTCACTCCATACCAATCAAAAGGGCGTGCCTCCCAGCGCAAGTGGGGGGGCACGCCCGCTCCCTATTCTCAGCAAACGGCCTGGACAATGATCGTGCCGCTGGATGGCCGATTAGTGGTGGTGCGGCTCAAACTTGACCGTCACCGGTTCCTCGCCGACGGGCACCGTCATCTGCAACTGGACCTGGTCTTCGTCTTCCGATTCCAGGGCACCGATCAATTCAAACGGAGCGTCCGTCAATGCAAATTGCGAAGCCATGGGCGCATCGGCGCTGACGGCGGGAAGATCGTACGTCTGGGTTTGCCCTGCCACGGTCGCCGAGATCGTGACCTGCGAACCGGCAATCGGCACTTCTTCCTTGGACTCGGCGTCGAGGATGTACACCTTCACCAGATTGTCCTTGGCGTCCACGGTCCACTCAGCCACGAGCTTGTCGTTCAGCTTGACCAGGGCACCGCCGTTGGGGCCATGCTCGTGGTCGTCCTCATCGGCGTGGTTGTGATCGTCGCCATGATCGCGGCCGTCTTCGACCGTCGTGGGTTGAGAGGGCTCCTGATTTTGCGATGGACCGCAGCCCACACTCACCAACAACCCTACTGCCGCGACTGCGCACATCGAAAGGCTGAACCAGTTGCGAATCGCCATGGAATGAACTCCTGCTGGATGGTATCACCGACCGGCTTCGGCAGTTCCGCTGGAAGGCCGCTATCGCTGCCGCGGCGGCCGTTGCCGCGGTTGCCAAAGCCGTAACTGCCGATGCTTGGGCGAACCGGGGGGACGCCACGTTGGCTGCGACGCTGGCAAACGGGGCCATCCGGGGTGGGTAGCCCAGGCCGCTTGATCGATACGGTTCGTACGCTGGATGATCCCCGAAGGTTCAGCAACCGTCAAGAACCCGCCGCAGGTCTAGCGCAGTTTCTCAATATACTGCGACGTATGGTCCTCGACCCTGCGATAGCTGGGCCGGTAGGTGAACCGTTCAGGATCGACCGGCAGATCGAAGCGGACTTCAAAGAACTCCATCGCCAACATCGGCTGGCCGCTGGACGTGGACGGCCGTTCGTACTCGATGCGGTACGGGAACAAATCGTTCTGGCCCAGGTACAGCGTCACGCGATGCGGCACGTGCTGCTCCAGTTTGCTCAGGTTGGGCGTCTCGCCGGCCTCGATCGCCTTGGCCTGCTCGGGCAGCAGTTTCGCCAGCATTCCCGGCCGCCAGTTGCCCTCCAGGCGGACCACTGGCCATTGGCCCAGCGTACCTGGCTCCGGCTTGGAGAAGGTAAACGACTGGTTCAGCCGGCGAAGCATTTCAGGAAGTCCACCAATTCCCAGCGACAGCGGGGCATCGGGGCCTGCTTCTGAATCGGCCTGGGCGTCGAGCACTTGGCGCACGTCCACTTTGGTCAGCTTCCGACTTTCCACAAACTGCTGGTAAGTCCACAGGGTCTCGCCATCGCACACCTGTAGCCAGCTACACACCTTCTTGTCGGTTTGCAGTTGCAGTTCCAGCCGGCTTTGAAGACTGCCCGAGGGGCCCTGCCAGTAGTGGCCGGCCCCCATCAGCGGCTGATCGAACAGTTCCACCCGATGCCGCACTCGAGCGCCGATGCCAGCATAGCTTTGCAGTCGCACAATGGCCTGGTCGAGTATCTCGTTCCCGCTGAGCCCGGCGAAACGAATCGGCGCGGCTGGGCGGCCAGTCGGTTGGGCCAATGTGCGCTCTTGCGCGGCGGGCGAAGCAGCGGCGGCATTCTGCGGAGGCGGTGCCTGAGCGTTGGGCTGCGCACTGGCTCCGGCTCCGCTGGCTGCCCGTTGGGGCGCGGTGGGTGCTACCGCCGGCGGTGTCCCCCCTGCCCTGCCCTGCGCCGGCAGATGGCTCTGCCGCGCCGCCATCTGGGCAGTGTCTCCTGCGCCTGGCTGGTTACCCGGCTGCGCCGGCTGTCGTTGCCAAGGTGCCGCGGCAACCCGGGGATGATTTGGTTGACCTTGGGGCGCGCTGCCGCCGTGCGTCGCGGCGGGAGGCCTCGCATCCCAGACTGGCGGGGCCGGGCCGGCACCAGCGCGGCGCGGCCAGCCTTGGCCAGATATGGGCTGGACCGGCGCAGCATGGTTCGGCTGCCGGGCGTAAGCCGGCGGTTGAGGCGATGCCGGCGGTTGAGGCGCAGCTTGCGGTGCTGCCGATGGATAGGGAGCAAATGGCGCGTGGGGGTAAGCCTGGGGCGCAACGCGATCTTGAGCCGGCAGCCTACCACTGACGGCAATGCCAGCGACGCTGGCGGCCGCCACGGCAACCGCGCACAGCCCTAGGGCCGCCAGGCAGGAATAGCGTCTGGGACGGGCTCCGTCGTCAGGGCAATTGGCGCGGTTGTGTCTCATAGTCCGGTTCTGCGGGATTTGCCAAAGAATTGCGTCGTATCAGGCCGAATCTAGGCTCAGAGACC
>CAZEEG010000166.1:0-10541 GCA_964511065.1 uncultured Pirellulales bacterium | reverse complement strand
CCTCCGGCCTCTACGTCCCGAACGTAGCGCTCTAGCCAGGCTGAGCTACACCCCGCAGTGGTGAAACCGTGTATTGTACGTCAGGTCTGGGAGCCGTCAACCTCCTCTGCCCGCTCGCCAAATGCCGATCGGCACCGGGCTTCCAACGCGTTTTATCGGTCAACTGCGATCCAGAACATCATCCCGCACTGCCAAACCGCGAACGGACCAAGCATCGCACCGTCGCACCAGGCAGCGGCACCCGGTGGTGAGCCTGGGAAATCTAGGTGATCCTGGCGGAGTGAGGCCACGATCTAACTTGCCGATCTGCTCGCCGGGTGATGCCGCAAGCCACGGGCGGCAGCCAAAGGTAGCCGGCCGATTGGCAGTTCGGATCGAGCGTTGCCGCTGCAGCAGGCAGCGCCCGTTCAGGGTTGGCGCTGCCCTTACCTTCGGACTACTTGAATGGTAGTCGTCTTCGATTTTGGTCGCTGTGCCGGCGATTCGCTCTCCACCACACTCCAGGCAGACGGCCACCTAAGACCGTTTCTATTCTAGTCGCCTTGCCGGGGTGCGTGGTTCGCGCCCAGTGAGCCGCCCGGGCTAGCTTCAGCAGCAACCTATTGTCAACCAATAGGTTACATCGAACGGGCCATGTAGGATGGCACAGAAGTAAGGCAGGCTGGCAGGAACGCGTTCTCGCCGCAAACTTAATCTGGCAAGCACGTTACCAACGTCGCTCGCTTACGACATGCGAAAGAACTGGCCCGGCTGCCCGTCCGGCGAGATGCGAATCTGAACCGGCTTGGCACAGCGAGGGCAGCGGCCCACAAATGCCGTGTGCTCGGCGTTCGCGTACACCCTGGAGTAGGTCTTGCAGCACGCGAATTCCAGTCCAATGAAGGGGCGATGATCGTCGTTGGCGGGGCGTGTGCCGGGCGATTGGACGGGTGCTGCGGCCTCACCCTGGGGAACACGGGTCGAGGTGGGATAAGCGGCTTCCACCGCCAGATCAATGCGCTCGCCGGCCATGTTTAGCCCTCCACGCAATTCGCTCAATTTCTACCTGCTGCCGGTGTGGCAGGATGTGCCACTGGTGTTCCGATTCGCACGGTTAACAGGTCGGAAAGTTCACGTTCGTACCCACTGCGCAGGGCTCGCAAAAGCCCGTGGGACGCAGGGAGCGCGCTTCCCTGAAACTTCATTCGCCGATTCCGCACGGCTCGCACGGCTCGCAATTCCGTGTGGCACGCAGCGAATGTCCCTGGCAACCGTAGCTCAAATGGCTTCTGCCGTTCAAGATCGGCTGAAATGCAGGCATCGCTCAAGCCATCGGGCGGTGCGGGGAAACAGGCTCAGCCGCAGCACGCCAAGAATAAGGGTGACAGCGAAAAGCCGCCCCCTAGACACAGATTGCTAGCAGCCGCCAGGGTCGCCAATTGCCTACAATCCACAAAAGGAGCAGCGCGCAGCGTTCCGCCCGCCGTGGGGGCTGCGGGATATTTGGCCAGGGGGGTCGGCACCGGCAGGGGCCGTTGAATGGCGGTTCGCAGCGCGGTGATCGGACGGCCGGTCATTGGCCCGTCACATGCCTGGCGGGAGCGCCGTATGGACCGGTGTGCCGGGCCGCAACCGCCAGCCATTGCGGGGCGAGGCGGGAACGTTCCATCGGCGGCTGCCCAGCGGTGGGTTACCTGATGAAGCCAGATTGCGGTGCCTTGAGCGGCGACGTATTTTACCCTGTTGCCAAACGAGCGCTGGAATACTCGGAAAGGGTCGCGCTTGCGAGGCGGAGCACGCTTCGCCCCCTGTGGACCACCCTCCTTGGTGGGCATGGAGAGACGGGTGTCAGTACGAGTTGAAACGGCGGCGGCCGTACCCAGCACCTCAATGGATGTCGAGCCTGCGGTCCATGCCGCGGAGCCGGCCGCCTTCGTGGTAGAGCCGCGCGTGGTGCGAAGGGTGATCAAGTATCACCTGCTCAGCCATCTCGGATTGCATATACCGGAGCGCGATGCTTACGCCGTCGAGCGGGACGTGCTGCTGGAAGCCGTTGCTCGCGACGAACTTTCGCCCGCCGATGGCCCTCTTCCGGAAACCGTTTATCTGATCGCCCGCATCGCGCAAAGCGAAGTCCCGGCCGGTGGTCCGCCGGCTTTGTTGCTGGAATATTGGCGTCGGGTGTTTCGCTGCCGGGTGGAAAGCACGGTCCGGGGCCGGTTCCAGCGCGGCGAGTTGAGTCCGGTTCAACTCATGCAGCGGATCGACCGGATCGGGCAGACCGAGTACGACGAGATCCGCGCGGTGCTGCGCAGCGACGACCGTGTCTTGCCGCCGCGGACTGAAGAAGCCGTGTACGCCGCGTTCGCTGCCCGGTTTCTGGAACTTCGATATTTCGCGCCGGATCGGTTGCATGATGAGTTTCCGGCGCTGCGCGAGGTGGCACGTGTGGAGAGCGTGCTGGCCGAGGATGTGGATGGCTTGCAATGCTTTGAAGCCACGCGGCCTCAAGGTGCCGCCGATCCGGCCGAGGACTTAGGCGACGAACCTCTCGAAGCACCGCCGCCCGATTACCCTTCCGAATCGGACGACGAGCCGCGCAACGAGCGCCGTTTCCGCGCATTTGTCGCCCGAGCGAAGAAGGCCGAAGAGCGGGGGAACCTGGTTCGAGCGGCGATTCTGCTGGTCAAGGCGGCCCGACTCACCTCGAAGAAGCGCGGGGTACAGGTCCTGGTCGAAGCGCGAGCGCTGCTCGATCGGCTGGTGGGACGGTTGCAGCGGGTCTTGAACTTCGACCACAACGAGTTTCAACGGCTGGCCGCGGCCCTGCGGGCTTTGCTGGAGCGATGCCCTCACAACATTTGGACCGTAGAAGCCCGGCTGCTGTACGATCTTCAAACCGTATGCCACGATTTTGAGCGTGAGCTGTATGCCATCGAGCCGGTGCGAAAGCTGCTGTCGCTGGGAAGGCGGCCGCTGCGGCAAAAGGTCGATGCCCCGCGGCTGGTTCTGGCGTACCGGCATTTGCGGCGGGTCGGCAAGCGGGTGCTGGCCGCTCAAGTTTCCGCCCACCATCGCCGAACGCTCAACACCCTGGTCGATCAAGCGCTCCACCAGGTCGAACATCACGTCCGGGAGCAATTGGGCCCCCGTATCACCGAGGCGCTCGACCGTGCGGGCTGCATCCCGGGGAATCTTCCCGAGCGCGTGGCTCGGGAGAAACTCGTGCAAGAGCTGCTCGATAAGATCATCGAGCATGGCCATGCCTCGTTTGGCGACGTGCGCGACGCCATCAGCCGCAACGCCATCAAGCTGAACGACCTCGCCGGTCCTTCAGAACTGGTCTTTCGCGATGCCCTGCTGCGGATCGACCGCGAATTGGCCGGCCAGATCAAAGGTGTGTACCGCCGGGCCGAATCGTACCTGCGATTCTTTCAGAAGCTCAGCGCCCTGCTGTTTGCCACGTGGTTTGGACGCATCCTCACCAAGTATGTGCTGCTCCCCTTTGGCGGCGCGTTCATGTTGCTGGAATTCGTCAAACACATGGCGGAGATTGTCGCAGGCTGGTTTTGGGTGCCCGAGCAGCACCTGTTGCAACTGGAAGGCCTGGGCAGCGCCGTCGGCCCCGGCGGCATCATCTCGTTGGCTACCAGGCCGCACCTGGATATCGCGAACCTGTACACCATCTTGATCGTGGGCGGGTTCTTCTTGGGACTTCTCCATTCGCGGTGGTTCCGGCAAACCGTCGGCAACCTGCTGCGTACCGTGGGGCATGGCATCGCCTCGCTATGGCGATACCTGGTGCCACTGTTCGCGGTGCCGTTGGTCAAGGCGATTGTGACCAGCCGGCCGGCATTGTTCGTGCGACGCTACATTCTGAAGCCGGCCCTGCTGGGCCTGCTGGCGGGTGTGCTGCTCTCGGCCGCGGGCGTACATGCGCACGAATCGTTGCAAGGCGGTTTGGTGATCTTCGCCCTGATGAACGTGCTGCTCAACACACGCGCGGGCCGCGATGCGGAAGAAATCGCCAACGAATGGATCACGCGCAACTGGTACGAGTTCCGCACCCGGATTCTCGCCGGGATCGTCCGCGCGGTGGTGGACTTTTTCCGCGCGGTGGTCGAAGCCGTCGATCGTTTCCTTTACACGGTCGACGAGTGGCTCCGCTTCCGCAGCGGCGAGAGCCGGTTCTCGCTGGCTTTCAAAGCCGTGGCCGGTCTGGTGTGGTCGGTGGTGCGGTACGTGGTGCGGTTCACCATCGTGCTGCTGGTCGAACCGCAGATCAACCCGCTGAAACATTTCCCGGTGGTCACGGTCAGCCACAAGCTGCTGCTGCCGACCATTCCGGCCTTTGCGCGATTACTGGAGAACACGCTGGGGCACGACCCGGCAACCAGTTGGACCCTGGCGACCGCCGTGATCTTCGGTATCCCGGGCATCTTCGGTTTTCTGGCTTGGGAGCTGAAGGAGAACTGGCGGCTATATGAAGCGAATCGCCCGAAGTACTTGCGAACTGCTGTTGTGGGCCATCACGGCGAAACCGTACTGCGTCTGCTCAAGCCGGGCATCCATTCCGGCACGTTGCCCAAGCTGTACCGCAAGCTGCGCCGGGCGGAAGAGGCCAGGTCGCCGCGCAAGCGCCGCGCCGCGCGAAAGCATCACAAGGCCATTCACGAGGTGCGCCATGCCCTGAAGCACTACTTCGAGCGGGAACTGGTGGCGCTGCTGCATGTCTCGCAGCGCTGGCCATATCGTCTGGAAGTGGGCGAGGTGGTGGTCAGTTCGAACAGCATCCTGGTTGAAGTGCATTGCCCTGAACTTCAAGCGGCCAGCTCCGCAGGTTTGCCAGAGACGGCACAGGCAGACGAAACAGCCAACAAAGCGCATTCTGAAGGGATGTCGCTCCCAGGGAGCGTGCAGGCTACCGATGCGGCCACTTCCAGCCCAACTCTAGCGGACGCGGATGATGCAACCCGGCCGCTGGTGCTGCGATACGACGAACAATCGGGCTGGCTCTTGGGCAGTGTGGCCGCGATGGGTTGGTTGGCCCGGCTATCGGGCGAGCAGCGCGACGTCTTTCGCAATGCCGTGGTGGGGTTGCACCATCGCAGCGGCGTCGGCCTGGTGCGCGAGCAAATCCTGGCCACGTTCCCTGTGCCGGGGCTTTCGTACGATATCTGCGTCGATGGCCTGGTGCTTTGGATCGCAGACAGGGAGCAGCACGAACAAGTGACCTATCCGCTCGACGCGCCGCTCTTGGAACCGCATCCCACAGGCGAATCCACCAGGCATCGCTGGCCGAAACTGTCGCCGGCCCAACTGCTGTACCAACACAACCCGGTTTCCTGGCAACAGTGGGTTGCAACCTGGGAGGCGTGCGAGCGGCTTGACGTGCCGGTAAGCCGCCTGGTGCCCAAGCAGCGGGTGCTTCCGCCGCTGGCGACCTCGTAGCGAGTGTCCCTGAAAGCAGCGACCTGCTTATAGCGGCCGGGGATGCTCACCGCCAAAACGTGGACGCTGGGCAACCGAGGAGTGCGGCTCGGTAAATATCGCTCCGCCAATCTGCAGCAGGCCAAACACCAGGTGCGGCCAGAAGACTTTGTCGGCAAAACCGAACAGCCAAGGCGAAGCAGCCAGTAAGGCACCAGCCAAGGCGTCGATCCACAGATGAACCTTCATCGGGATCACGTCGACCAGGCTCGCTTCGTACTGCGTGAACAGGCTTTGCACAAT
Organism: uncultured Pirellulales bacterium; assembly: GCA_964511065.1. GTDB lineage: Bacteria > Planctomycetota > Planctomycetia > Pirellulales > S012-138 > CALBRZ01. The sequence continues at coordinate 4,829 of CAZEEG010000166.1, read as the reverse complement.
CGTCACGGCGCCAACAAGGATCGGCATATACATGGCCCGGTCGCCATCGGCGAAATCAAAAATCCACGGCGAGGCAATCAGCACCACGCCCAGCACGTAGTCCATCGCTCCGTGTACAGCCGTCGAGATGAAACGCATGGTCGGCACCTCTCTTGGTTGGGTCAGCCAGCAACGGCGGCCAGCGGCGACACCCCTCATCGGGCCGCAATTGGCCGCGCCAATCTGAGCAAGCATCTTCGATGCTCAAAAGCTGCAAAGCCCGCGCCAATCAAGAAAGTGCACTCACGGTACCCCCCAGCGGGTTACCAAGGCCACGCATCGTCATTCAGCCGGGGAATGGCACCCCCTGCCAGGCAAGCGCTATCTGCGGCTAAATTGACGTTACCCGCGTTTGCCCATCGTCCTTTGGTGGAACGGCGCTGCGCGACTTCCTCATGAGTGGAGCGCGCAGGGCGGTGGTCCAGTGTCACCGGCTAGCGGGAGAGAGGCCGGCCGCTAAGACAAATTGGGGGCAACGGCTGCGACAAATGGCCGCTCTAGCCTAGGGTAAAGTCACCTCCCGATTTTCGTCGCAACCTATCGGGCCGGATGGCTCACGGGCACGGTTTCCAGCGGCAAGTCTTCCAACTGCTGGATCAATTGCTCGGCGGGCAGGTAGCCGTCGAGCCGGGCCAAGATTTTGCGGTCGGGTGAGATGACAAACGTGGTCGGCAGTGCGCGAATCTTCAGCGCTTCGGCCACGCGATCGTGGAAGTTGGTATGAATCTCGGCCGCCACGAAGCCCTGGTTCACCGCAAAGGCCACTGCGGGGTCCCGCCACGTCTGCTGCTTCATGAGTGTGCAGTACCGGCAGCGGTCGCCGGTGACAAACAACAGCAACGGGCGCTGCTGAGCCTGGGCCGACTGCCAGGCCCGCTTCAGGTCGCGGTTCCAGTCGATGTGATGAACTTCGGCCGCGTGAAGGGTGCCAACGAGGGCGAGAACCAACGCCAAGGACAACGTACGAAGCATGGCTGGATCCTGCAAAGAGAAGGCAACGCAGCCCAGCCCCAGCGGGGCCAGTGGCTACGGCTATGTCTCCCCTTGGTCGTTCCTTCTGTTACCGACGCTCGTACTGCAAATCCTTCTGCCATCGAGGGGGGGACAGAACGGGTTGGTAGTTTCATCGGCTGCCAGCGAGCCAAGCCTTCGGAAGAAGTGTCACCCCCGCCGGGCAGAAATCGTGCTCACCTGGGTGCGGCGCCCTTGCAGACGATGTATTCCCTTCTTCCATTACAGATGGCTTGCACAGCAGGGGGCGGAACTGGTGCGGCGGGGCTGCTGTGGCTCCGCAGCATGGTTTTCGCCACGGGCCGCGGACCGCGCCCCCCCCGCTCAAGTGGCCAATTGCCGCGGCAGGTGTGCGTTGCATTCCCGGCCACCAATCTGCATGATACAGCCTAGGTTGGCGCCGGCACGTGGTACGGCGCCTCGCATCCGCTCTAGCCCCCGTCATCCCGCGATGTCGCCCCCTTATGTGGCCGTGTATACCGGCTCTTTCGACCCGCTGACACTGGGCCACTTGAACGTGATCGAGCGGGCCAGCCGGCTGGTCGATCGGCTGATCGTGGGCATTGGCGTCAATGTCGGCAAGCAACCGATGTTCACGCTCGACGAGCGGGTCGAGTTGGTCCGCCAGGTCACCGAGCCTTTCGGGAACGTGGAGGTGCGCTCATTCTCCGGATTGGCGGTGAAGTTTGTCCGCGAATGCCACGCCCGGGTGATGGTACGCGGCGTCCGCCCGCTGACCGACCTGGAGGCCGAGATGACCATGATGCTGGCCAACCGGCAGTTGGATCCTGATATTGAGACCGTATTCTTGATGGCCGATACGCGCTACGCTCACGTCTCCAGTTCGCTCATCAAGGAGATTGCCCCGCTGGCAGACGACGAAGCCCTGGCGCGATTTGTGCCGCCGGAAGTCGCAACCGCCCTGCGTCTGAAAATGGCGCGCAAGCCGGATTAACCGGTCACGTGCCGGATTGTTCGCCGCGGAGGTTCGCCATGACCGATACTCGCGCGGATCGCCTGACCATTCTGCTGACCCTGGCGACACTATCCAGCGGGGTGTGGCTTGCCGGGTGCGGCGCCCAGCAGGCTCAAGCACCGCCGGATGCTGCCTCTACCAGCGATGCCAGTCCGCCCGCCTTTCGCCAGGCAGCCTGGGACGACGCCGGCCGCGAAGCCACCGGGCAAGGGCTGCATCTGCGCATCGAGCGCGTGGCGGTGGAGCCCTTGGAGTTGATGGACGTTTCGACCGGGTTGGACCGCGGCGGAGAGGCCCCTTCGACCGCAGGGGCCAAGACCAGCGGTGAGACAAACCGGCGCTCGGAACCGCTGTTGGTGATCCGGCTTCGCCTGGAGAATGTGAGCGAGGAGCGCAAGTTGCGGTACATTGGTTGGGCATCGCCCAGCGCCGCCCTGGGCGGAATTACCGCCCGACTGTCTGACGCGCAAAACAGACCGGTCCGGTTGCATGTGTTTTCCCCGGGAACCGTGGCGGCCGGCCAGGTGGTGCGGCCAGCGGATATCATTCAAGATGAACCGCTAAGCGACGTTCTGGCATTCGAGGTTCCCTCGGACCAGAGCGCCGAATACCTGCTTGAACTGCCGGCGGAGAACTTCGGCGGCGATGGATACGTACGATTGAAAATTCCGGCCGCTGCCATAGCGCGAAAATAGACTGATATGGACCCCAACAGCACACCCAGCGAGAATCCATCCGACGCGCCCCACCCGAGCGACGACGAAAACGCTCCGCGCGTACCCGCCCCGTGCGCGCCGGTACTGGCCGACTTGGCTCGACTGGTCGCTCATACGGAAGAGAACCTGCTGGGCTTATCGCGCCAGCAACCGCGGCTGGTGGTGCTGCTGCGGCACAATGGTTGCACATTCTGCCGCGAAGCGTTGAGCGATCTGCAAAAGCAACGCCGGGCGATCGAGTCGGCGGGCGTGGGGATCGTGCTGGTGCATCAAACCAGCGACGAGGAAGCGGGCGAACTGTTCCGCCAATATGGCTTGGACGATGTCCCACGTATCGCAGACCCGCACCTGCTGGCATACCGGATCTTCGAACTGGAACGCGGAAGCTTGCCGCGGCTGCTGCATCCGACGGTGTGGTTGCGAGGGTTCAAAGTGGCCCTGTTGGACCGCTGCGGCTTTGGCCGGGTACGCGGCGACGTGCGGCAGATGCCCGGGGTGTTTGTCGTCTCGGCCGGCCGCGTGGTGGCCGAGTTCCGGCATCGCCTGCCCAGCGACCGGCCCAACTATATCGCGCTGGCACAAGCCGGCATAACCCAAGGCACAGTCCGGACGGACCATCGGTAAGCCGTCTGGGAAGCTCATGCCAATTGGTTTGGCGGTCCGGCGGTTGCCGCTGGTGCGCCCGCCGCGGCGGAATGCGCCGGCAACTGCCAGGCGGAATTGTGGCGGGGACGCGCGTGGTGATTTGTTATGCGCCTAACCATCAGGAAAACGTATCACGAACTGTCAGGATCGACGCCATGAAGAACTGTCTTTTGCTGTGCGTTCTCTCTGCCTTTGTGGGTGCCACGGTCGCGCTGACCTTGCAGCCTGCCCCGCAGATGACCGCTTCGGCCATGGCGCAAGGGCAGGCTCCACCCGCAGTGCCTCGTGCGGGAGCCGCGCCGGAAACCATCCCCGGTGCTGGCGGGTTGCCGGTGGCCCGCGGCGAGGAGATCGACCGCCAGCGGTTCCAGGAGTTGACGCCTGAAGAACGGGTGAACGTCCTCGTTTACCAGCAGGTGAACCGCGGTGTGGTGAACATCAACACGCGGAGCGTTCGCGTGGACAACTTCTTCTTTCAGGAAGTGCCGTCTGAAGGGGCCGGATCGGGCAGCGTGCTCGATACCGAGGGCCACATCCTCACCAACTATCACGTGATTGAGGGTGCGCGCGAAATCCAGGTCACGCTCTACGATGGCGACACGTACGACGCACGCCCGGTGGGCACCGATCCCAATAACGACCTGGCCGTGATCAAGATTGATGCTCCCGCCGAACTCTTGCATCCGGTGCCTTACGGCGACTCCAACACGCTGCTGGTGGGGCAGAAGGTCTACGCCATCGGTAACCCGTTCGGGCTGGAACGCACGCTGAGCATCGGCATCGTCAGCAGTTTGAACCGTTCGATGCGCAGCCGTAATGGCCGCACCATCAAGTCGATCATCCAACTGGATGCCGACATCAATCCCGGCAACTCTGGCGGTCCGCTGCTGGATAGCCGCGGCCGCATGATCGGCATGACCACGGCCATCGCCAGCAGCACCGGGCAGAGCGCGGGGGTGGGATTCGCCATTCCCGTAGCTACCATCGCCCGCATCGTGCCGCAGCTCATTGAAAACGGCCGGGTGATCCGAGCCGACATCGGCATTGGCAAAGTGATGCAAACCGATGAGGGGCTATTGATCGCTACGGTGATCGAGGGCGGCCCCGCCGACCGGGCCGGGCTGCAAGGGTTCCGCATGATCCGCGAGCAGCGGCGGCAGGGCCCTTACATCTATGAGCGCACCCGAATTGACCGCAGCGCTGCCGACCTGTTGGTCGCGATTGAAGGGCGAAGGATCCGCACCGTGGATGAGCTGCTGACCATCGTGGAAAGCTACAAGCCCGGCACCCGCGTGAACGTCACCGTGATCCGCGGCGGCGAGGAAATCACCGTGCCGGTAACGCTGGACGAAAGCCGCTAAACCGCGCGTGCCGCGGTTCGGTAAGTGCGCGTAGGCCGGGTGCTCGCCACCCGGCAATGATGCGACGATACATCGCCGATG
>CAZEEG010000165.1:0-10572 GCA_964511065.1 uncultured Pirellulales bacterium | reverse complement strand
CAGGCACGGCCGGTCTTCACGCGCAGGCGACCCCAGAATGGCCCCGGGTAAGCAGCCGTTCTCGGCGGTGCCGTGGGGAGTCTGTTCCCGCTCCACGGGCGCGGTCTTGGAGCGCATGCTGCGGGCGTCCGTCCGCTGGGTAACGATTCTACCCGAGGGCGCAGCCGAATCCACCTCCGTTTATTCGTCCCTCTCCCTGCGGCTGGCATTTCGGGGACAGGCCGCTGCGGTGCGATGGACGCAAACACCCTGCTCTCCTCATGAACCGCTACGGCGCGTTGAGGGTGATGAGGACGGTTGGAACGCGCCCCCACCAAGTCCCCTGACCGCCGTGAAATCACCCTCTCAGGTGACCCGCTCTGCTTCGCCATCAGGCGGCGAATGCAAAGACAGCCCGCCGCTGCCAGCAGCCACCAGGCCGACAAACGCAAGCCATTTAAAAGAAACAGGTTACGGCATACACCGGGGCGGCAAGCCAAGTGGTCGATCGGCCGTGGGCCGCCCCTTCTCAGGGCGTGGCGCGCGAGTTGCACGAGGGTAAATCACGCCGGTTTTACTTCTGGCGGTTTGTTCCGCCTGAGGGGGTGTTCTCCAGCACCGCTGCTCCATCGCCGACCCGCTTTCTACGCGGCATCGAGCGATCCATCACACGGTAAGCCGGTCGAAGCTCACGTTTGCACGAACCAGGAGGTGTTCCCGTGAATGAGAATTCGCAGAACCATTCAGCAACCCAACATTCCGCCGCGCAAGAAACCGCTGCCAGGATGAGGCAGGCTGTGCGGGACATGCTTGCTTCGCCCAACGGTCGATTCATCCGCCACCGGCCCCCGAAGGAATGGAGTGTCTTGAAGCCCCGTCCCAAGTGGGTGGAGCGGAACCTGGAAGGGGACCTCAACGAAGCCCTGCAACTCAAGTCGCAAGTCACGACGCGGGTGCGGGGCCACGTTTCTAGCCGGGGCCGGCGCGCACAGGCCCGGCGCGACAGCCGTCGCTAACGGCGCGATCGCATTGGTCAGCATCCCCTTGGGCCATGGATTCTGACCAGGCTCTGGCCGCCACGGTTGCTGGCGGCACGCCGGATCGTACGCTGCAGCGCTTTTGCCCTGCTTCTCTTGCTGTCGGTCGCCCCCTTTCGGCGCCATGTATCCTACAAGGTGATGGCGCCGGTGCGGGTGGCGCCCGCCGTCTTCCCTCGGGTCATCACGCCGCTTCCATAGAGGCTGTATCTCACCCTGCCGAATGACAGCGCGCTGAGCGCTCGCTTTCCCGCGTGGAGATCGTATCCGGCGGCATACTCTTTTATTCAGCTCGATCGCCAGGTCACAAAGCCATCGCTTCGCCGGCCACGGACCGATTGGCCGCCATCACGTTAAGGCTTTGTTCTGCTCTTTTCCGCGGTGCCCCCTCGTTAGCGGCTGGGCGAGACCGTTGACGAACCTGCTGCGCGAATAGCTGGATTGCTTGCGTCGCCGCTACCCGCGTTGATATGGCTGCCGGCGCTGGCATGTCAGTTGCATTTCTGCCAGGCGGTAGCCAGCGTTTCCCGGTGTGGGATCAAGCGGAAATGACGGAGCGACTGGCGCGTTCTGGAAGGCGAATTCCGGGCCCTGCCGCGAGGCTATCCAGGGGATTTTGTCGCGGCGGGTTCACACTGGATAAACCGCGCCGACTTTGCCGGCACTGCTGTCACCGCTGGGACTGAAAACGTTGGCGGCTTGCTAGAGATACCCATCGGCGCTCGTTAGGATGGAACCGTCTGGACCGGTTGCGTCCAGTTTGATCGTTGGAGAACCGTTGCGGACCACCCGGGTTGCGATGGTTGTGTGCGGGAAACCATTTCACAGGAGTGCAGGGGGGAACCGGCCGGTCGGATCCCTCGATGCCACGATGCGGGAGAATCCGAGATGAAACGAAATACTTTGTTTGCTGCCGCTTGGGTGTGTTTGATCGCCAGCACGGCTTGGGGCCAAGCCACCACGCCTAATGTCAACCTGACCCAAGGACCGCCCAATCCGGAAGACCGCTCGGCCCTGATCCAACCAGCGAACAATAGCAGCGATGACCTGGCCACGCTGCGGGCTCGCATCGACGAGTTGGAACGGAAGCTCGCGCAGCGGGCCAGTGCCACCCCGACCCCCGATACCGGCCAAACCGAGGAAGTCCGCCAACTGGCCAACCGTGTCGCCAACTTGGAAACGCAGATGAGCAGCCTGGTGACCGAGGTGAATAACCTGGCCGGCGCGCTGATCGATCGGCAAAACGCCACGCAAGAACTGCCCATCTTGAGCAAGATGCGGACCGACTACGGTTTCCGGCAAGAGATGCAACGCGTCGTTCAAGGCAAGCTGATCTTCAATAACCAGACCGGCGTGGAACAGCCCGTTCTCATCAACGGCAATCGTTGGCGGGTACCGCCGGGAACGAGCCACCTGATGGTGCCTTACGGCGTGGTCTATGCTCAGCTTCCTTGGGAACCGACCAAGACCTGGGATAACTGGCGGTTCGTGGGCAACGAACAGCAGATGGCAATCAACATCAGCTACTAGCCAACCCACACTTTCGCATCTGGATTTTCCATCGCGAATCCCGCCGGGGAATATCGCCTTTGCCGCGAGGTTCCCCGGCGTTTTATATTTTGGTGCGGCGCGCATTGCCATCTCCGGCGGATTGACTGCCGGTGCCGCGCGGCCATTCGTTCATGCACCTCGGTTTTGCAAAGGGTTGCCGGTCACGATGACGTCGCTTTCCGCCCTCTGGTCACAATTTGCCGCCGAAGAATCGAACATTCGTCTAGGCGGAGGCAAAGCCGCCATCCAGCGGCAACACGCCAAGGGGCGACTGACAGCCCGCGAACGGCTCGAACGGCTGCTCGACCCGGGCTCGCCATTTTTGGAACTGGGCCTCTGGGCCGGTTGGGAGATGTACCAGGAATGGGGCGGAGCGCCCGCGGCGGGCGTGGTGGTCGGCGTTGGCAGCGTCGCCGGACGGCGGCACATGATCGTGGCCAACGATGCAACCGTGAAAGCCGGGGCCTTCTTCCCCGCCACGGCCAAGAAAGTGCTGCGGGCACAGCGGATCGCCTTTCAAAATGCACTGCCGTTGATCTACCTGGTCGATTCGGCCGGCATCTTTCTGCCGCTGCAAGAGGATGTCTTTCCCGACGAAGACGATTTCGGCCGCATCTTCCGCAACAATGCCGTGCTTTCGGCTGCCGGCATCGGGCAAGTGGCAGCTATCATGGGCAATTGCGTGGCCGGCGGCGGGTATCTGCCGGTGCTGTGCGACAAGATTCTCATGACAGAAGGTTCGGGGCTCTACCTGGCCGGTCCGGCCCTGGTCCGTAGTGCAATCGGTCAGAAGGCCAGCAGCGAGGAACTGGGCGGAGCCGAGATGCATGCCACGATCAGCGGCACGATCGACTACCGCGATCCCGACGATGAACATTGCCTGGCGCGACTGCGGCGCCTGGCGGCGGCCGTGCGGCCCGATCCCGAGGATCCACCGCCGCCCTTTACGCGCGCCGCTGCGCGCGAACCGGGCGAATCGGTGGCCCGGCTCGATGAACTGATCTCCGTCGATGGCCGCAAGCCGTACGACGTGCGCGACCTGCTGGCCTGCCTGGTCGATGCCGGCAGTTGGGATGAATACAAGGCCGAATATGGCAAGTCGCTGGTGTGCGGCCAGGCGCGGATCGGCGGATTCCCGGTGGGCATCGTGGCCAACCAGCATCAGCAGGTTCGGCCGGCCGACGGACCGATCCAGTTCGGCGGCGTGATCTATGTGGACAGCGCCGACAAGGCCGCGCGGTTTGTCATGTCGTGCAACCAGGAATGGCTGCCGATCGTGTTCTTCCAGGACGTAAACGGATTCATGGTCGGCCGCGACAGCGAACAGCAGGGCATCATCAAGGCCGGGGCCAAGCTGGTCAACGCCATCAGCAATAGCCGCGTCCCCAAGCTCACTGTGCTGCTGGGAGGCTCGTACGGCGCCGGCAATTACGCACTATGCGGAAAAGCCTTCGATCCCCGCTTCATCTTTGCCTGGCCCACGGCGCGCTGCGCGGTGATGGGCGGCGCCCAAGCCACCAACACCCTGCTCGACATCACCGTGGCCAGCCTCAAACGCTCTGGCCACGAAGTGGATGCCGACGAACTGGAAGCCCTGCGGGAGAAAGTCCACAGCGACTACGAACGCCAAATGGACGTGCGCTACGCGGCCGCCCGGGGCTGGGTCGACCGCATCATCGAGCCGACCCGCACCCGCGACGAACTGATCTTCGCGCTGGAGATAGCAACCCGGCGGGCGAATATCGAACCGTTCCGGCTGGGCGTGTTCCAGGTGTGATGCCGAAACTGGTTCGCTGGTTGCTCTTTGGCAGCGTCAGTGCCGTTGTCAGTAACGTTGTCGGTGGCCTTGTCGGTAACCTTATCGATGGCCTCGTCGGTCGCCGGGCGAGTTTCGGGGGGGCACGGCGCTGCTCAAGGCGATTTCTCTCGGATAAGCTAAAGCCGTCTGCTCTTTGGGGCCTGACTCGTGGTTCACGATTCTCGGGGCCCGATGTGTTTCTGCCTGATCCCCCCCACCAAGCAAGTGAAAGGCCCGGACTTGTTCGACCTCATCCTCCGCGGCGGCACCGTGATCGATGGCACCAAGGCCCCCCGCTTCCAGGCCGACGTGGCCGTGGCCGAAGGCCGCATCGCCCAGGTGGGACAACTGAACGGTGCGAATGCGGCCCGCGAGATCGACGCCACCGGGCTCGTCGTTGCGCCGGGACTGATCGACGTCCACAATCATTCCGACGGTTGGCTGCTGCGAACGCCGCACCTGGTCCCCAAGACCACGCAGGGCTTCACCACCGAAGTGCTGATGGCCGACGGCATCTCCTACGCGCCGGTTAACCCCGAGAATGTCCGCGAATGGTTTTTCTATCTCCGTTCGCTCAATGCCTTGCGGCTCGATGAATACACCGGTTGGCAATCCTGGGACGAGTACCTGAACCTGCTTGCCGGCCGCAATGTGCAGAACGTGGCCGCGCACGTACCCTATGCCAACTTGCGGGCGGCGGCCTGCGGTTTTGGTCCCCGCCGGCCCGACGATTACCAGATGCGGGAGATTCAGGCCGGCATTCGCCGCGGAATGGAGCAGGGGGCCGTGGGGCTTTCCACCGGCCTGGACTATATCGCCCAATGTTATGCCGATACCGATGAACTGGTGGCCGCCTGTCAAGCGCTCCGTCCGTACGATGGCCTCTATGTGACTCACGTGCGGTACAAGATCGGCCTGATGCCCGCACTGAGAGAAGCCGTGGAGATTGGCCGCCGCGCCGGGGTCCGGGTGCACATTTCCCATCTGAAAGGGGAATCGCCGGCCCAGGTCGAAGAAGTGCTGGCGTTCATCGACGAGGTGGTGGAGAGCGGCGTTGACTTGACGTTCGACGTCTATCCCTACCAGCCCGGCTCCACCATGCTTAACTTCCTGCTGCCCAACGAAGTGTGGGACGACGGCCCGCTGGCGGCGATGGCCCGGATGCGGCAGCCTGAGGCCAAACGCCGCTTTGCCGCGGGCTTGGACGCCTACAAGCTCGACCTCGACCATATCACGATTGCCTGGATGCCGGGCAGGGATAACGCAGTCCACCAGGGCAAACCGCTCAGCCAGTACGTCGCCGAGCAGGGGCGACCGCCCGAAGACGTGCTTTACGATCTGCTCCTTGAGGAGCGGTTGGCCTGCCTGTTGGTGTTTGACGAGGGCGAGGACCCGATCGTTCGTCCCATGCTCCAGCACGACCGCTGCATCTTGGGGACCGACGGCATTTATTTTCCGGATGGCGCGGTTCACCCCCGCATGTATGGCTCGGCGGGCCGCTGGCTGGGGGCGGCAGTTCGCGACTGGAAGCTGTTTTCGTTGGAGGAGGCCGTCCACAAGGCGACGGGGCTGGCGGCCCGGCACTTTCGACTGCCCGGCATCGGCACGATCCACCAGGGCGGCCATGCCGATTTGATGGTGTTCGACCCGGCCACCATTGCGGATCGGGCCACGTACGAAGACCCCAACCAATTAACGGTCGGCGTTCGGCACGTGTTGGTGTCTGGCGTACCCATCATATGCGAGGGCCAGGTCGTTCCGCAGGAGGAGCTTCCGACCATGCTGCCCGGCCGGCGGATTTACTGCGGCGAGCTATGACGAGCTATGAACCGCGGCCCCCTTGGGGTGATCCATGCTGCGCGAGGCTTACGAACCGCCCAGGCCGCCGCGGAACATGAAGTACACGGCCCCGCACAGGCACAGCGCCGCCCACACAAAATCCCAGCGGATCGGCTGCTTCATGTAGAACACGGCAAAGGGGATGAACACGCCGAGCGTGATCACCTCTTGCAGAATCTTGAGCTGGGCCAGCGAAAGCTGCGTGTAGCCAATCCGGTTGGCGGGCACCTGGATCAGGTACTCAAACAGGGCAATCCCCCAGCTTATCAGCGCGGCAACGTACCACGGCTTTGCCCGCAGGTCCTTCAGGTGGGCATACCAGGCGAAGGTCATAAAGACGTTTGAAGCGACCAAAAGCAGCGCGCAACGCAGTAACACGCTCATCGCCACCGTGACTCCGCAACAAGATCGGCCGCATACCGGGCCGGCGGGGCGGCATCCGCGCCGCCCGACGTCCGCTGGCCTCCACCGCAACCGGACGAAGCATCTTGAGCGCCGGTCCGGGCCATGTCAATTGCAGATGCAAGAGGGCAAGCTGGCGCCCGCGAACCGGCAGCGTGGATTCGGTACCGCGGTTATGGCCGCCGCGTGTGCCAGTCCGTCGCCTGCTGATATTGATGGCCCACTTGGAGCAGTCGGGCTTCTGCGAAAGCCGGGCCTTGCAGGTGCAAGCCGATCGGCAGGCCGGCGGTGCTGAAACCGCAGGGGACCGACATGGCCGGGATGCCCGCCAGGTTTGCCCCCACCGTAAACAAATCAACCAGGTACATCGCCAGCGGGTCTTCGCACTTCTCGCCAATCTTGAAGGCCGTGGTTGCCGTTACCGGGCCGGCCAGCAGGTCCACCTGCTGAAAGGCCGCGTCGTAATCCTGGCGGATCAGCCGGCGCACCTGAAGTGCCTTGCGATAGTAGGCATCGTAATAACCGGCGCTTAGGGCATAGGTGCCCAGCATGATCCGCCGCTGCACCTCCACGCCAAAACTTTCCGACCGGCTGAGGCGATACATCCGCACCAGGGGGCTATCCAACTGGGCCACGGCCGCCTCGTCGCCCGCAACCTTCAGTTCCGCCTCCTCATTACGCAAGGCTTCCCGCATCGCCCACTCGTCGGTGCGATGCCCGTAGTGAACGCCGTCGTACCGGGCAAGATTGCTGGAGGCCTCGCTGGCGGATACCACGTAATACGTGGCGACGGCGTACTTGCTGTGCGGCAGTTCGACATCGACCAACTGGGCGCCTTGGGTCTTCAACACCTCCAGGGCCGCTTCCACGGCAGCTTTCACCTCGGCGTCGATCTCGCCGGCAAGCTGTTCGCGAAGCACGCCGATCTTCAAGCCCGCCAGTGGCTGTTCGATGGCTTGCAGGTAGTCGGGGACGGGTTCGTGGGCCGAGGTGCTGTCGCGCGGATCGTGCCCGGCGATGGCTTGCAGCAACAGCGCGGCATCTTGGGCAGTGCCGGCAATGGGGCCAATCTGGTCGAGGCTGCTGGCAAAGGCCACTAACCCATAGCGGCTCACGCGGCCATAGGTGGGCTTCAAACCGGTGACGCCGCACAGGGCCGCGGGCTGGCGAATCGAGCCGCCGGTATCGCTGCCCAGCGAGAGCGGGACCATGGAGGCCGCTACGACCGCGGCCGCACCACCGCTGGAACCACCGGGTACGTGCTCGGGATTCCAGGGATTGCGAGAGGGGCCAAAGTAACTGTTCTCCGTCGAGCCACCCATGGCGAACTCGTCAAGATTCGTTCGGCCCACAATCACGGCGCCGGCCTCGCGAAGCTTTTCCACCACCGTGGCATTGTAGGGCGGCACGAAGTTTTCGAGCGCCCGCGAACCGCAGGTGGTCTTATGGCCCGCCTGGCAGATGTTGTCTTTGATGGCGACCGGCAAACCGGCCAGTGGGCCCGCGGTTTCGCCCGAGGCGCGGCGGCTGTCGGCAGCCGCCGCTTGTTCCAGGGCCGCGGCCTGCTCTTCGATCGAAAGGAACGCATTCAGGCTGGCATTGCCTCGATCGATCGCGGCGAAGGTATCCGCGATGAGTTGGCTCGCCTGGAGCCCGCCTTGGGCGAGTTGGTCGCGCAGGTGGATGGCGGTCTGCAAAGACGACATGGCCTACTCCCCCAGCACGGCCGGAACCAGAAAACATTCGCCGTCGGTACGCGGGGCGGTCGCCAAGGCCTGCTCCCGGTCCAGCGACTCGCCCGGGCGAGCCTCGCGAACGACGTTCGTCAGCTCAAACGGATGGGCCATCGGTTCCACGCCCGAGGTATCCACCTGGGCAAGCTGATCGACATACTCGACGATCCGCGCCATCTGCTGGGCCATCAGCTCCAGTTGCTGCTCGTCCAGTTGCAGCCGGGCCAGCAGCGATACTTTGAGGACGTCGTCGCGGGTGATCATGGCACACCTTGAACTTCATCAGAGAGCAACGGGCCGGATCGCCAGGGCCCATCCGCGCCACCGCGATCTTGCCCGCGGTTAACAAGCGCTCTGTTCAACCGCCGTTATCAAACGCCATTGCCCCACCATTGCCCCCTAGCGGGGACGCGGCGCACCCCTTGTGCGCGGCCGTTTCGCAGCACCGCTGCGCACTGCCGCTGCGCAGTGCCGTTGCGCAGTGCCGTTGCGGCGGGCCCGGTCCCTGGCCGGGTAGCGGCGGTCAGATTGCCGCTACGCCGGTTTCCACCGAGCGGGCGCGGATCAGCAGGGGAGCGTCACCGCATCTTCGAGCAGCCTGTTGTCAGGTCCGGCCAAAGGGGCCGGACAAGTGGTTACTTCTCGCCGTTTTGCAGCGCGGCCTGGGCGGCAGCCATCCGGGCGATTGGCACGCGGAACGGGGAGCAGCTTACGTAATCCAGGCCCACCTTGTGGCAGAACTGAATCGAGGCCGGATCGCCGCCGTGTTCGCCGCAGATGCCGCACTTGAGGTCGGCACGAGCACCACGGCCCTTTTCCACTGCGATATCGACCAACTGGCCCACGCCAACCGTATCCAGCGTTTGGAACGGGTCGTGAATCAGAATCTCGTGCTTGATGTAATCCGGCAGGAAGCTGTTCACGTCGTCACGGCTGTAGCCGAACGTCATCTGCGTGAGATCGTTGGTGCCGAAGCTGAAGAAGTCGGCGTACTCGGCCACCTGATCCGCAGTGAGTGCCGCACGCGGGATCTCGATCATCGTACCGATGGGGATATCCAGCGGCTTGTCGTACTTCTTCGCGGTCTTGACGGCCTCGATCGTCTTTTCGGTCAACTCGCGGAGCACCTGCAACTCGCGGGCGGTGCCGATCAGCGGGATCATGATTTCCGGCTGGGCATCAATGCCGCGGTTGAGGCACTGGATGGTCGCCTCCACGATCGCCGTTACCTGCATCTCGAGGATTTCCGGATAGGTCACGGCCAGGCGGCAACCGCGGTGGCCGAGCATCGGGTTGGCCTCGTGCAACTGGGCAACCCGCGCCTTCACATGGGACGGCTTCACGCCGAGCGTTTCGGCGATCTCGGCCTGGCTCTTGGCGTCGTTGGGCAGGAACTCGTGCAGCGGCGGATCGAGCAGCCGGATCGTCACCGGCAGGCCATCCATCGCCTTGAAGATGCCCGCGAAGTCCTTGCGCTGGAACGGCAACAACTTCTTGAGGGCCGCCCGGCGCTGGTCTTCGTTCTCGGCGAGGATCATCTCGCGCATCGCGGTGATGCGTTCGCCTTCGAAGAACATGTGTTCGGTGCGGCACAGGCCAATCCCTTCGGCACCGAAGGCGCGAGCCCGCTTGCTGTCGCCGGGGGTATCGGCGTTGGTGCGAATCTTGAGGGTGCGGTACTTGTCGGCCCATTCCATGACGGTCTTGAAGTCGCCCGAAAGCTTGGGCTCCTTGCGAGCCAGTTCGCCCTCGATGACTTCGCCGGTGGAACCGTCGATGCTGAGGGTATCGGTGTGCCTGAAGACCCTACCGGCCACCTTGATCTTGCGGCCCCGCTCGTCGATCTCGATCTCGCCGGCCCCGGCCACGCAGCAGCGGCCCCAACCGCGGGCAACCACCGCGGCGTGGCTGGTCATGCCGCCGGTACTGGTGAGAATGCCAGCGGCCACGTGCATCCCATCCACGTCCTCGGGGCTGGTTTCCTTGCGGACCAGGATGATCTGCTCGCCGTCGCGTGCCCGCTCGACCGCTTCCTGGGCCGTGAAGGCCAACTTGCCCACGGCCGCACCCGGCGAGGCTGGCAAGCCGGTGGTCAGCACGGTGGCCGACTTCTTGGCGGTCGGGTCGAAGCTGGGCAGCAGCAGTTGGGTGAGGTCGCCGGCCGGAATCCGCAGCACGGCGGTTTTCTCGTCGATCAGGCCTTCGCGCACCATGTCGCAAGCAATCTTCACCG
>CAZEEG010000164.1:0-10769 GCA_964511065.1 uncultured Pirellulales bacterium | reverse complement strand
TCAACATGCTGCTGCAGGTGATGGAAGAAGGCCGGCTGACCGACAGCTTCGGCCGCAACGTTGACTTCCGCAACGTGATCCTGATCATGACCACCAACGCGGGAGCCAGCGCCATCAAGAACGAGTCGGCTTTCGGCTTTGTGAAGCAGGATGCCGACGCCAGCTACGAAGGCATGAAGGAGCGCGTGCAGGACGAGATCGAAAAGGTGTTCCGGCCGGAGTTCCTCAACCGGTTGGACGACCTGATCGTGTTCCGGCACCTCAACCTGGACGACCTCAAGAACATCATCGACATCGAGCTGGGCAAGGTTCGCGAACGGCTGTCCGAGCGCGGCCTGAAGCTCGAACTGACCGATGCCGCCAAGGAGTTCCTCATCAAGGAGGGTTCCAACACCGACTTCGGTGCCCGCCCGCTGCGGCGCGCGATCGAACACCGCGTGGAAGACCCGCTGGCCGAGGAACTGCTCAAGGGCGAATTCCAAGGCATGGATACCGTGGTGGTCGACATCAAGGAAGTGGCCGACGGCCGCCACCTGGTCTTCCAAGGCAAGGTGACCAAGGAAGCCGAACCGGTGACGGTGCCCGAAGGCAACGACCAGGAAAGCGAGTCCAAGGAAAGCGGCGACGAATAATCGCCGCGCGGCACACCGCCAGTTGATTGGACCATCTGAAGTTTGAACCAGGCCGCCGGGTTGGCAACAGCCCGGCGGCCTGTTTGTTTGCCAGGCCGCGCATCGCGCTCGATGCGTTCCGATCGGAACGATTCAATACCGGCCGGTTGCACAATACGCCCCGCAGGTCCGGCGATCTGCCCCGCGCAATGCGGGTGGAATAACGGTCCACCCTCGGAACCCCATCCACGGCCCGCTCATGGTTCGCGGCCGATGGTACCGGCCCTACAACCATTCCTGTCACAACTCTGCGCACCGTGCGCGTGTGGGCGATTCGCACGCATGGTTTGAGGGGGGGAGGAAGACCGGGATAACGACCGATCTCCGATACCCTATCTCTACCTCAAAACCATTGGGACTTGTCCGCGACGTTTTCTAACCATCGCTTCGCCATCAACGTGCGGGCGCTATAGCGCCTCAAAACCATTGGGACTTGTCGGCCACGTTTTCTAGTTCCTCGCCGCGGACGAAGCGGCCGATGTTGTCCAACAGCGTTTGCAGGTGACGCTCGGCAATCCGCGGCGAAGCGGCGGCCACGTGCGGCGTGATGATCACGTTCTCCATCCGCCACAGGGGGTGGTCCTCCGGCAATGGTTCCACCTCAAAAACATCCAAGCCAGCCCCGGCAATGGTGCCAGCGGCCAACGCGGCGGCCAATTCATCCAGCTTGACGATCGCGCCCCGGCCAATGTTGATCAGGTAGGCCGTTTCTTTCATCTGCCTGAACTGTTCGGTTCCGAACATGCCGGCCGTCTGCGGCGTGTGCGGGGCGGCGATGACCACAAAATCCGACTCGGCCAGCAGCCTGGGCAGTTGATCCAGCGACCAGATGGCTTCCACGCCGGGCGGTGGCGTCTTGGGCCGCACATCAACGCCAATCACCCGTTGGCCAAACGCCGTGCCGCGTCGGGCAACTTCCAATCCGATCGCCCCGCAGCCAACCACGCCCAGCGTTGTATCGGCCACGTGGATGTGGGCCCGATCCATGGCCGACACCACGCCCGGCCCGGAAACGAAATCGGTTCGGGCGCTCTCCCCGCCCAGCGGTTCCCAGCGGCACTGCATCTGTTGCCGGATGTAGAGATGCAAGTTTCTGGCAAAACAGAGGATATAACCGAAGACGTGGTCGGCGATGACGTCGGAAAACAGCCCTCGCATGTTGGTTAGGGTCGAGGGGTGTTCCACGAGTTCGGGAAAGATGTAATGTTCCAGGCTGGCCGTGGGTGTTTGAATCCAGCGGAGCTTGCCCGACACGGTCAGCAGGGCCGGCGTGATCTTGCCGAAGAAGGCGTCGGCATCCACAAGTTCTTGCGAGGCCTGAGCTTCTGACGAGGCGTTCACCACCCGCATGGTTCCGGCTGCCGCTTCGATACGTTTCAGCCGGGCGTCGTCCACCGCAGGGAACAGGACCATCTTCACGGCTTTGGGCCTCCAGGCGAGGGGAAACAGGGCCAGCTAGCATCGCTGGATGATGCCAGAAGAATGCCGCTGGGCTCAATAGGTTCTTTGCCCCGCCGAGGTGGTCCCACAACCGCAAATCTTTATTGGTTTTTGGTTTAGGCGGCGAATTGCCTAGCAAGGAACTTCCAAGTTCATGGGGGGGACCGAAGTCGGCGCCAGCCAGGGAGGTTGCCTTGGCAAGGGCGCACACCGTGAACCCTCTTTGGCCTAATCTCTTTGGATATCTTGGTTAACCGGCTCGCTTCGGCCCAGCAGGCGATTGGCTGCGGCCTCGCCGCTGCGGATGCAGTCGGGAATACCCACGCCCCGGTAGGCGCTACCGGCCAGGGCCAGTCCCTGGTGCGCAGCCGCGGCGGCTTCAATCCGGGCCACGCGGTCCAGGTGGCCGAGGTGATACTGCGGCATCCGCCGCGCCCAGCGGGTGACGTGGCACACCTGCGGCGGCCCCGTAACTCCCAGCAGTTCTTGCAGTTCGCGCTGGGTGATGGTGCGCAGTTCGTCGTCCGAGGCTTCCACCAGGTGTGGATGGCTGGAACCGCCCAAGAACACGCGGATCAGTACTGAATCGTCCGGGGCTCGGCCTGGGAATTTGACGCTGCTGAAACTGCCGGCCAGGATTTCGCGCCCTTCCACCGCTGGCACGACAAACCCGAAACCGTTCAGCGGGTGCCGTACCTGGTCGCGGCGATAGCCAAGCGAAACGATCGCGCTGCCCGCGTAGGAAATCTCGTTGAGCATGGCGGCCAGCGATGCATCGAGCGGTTGCAGGAGCGTTGCCGCGTGGTAGGCGGGAATCGCCAGAATGACCGCGTCGGCGGAGTATCGGCCTTCCTCCTGGCCGTGGCGGTAGTGAACGTTCCACCGGTCCGCAGGCTGCGGATTGGCCGAGGCCTCGAGCCGCACCACCAGGGTTTGCCGTTGGATCACATTTTCGCCCAGCCGGGAAGCGAGCGCTTCAACCAGTTGGCTCATGCCATGTCGCGGCGCGAGAAACAGGCTGTAGCGGGCCCCGCTCTCTGAGGTGTTACGCTGGCCGGGCTGGCTACCGTTGGGGGCTGCCTGCCGTGCCGCTTTGCGTTGGCGCAGGGCCGCGCGAATCAGTCCTCCGTGCTGCCGTTCCATTTCCAGAAATCGCGGCAACGTGGCGGCCAGGCTCAGTTTTTCGGCGTCGGCCGTGTAAATGCCGCCCACCAGCGGTTGCACCAACCGTTCGAACGCTTCCCGCCCCAGCCGCCGCCGCGCGAACGCCGCCAGGCTTTCGTCCTCGACGGCTTTGGCGCGGACGAAGTACTCAGCCAGCAGGCGAAGCTTGCCCGGCAGGCTCAACAGCCGCGTAGTCAGCACCGGCCAGACTTTTTGGGCGGCCATGAGCATGAAGCCGTCGGGCACCGGGTACAGGCGGCCGCGGCGCACGACAAAGGCCCTGCGGAAGGCGTCGTTGGTGGAAAGCAGTTCGCCTTCCAACCCCAGCCGACGGCACAAGTCCACCGCGTAAGGGACATTGGAGATAAAGTTGTCGGCGCTGCGTTCAAAGAGGAACCCGGCGTCCTCAAAGGTTTCAAGCACACCGCCCACCCGCCCCTGCGATTCAAATAGCCGGACTTCCAGCGAGGGATCGAGTTCCAGCAGCCGATGCGCGGCGGCCAGGCCGGTAATGCCGCCGCCGATCACGGCCACGCGGCGAGGCAGGTCTTCAGGCGGGGCGTTCACAACCGGGTGTACTCAACGGGGCGGTGGGAAAGACTCATTCTCCCCATTGTAACCCGAGCCATTCAGCCGCGGCACCGGGGTGCCGCCCGGCAGGATCGCCTGCCCGGCGTGCTGGCGGAACGGCGGCATTCGCTCGCCCGAGGGGATCAGGGTTAGTTGTATCGTGGCCTGCCACGGCCTAGGATAAAGAATGCTGCTTTGCTGGCCGCCGGTGGTGCGTGCGGCTGGGCCGCCTTCGGCTCACCGACCAGGCGGTCCCCTCGAGCGTAGCCACTGCCAGGGCAGCGAACCAGGACCGCGCACAGAAGTTACCGCCGCGGCAGCCTGCCGTACCATCCATCACCATCCCCCCTGTCCCCACCTTCCGCGGGAGGCACCGATCATGCGTTCTGGAGCGATCTTTGCCATGGCTCTTGGCCTGGCCACGCTGCTGGCGACTTCGATTGCGGTTGCATGTCCATTCTGCACGGCCGTAGCGCTAACGTTTGCCGAGGAGATGGACCAGAACGACGTGGCGATCCTGGCCCGACTGGTCGGCAAAGCAAACGAAGATGCCGACGATTACACCGCCAAGTTCGAAGTCGTCGATCTGCTCAAGGGCGAGAAATTCCTCGAAAACAAAAAACAGATCCAAGCGCTGTACTTCGGCATGCAACCGCCGGGCACCGTCTTTCTGTTGATGGGCACGGTCGAAGGCAAAGTGAACTGGGGAACCCCCACCGCCCTCACCGAACGCAGCGCCGAGTATATCCGCAAGCTGCCCGCCTTGCCCGCCAGTGGACCGGAACGCCTGGCCTACTTCAAGAACTACCTGGAAGACAGCGAGGAACTCCTGGCCCGCGACGCCTTCGATGAGCTTGCCAAGGCGAGTTACGACGACGTGAAGGCTCTCAAGCCGCGGCTGGATCGTAAGAAGATCATGGGCTGGATTCAGAACCCTGACGTGCCCGCCGGTCGGAGGCGCGGCTACTTCACCCTGTTGGGCGTGTGCGGTACGACGGAAGATGCCGAAACCATCAAGGCCATGCTCACCGCGCCCACCGAAGAACCGCGCACCGGTGTCGATGCCGCCCTGGCCTGCTACCTGACGCTCACGGGCGAGAAGGGGCTCCCGTTTGTGGAAGGCCTGTTTCTGGCCAACAAGAAGGCCGAGTATACCGATACGTTCTCGGCCATCATGGCCTTGCGGTTCCACGGCCAGAACGAGACGATTATCCCTCGCGAACGCCTGGTGAAGTCGATTCGGCTGTTGCTGGACCGGCCCGACGTGGCCGACCTGATCATTCCCGACCTCGCGCGGTGGCAGGATTGGGAATCGATGGACCGCCTGGTGGAGATGTTCAAGAAGGCGGAGAAGGCGACCAGTTGGATTCGCATTCCGGTCGTGCAATACCTGATGGCTTGCCCGCTGCCGGAGGCCAAAAAGAGGCTGGCCGAGTTGAAAGAGATTGATCCGGATGCCGTACGGCGGGGCAGCCTGTTTTTGCCGCTGGGTGGCGGCGGCAATCCCAGTACCGCTGGCGGCGCGGACGGGAGCAAAGCTTCCGACGTGGGCACGGCCGACAGCGACGTAAGCAATTAGCCGGAAATCAGGCCAAGTGGCGCACCGGCCGCGCAAGCCGCCGGTGGCCGAACGTGACGCCACAACGGATGACGTGCGCAGGATGCCCGTGTACTGGCTGCCTGCCACCGCGTACACACCGGACCGTGCCCTCCATCGTTCGTCCCCAAGGATTGATCATGCGCCCCCAGTTGAGTGCGACAGCGCGTGTTGGGCTTTCCCGGCGATCGGCAGGGATGCTTTCCACGGCGGCAAGCGGCTTGCTGCTGGCGATGGTGGTGCTTCCCGTGACCGCAATGGCGTGCCCCTTTTGCGGCCCGGCCGAATCGGTCACGCGGCAGATGAGCCTGGTCGAGGCGGCGGCCATTGTCAGGGCGACGGGCGAACCCACCAATCCGGAAACCCGGCTCCGTCCTTACTTCGTTGAGCATGTCCTGAAAGGCGCCGATCGGTTGGCCAAGGATGCCGACGGCAAGTTCCGCAAGGTCCTGTCATTTTCGCCGGCCGAGGAACCCAAGCCCGATGATCGCTACCTGATCCTGGGAGCGGATGATTCGGGCGAGTTGTACTGGTCGGCGCCACTGCCGGTGAACGAGCGGGCGATTGAGTACTTGACCCAGGAACTTCCGCAGGCGCCGGCCGAAGGCGTGGAGCGATTGCGGTTCTTTGTGCCGCGACTGCGTCACGAGGAACCGTATATTGCCGACGACGCATACGGAGAATTCGCCCGAACCGAATACGATGTCGTCCAGCAACTGCGGCCGTATCTCTCTCGCGAGGAGCTTCGCAAGTGGATCGAGGATGAAAAGACGACCACTTCGCAGCGGCGGTTGTTTCTCACGCTGCTGGGGCTCTGCGCCACCCCGGACGATGCCGACTGGCTGCGCGCCTTGATTCCGGTGGAACAAGCCAAGGAGCCGGCGGACCGCTCGCTCGATGCCCTGGTGGCCTGCTACCTGACCGTGACGGGCGAGAAAGGTTTGGAGTGGGTGGAGAAGGAAATCCTGCTGGAGCAGGAACCGGTGTTCTCCGACGTCAACGCGGTGGTGCTGGCGCTGCGGTTTCACGGCGAGCAGGAGAAGGTGATCGATCGCGAGCGGCTTGCTGCGAGCCTGCGGTTGGTGCTGAACCATCCCAACTGGGTCGATACCGTGGTTGCCGATCTGGCGCGGTGGAAGGATTGGTCAGTGTTGGATCGGCTGGTCGAAATCTATCGCACGGCCGACGAAGAACACCGCTATGTGCGTGTACCCATCGTGCAGTACGTCAAAGCATGCCCACTGCCGGAAGCCAAGGAAGCGCTCAGCAAATTGGAAGCAATCGACCCTCAGGCGGTGCGCAGGGCCAGTTCGGTGTTCTTGCCCTTTGGCGTTGGCGGCCCTGGCGAACGCAAGTAGGCCGATTGTTTGACACCTGCGCCGCTGGCAACCGCTTCTCTTTCGTGCTGGCCCGCCGAAATGCGGCCCATTGCGCCGGAAACGGAAGACTGGCGGTGTCGATCGTGCGACGCCCGGACACTGGCGGCGCACCCGTCAATCATCAGACAGGGCATTGTTTACGCGAAGCCACGCGGTGACCTTCTGGCTTGCAGGGGCTTCAAACCCGGCCCCCCGCCCCGCCGACTTTCCGGTGACGCACGGCGTGCTACCTTTGGGAGAGCTTGCGGCGGATGCTGCCGCGATGCCTCGGGCTTTGATACGGCATACAGCCGGCAAGCTGCGTATGGTGTACATTGCTTGATGTACATGGCGTGACAAAGTTCCGGTAAACGAACAACTTTTGCGGCAAATCCCGCATGGTCGGGCCGAATCCGCCGCATCCTGGCAGATCGGCTTGGAATGATGCCGACATTTGCGGCGCAATATCCAGATAATCCCGACATTCCACAGATTCATCATCATGAGGAACACGATGGCGCGTTCTTGGGTGCATGGCCGTACCGTGGCGTTCGCGGTCCAACCGCTATTGCTGGCTGCCCTATGCCTGGCGACCGCTTCGGCCGTCGGGCAGGAGAAGCCCGCCAAGAAAGACGATGGCACTAAACACCAGCACCAACTGGTTACCCGCGAGCGCACCGCCGTCATCGCCGGTCGCGAACTGGCCTATGAAGTCACCACCGGCACCCTGGCCGTGAAGACTGATGACGGCAAACCCCGGGCGGATATGTTCTTCATCGCCTATACGGCCGGCGACAAGCAGCAGCGCGCCCGCCGGCCCATCACATTCTGCTTCAATGGCGGCCCCGGTTCTTCCAGCGTGTGGCTGCACCTGGGCATGCTAGGGCCGCGGCGCGTCAAGCTGCCGGCCGACCCGGTCGCCGCGCCGCCACCCGCGGGCGTGATCGACAATCCCTACTCGCTGCTGGATGTGACCGACCTGGTGTTCATCGATCCGGTGAGTACGGGCTTTAGCCGGCCCGCCGAGGGGGTCGCCAAGAAAGAGTTCCACGGTTACCAGGAAGACTTGCGTTCCATCGGCGAATTCATCTACCTGTACCTGTCGCGGTTCGATCGCTGGAGCAGCCCCAAGTTTCTCTGTGGCGAAAGTTACGGGACCCTGCGCGCGGCGGGCCTCGCCGGGCATTTGCAATCGACGTACAACCTCGAACTGAATGGCCTGGTGCTGGTTTCGAGCGTGATCGACTTCCAGACGATCCGGTTTGGCACACCAAACGATCTGCCGTACATCCTGTTTCTGCCCAGCTACACGGCCACGGCCTGGTACCACAAGCGGCTGGACGCGTCGCTCCAGCAGAAACCGCTCAAGGACGTGCTGGCCGAGGTGGAACGGTTTGCCACCACTGATTACACGCTGGCTTTGATGGCCGGCAGTACCCTGACTGACGAACAAGTGGACGCCACCGCCCAGCGCGTAGCCTTGTATACAGGTTTGACTCCCGACTACGTACGCCGCGCCAACCTGCGGATCAGCATGTCGCGTTTTGCGAAGGAATTGATGCGCGACCAGGACCGCACCGCAGGGCGATTTGATAGCCGGTACCAGGGCATCGACCGCGATGGTGTGGACGACACTTACGAATACGATGCCAGCGCCGCGGCCGTGTTCGGGGCCTTCACCTCGGCCATGAATCAATACTTGCGCGAGGAACTGGAATTCGACCGCGAACAGATTTATGAGATCCTCACCGGTAACGTCCACCCGTGGAGTTACTCATCGTTTACCAACCGGTATGTTTCGGCCACGGATACCCTGCGCTCGGCAATGGTCAAGAATCCTCACCTGCGCGTGTTCGTGGCCAACGGCTACTACGATTTGGCAACGCCATACTTTGCCACCATATACACCTTCAACCACCTGGGGCTGCCAAAGCAACGGCTGGGCAACGTGGAAATGGCCTTTTATGAAGGCGGCCATATGATGTACGTCGACGAGGCTTCGCTCAAACAACTCCGCGACGACCTGCTGCGGTTTTATGAAAAGGCGCTGCCCGCCGGCGAACCTGACAAACAATAACCATAGAGCCGATCGGCACGGCAGGCGGCCAACTGGATTCGACCTGCTGCCGGTCAGCCACTCCAATCACGCCGTTTGGGCGCGGCAGTTGCCTGCAAGCAGCAGCCGCAGTCATCCCCCTTGTTTGTCCAGCACAGGGAGCATGGAATGCTGATCTACGGCGCAAACGGCTACACCGGACGGTTGATCGCCGAAGAAGCCGTGCGACGAGGACTGCGGCCCACGCTGGCGGGCCGTAATCGGGCAGCGATCGAGGCACTGGCCGCGGAACTGGATTGCCCGGCCGTGGTCTTTCCGCTGGATGACCCTGCCCAGGTGGCGGAGCAGCTTCAAGCCTGGAAAGCGTCGTCTGGAGCGCGTTCTGAGCGCGCCAACGACGGCGCGCGGCGCGCGGTC
Organism: uncultured Pirellulales bacterium; assembly: GCA_964511065.1. GTDB lineage: Bacteria > Planctomycetota > Planctomycetia > Pirellulales > S012-138 > CALBRZ01. The sequence continues at coordinate 1,496 of CAZEEG010000164.1, read as the reverse complement.
GTCCTCAATGGCGCCGGGCCGTTCGATGAAACGGCTCCCATCTTCATGCCGGCCTGCATCCAAAGCGGTGTCGGCTACCTGGACATCACCGGCGAGGTCGCAGTGATCGAACGCGCGGCGGAACTGGACGGACCGGCGCGCGAGGCAGGCGTGATTCTGATGCCGGCGGTGGGCTTCGACGTGGTGCCCAGCGATTGCTTCGCCGCGGCCTTGGCGCGCCGCTGTCCCGGGGCCACCCATCTTCAGTTGGCCTTTGCACCGGGCGGAGAAGGCGGCAGCACGATCAGTCGCGGCACGGCCCGCACGGCCTGGAAGAACGCATCGCAGGGCGGATTAATTCGCGCCAACGGCAAGCTCCAGCGCGTGCCGCCCGCCTGGAAGGACCAGCGGATTGCGTTCCCTCGCGGTACGCGACACGCCATGACCATTCCCTGGGGCGACGTGGCCTCCGCCTGGTACTCCACCGGCATCGGCAACATCGAGGTCTACCTGGCGATGCCCAAGCGGACGATTGCTCGACTCAAACGCTGGCGGCCGCTTTCCCGCCTGGCGGGCCTATGGCCCATTTCCGCCATCGGCCGCTGGTATATCGACCGTCATTTTCAGGGGCCGACCGCCGAACAACGGGCCTCCGGCTTCGCCGAGTTCTGGGGCCGAGCCTGGAAGGACGAAGCCCAAACGGAGGAAGGAGCGTTCGTCGGCCCCGCGGCGGTCGAAGGCACCATGATCACGCCAGAAGCGTATGCGCTCACCGTGCGCACGGCTCTGGATGCTGCGCAGCGCGTGGCCGCCGGCGGTGGCGAGGCGGGCTTTCGCACCCCCAGCCAGATCTTCGACGAAGATTACCTCCGCGACCTGGTGGGGGAGGGTAATCTGAAATTCGATGCACAATAGTGCGATTCTGCCGAAAAAACCGAACGACTTTGCCGTATTGAGCGGGCGGCGTGGCGAAGGGGGAGCCCTGCCTCGCCAGTTGGCGGGTCGATGAGCGGGAGGGCCAGCAGTATACTGTCGCTGTAACCGATTGCCAGCCAGTCGCTCTCAGTCAACCAAGATGAAAGGATGTCTTCGGAGGAGTTTCTGAGCGAGCTCGATCGTGTCTGGCAGAATGGTTACGACGCTCTCGTGCCTGGAGGGCGTCTGATTTGCGTGGTAGGGGATGTCTGCCTCTCGCGCCGGAAGAATAATGGCCGTCATACGGTAGTGCCGCTACATGCCTCGATCCAGGAGCATTGCCGCGAGATTGGCTATGACAATCTTGCTCCCATCATTTGGCATAAAATTGCCAACGCAGCTTTCGAAGCAACCGGCAACGGCTCTTCCTTTCTGGGGAAACCCTATGAGCCCAATGCCGTCATCAAGAATGATATCGAGTTTATCTTGATGCAGCGCAAGCCAGGCGGGTATCGAAGCCCTGACATTGCGACCAGGATCTTGAGCCTAACTGGACAGCGCCAGGTTGATGACAGGGCCGCTAGCCGTCTCGGGGTTTTTCC
>CAZEEG010000163.1:0-10958 GCA_964511065.1 uncultured Pirellulales bacterium | reverse complement strand
CGCAGTAACGTGCTGCAGGCCCCGAAGGTGACGCTGTTCAACGGTCAGTCTGCCATCGTGTCCGACACCTCGCAGACCCCGTTCGTCACCAGCGTGATCCCGGTGGTGGGCGACTTTGCCGCCGCCCAACAGCCGGTGATCGTGGTGCTGAACGAAGGCACGTTCCTGAATGTCCAAGCCGTGGTGTCCGACGACCGCCGCTTTGTACGGTTGACGGTAGTACCGTTCTTCAGCAGCATCGGCGAGGTGAACACCTTCACCTTCACCGGTGAAGAAACGACCACCATCGGCAGTTCGCAGACGGCCGACGACCGCACCCTGCCGGTCCAGGATCGGCCGCAGTCGATCAGCCGCTCTGGTACCACGGTTCAGTTGCCGACGTTCTCATTCGTCACGGTATCAACCACCGTGAGTGTCCCCGATGGCGGCACAGTGCTGCTGGGCGGGATCAAACGGTTGAGCGAGGGCCGCAACGAGTTCGGCGTGCCGATTCTCAACAAGGTGCCCTACATCAACCGATTGTTCAGGAACGTCGGTATCGGACGTGAAACGCAAAGCCTGATGATGATGGTCACGCCACGCATCATCATCAAGGAAGAAGAAGAGCAGTTGCTGGGCATCACGCCCGCGCCGTAACCTCCGGCGCCCCTACCCTCAACTTTTGGCGCGTCGGTTGTCAGCCGCCGCGGTCCTTCCGGGGCCGCGGCGGTTGTTTCATGCGCATGCCAGGTTGCTGGATGGCAGGCTACCCCCGGCTCTTGCGGGGCGGCGACGCATTTCTTTTTTGACGCCAGCGCAGCAAATGGCTGGCATTTCAGGCCGGTCCACCGAATGGCCGCGGATGATGCCGAATAACAAAATTCTCTCGGCGGCCGATCGTGCGCGAACCGGACATTGGCGGGGTAACGCTCAATAAAGCTCATCCCTTTTCTGATAGCGCGTGACGGCCGCCAGCCAGATTTGATGAGCCTGCCTCGATGTAGCCAACGCATCGAGTACGTATTCCACGGGCCGGTTCGCGTCGAGCCATTGCGAACGGAGTTGTTGCACGGCGGCGGCGTTAGCGGCTACCGCCACGGCGGCCGCTTCAACATGCCGAGCCTGCCAACGTTGCCACGGTGACGGGGCAGAATTCGCCGGATCGCCGGACACATCAGACGGAACGGCAGGCAACCTCGGCAGCCGTTCCAGCTCCGCCGTCAAGACTTCTCGCAGCATGGTGCGAGCGACGGATTCGTTGGCCTGCGCCGTCGCCAGGTCGGCTTCAGCCGAGTACAGGGTTGCCCGCACGGCCAGCAAGGCATAGTCGCCGGCGCCGCGTTGCTGCCGCTGCATGGCTGCCTGTTCCAGGCTTGCCAGTTGAGCGAGATAGTGGTGCAAGCTGCGCTGGTCGGCCAACTGCTGGATGAAGTTCCACCAGCGCGACGCGGCAGCGCTGCCAGAGAGCGCAGCGCCTTCCAGTGGTTGCTCGCGCGCATTCACCGGCAACGATCTGAAAAAGGTGTCACGAATTCCCACTGCACATTGGCTCGGATCGGCGCCGGCCCAGCGTGCCAGTTCGGCCAATGGATCGTGGCCATAGTCAACCGGTTTCAGCGTCATTCGGTCCAGCGGTGCCGCATCGGCAGGAGTCACCGGTTGCGATGGATTGGCTGGACGGGATGGTTCCGGCGCGGCGTTTTCACGCGATGGCTCGCTGCGTGGTAATCCCTGCGATGGTGTATTTTGCGGAAGGTTGCTGGGCCGGATGGCAGAGCCCGAATCCGTGGAGGAGGCGGGGCCAGCCGTCCAGCCTTGGGCGGGAGTCGGCTGGGGCGTGGGCCGCTGCGGCTGATAGCGTGGTCCTGCGGGAACCGTTGTCGGCGAGGCTGACATCGGCCGCACGGTCTGAGGGATCGGCCGCAGTGGCGGGTCCGTCGCACCGATCGCGCCTTGAGGGTTTGCTCGGGCATCGCGCGCAGGCAAGGTGCTGGTCGCCTTGAGAATGGATCGGCCGGGCAGTTCGTTGGTGTTGATGTTGCCGCTCGCTGGCATCACTCCGTTCGGCGAAGCCGGCAGGGCAGCGCCCGGAGTCAGTTGGCTGGAGGATGTAGCGCTCGGGGAACCGCCAGGCGGCGGCAAGGCTTCCGTGGGAATCCCGCCAGGTTGCCGGCTGGGCGGAACGCTGCCCGGTGGGACCGTCCCTCGGAGAGGCTGAGGGGTAGCAGGGATGGCCGGCTGCGGGCCGAGGGTGCCTGGAGGAAACGCGTTACTCGGGGCCGTGCCGGGCGGTAAGGTTCCTGGCACGCTGCCTGAGGGGAGCGACCGCGGCGACATCGACGATGGCGGTATCGACGACGGTGATATGGACATGGGGGCCGCGCTGCTGGCCGCCGGCTGCCGGGCTCCCTGGGGATCCTTGACCAGCGTTTCAGCAAGTGTGGCGATGGGAAGCTGCCCGCCGGTAGCCGAAATGGCATATTCGGCAATCTCGTTGTTGTACGTTTCGACATCCTGGAGGAATCGCAACTGCTCTTCCATTTCGCGGCGGATCGCGGCGAGGAACCGCGAAAGCGAAAGCTCGCCCCGGCGAAAGGCTTCGTCGGCCGCCACGGCCTGGTCGCCGGCGGCCATCATGGCGTCCGCCCTGCGCTGCACCGCCTCATGCCGGTAGGGCAAGAGTTGGTTCAAGAGTGCAACCCGGGGAGGAGCTACCCGATCCGCGAACAGGTGCTCATACTCGGTGCGATAGCTGCCAGCATGGGGGAGGTCGGCAGGCCGATAAAGTGCGGGTGCTCCGGTGGCCGGGACGCCCAATCGGCTCGACGCTTCCGCCCAAGCAACCAACGTCTCTTGTTGCCGGGCCTTCGCCGTAGCCATGGCTGCCTTCAGTTCGGCAGGGATGCCGCTGGGCTCGGCCCGATACGCATCGACCAGTTGTTCCAGGATGGCGATGTATTGTCCCTGCGACTGGTGCTGGGCGGCCATTGTCGCCATTTGCCAATAAGCCTGAATCAGGTTTAACCGTTCCGACGGCTGGCTCGTGCGCTGGAGCACGTCTTTCAATGCAAGTGCCCCGGCGGCAGCGGGCGAACTACCGGACGCCGAAGCCGATTCGCCCCGAGCGTCCACCGAGCCGAACGCGAACAGTTCCATTACCAGCCGCTGGGCCGTGGTGGACGGCGCCGGTTCGGCCGGTACGGGTTCGGCCGCAAGAGGCTCGGCTGTAATGGTTCCGGGGGGATGGGCAGCGGCAGCAGCGGCAGTGCCCGGTGCGGATCGCTGCGGCGGCGTGGTGGTGGCCGGCCCCGTGGTTTGCGTAGCACCTGCTGCCGAGATACCACCGGCGGGAGTGACCCCGCGATAGGTTGGCTCCACGGGGCGGATGCCTGGCTGAACGGGAACCAGCGCGCCGCTGTCCTTGGCGGCAGGGGGGAGATGGCTGTTTGTCCCGTCGCCGGTCGCCCGCTGGATTGGCCGCGGTTCGTCCAGACCGCTGCCGGGAATGTCATTGGAGTACACGCTGCGCGGCGCCCCATCGCGGCCGGTCAACTCATTGCGCTGGGCGGGGCCGCTGCGGTCAAGCGGCGCAGCACGGTCCATGAGGGCTCCGCGGTCAAAGTCGGTCGGTTGGCGATCCAGCTCAATGGCATTCGGGTCGCTGTGATTCGGTCCACTCTCATTGGGGACGCGGTCATTGGGGGCACCCTCGAGCCCGTTATCACGACGGAGGCTGTCATTGGGTAACGGCTCTACACCCGAGGCTGGTGTTACGCCTGAGGGGACGTTCCGGAACGGATCGAGAACGGGCTCATCAAGCTGCCCGGCGGGAGATATTTGCTCCGACGCATTTTCCGGACGCACCGCGCTAGCGCTCTCCCGATCGCGGCGTACCGCGCTTCGCTCGGCATTGGCTGGCAGAATACGCGGTAACGGCGGTTCATCGTCTGGTGCCGGTTGCGGTTCGATGGTCGGGTTGGGCTGTGCCATGGAACCGGTTGCATGGTCGGCCGCGGTTTCGTCGGCTCCTGGCGTGGGAATCAGCAATCGCGGGCCTTCCACCGGCTCAAACCTGCTCGGTTCACTCGGCTCGCTGGATGGCGAAGGTGCCTGGACGAGTGCGGACCGGCCGGGGCGTTGCGGCGGATCGACATGCAACCCTGCGGCATCGTTCGCGGCCTCCTGATCGGACGGCGTTTCAGTTGGTGAAGTGCCTGAAGCCAGAGGATCTGCGGGAGACGCGGTATCAGCCGCTGCCCCTTCGGCCAGCGTCGGTTCGGCCAGGGTGGGCTCCCCTGGAGTTTGGGGAGCCGCAGTGCTGTGCGGTGCCTGTGATAGGGTGCCCGATGCTGGCTTGGCAACGGTTGGCTCGGTGGTTGACGGCGGCGCAGATGACCTGGTCCGGGGAGGAAACGGCACCATTTGCCGTGGGGATCTCCGCGGAGTTTGCTGCGCCGCGCCCAAGGTCAATCGGGCCGCGGGGCTGGAGGCGGCCGCATCGCCCGGAGGCACAGCGTCGGTCGCAACCTCATTGGATTGGGCGCGTGGCGTTGCGCCAGAAGTGGCGGCGGCCGGGGAGATCTCATCCGCTGCGGCCAATAACAGGCACGCGCATAGCAAGGCCAGGTCCATCCGTGGCGCCTTTCATCTACTGGGGCTTTGACCGTGCCCACAGCGCACACCTCCAGCGACTACCCAGTTCGAGAGCGGGAACTGGCTGGGTAGGCTGGGGCCGACACACAGGGCACGTACATGGCCACGCGACGAGCGAGGTAGGAGCGGGATGCCCGCCGCGAGACGATCGTGCGATCGATAAACCTGCCACGGAACGCCGCTGGAGTCAATCGCGGTTTTGCTAGCAGGCCCCCCGGCTTCCCGCCGGGGCCAGGGCCCATGCGCCGCCGGGCCGCGCTGAGGGCGAGAATTTCCGCCGCAACATTTTCTTTTGGTTCAGGTCAGCCGTAAGCTACCAGCTTGAAATGACCTTCCTCGTGCCGCAATGCACGTCACCGAGCGAGGCACAGGGAGGCCGTTGTCAACGCATGGGGGGCCTGGCTGCCAGCGGTCGATACGAGGCGATCTTTCCCAGCAACAGTGAGACTACGACATGCTAGTGGGTTTTGTCAGCGATGAGCGGTATGTCGCCCTGGCCGACGTGGCGCTGGAGTTCATATCAAATGGTCGATCCTATGAAGCCCGCAGTCGGGCCACGGGCGCCGTGCATGCAGACCTTCCACCGGGTGAGTACCAGGTTGCCTTGTATAAAGATGGCTATGGCCGCAAGCGCTGCAGCGTTGTCGTTTCGCCCGGCATGAGTCCGCATCATTTCCGATTGTTGGCCGACGGCCTGTTGGGCTACGCCTGGCCCAAATGGGTGCAATCGGGCGAGCGGTCCGAGTTTCGCGTGCATGCCGTCGAGGAATACGAATTAAGCCTGTGGCGGTATGGACTGAACAAAACCCTGGTCCAGCGGATCGGGTGGTTCGACGAACACGGTCCGCTGGCGACCATGCAGATTACGCCCGATGGCGACTATACCCGAACCGGCGTGCAATGGAATAAGCACGGCTATACCAGCCCTCACCACAAGCAGTATGTCACGGCGCCCGAGCGGTCCGGTTTGTATTACTTCCACGCCCGCACGGCGACGCGGCAGTTTTCCTTTCCCTGGATCGTGGCACCTCGGCGGCCGCAAAGTCGCGTGGCCGTGCTGCTGAGCAACATCAACTGGAACGCCTACAACAATTTTGGCGGGCGCAGTAATTACATTCATCCGGATTGTTTCCCGCCGACACCGACGCTCAATGCCCGGCAGGAACTGAAGCGGTACACCGATCCGCGGCATATCAATTACGACACCGAGGATTACGCGCCTCTCTCGTTCGACCGGCCCGAGCCACTCAATCACATCGACCTGGAAACCCAGGCGACGGACCCCATCGAGGGCCGCGCCGCCTGCCACGTGGCTCCAGCGGAATGGCGCCTGTTGGCGTGGCTGGAGCGCGAAGGATTCGATTACGACGTCTATGCCGAAACCCAACTGCATTTCGGCACGCTCGACCTGGATCAATACTCGGTGCTGATCTTGGGGCCGCACCCCGAGTACTGGTCCAGTGAGATGTACTTCAAGGTGAAGCGGTGGGTTTTCGAACGCGGCGGCCGCCTGATCTACCTGGGCGGAAACGGCATCAACTGCGACGTGGAATTTCTGGACGAGCAAACCATGATCGTCCGCAATGGCGATACCACGCTTCACTCCCAGCGGGGCGTCGCCAGCCGGTTTGCCGGCCGGCACGAATCTGAGGCGAACCTGCTGGGGGTCGTTTATGATGCCCGAGGTATCATGACCGCCGCACCCTATGAAGTGGTCGAACCCGATCACTGGGTATTTGCCGGCACCGGCGTGCGGCGGGGCACCATCTTCGGCCAGGAAAGTCTGCACCGGCGCGTGCCCGGCGGAGCTTCAGGGCACGAAACGGATAAAGTATCGGCCGACAGTCCAGCAAGAACGCTGGTTCTGGCCCGGGGGTTGAATCCCGACGGCGGCGGAGCCGAAATGGCCATCCACGAAACGGCCAGCGGCGGGGCCGTGTTTGCCGCCGGTTCTATCTGCTATGTGAGTTCGCTGCTGATCGATTCGGTCGTTTCGCAGCTCACGGCCAACGTGCTGCGGCGGTTTGTCCGCCGCGGCGACGACTGACGCCCTCGACGGTCGATTCATTTCCCGGCAGAAAAGTTCGCCTTGCACCCGCCGGGCAAGTAACCTGAGGGCGCGAAGCTGTCTTGCCTCGCCTTCATTCTTGGGGGGACTAATCATGTCGTGTTCCGATTCGTCATCGCCGCGTCCCGAAGCACCCCGGTCCAACGCGACACCGGGCGTCTCACCCACCTTTGCACCTAAAACATCTCCACACGCAAGTCGCCGCACCTTCATCAAGGCTGCCGGCGCAACCTTCACGGCCGCTGCCGTCACGAGCACGCTCGGTCCGACACTCCTGGGAATGGAAGACAAGGCCGGTTCCAAGACACCTCGGGTTGGCTCTGGCGCGTATACCTATGAAGTGACGCACGGTTGGGGAGAGTTGCCAGGGCATATCCGCTGGGGGGATACGCACGGCGTATGTGTCGATTCGGCGGGGCTGATCTATATCAAGCACCGATCCACGGCCAGTGAACCGATGGACGCTATCGTGGTGTTCGATGGTGAGGGCCGCTTTGTTCGCTCCTTTGGCAAGGCCTATCACGGCGGGGGGCACGGCATCGACGTGCGCCGCGAGGGCAACGAAGAATTTCTCTACCTGTCCGATATCAAGAATCGCCAGGTTGTGAAGACCACGCTCCAGGGCGAAGTGGTGTGGAAGCTGGACTACCCGCGCGAAGCCGGCGTGTATCAAAACCAGGCCGGATATCGGCCAACCAACGTGGCCTTCGCACCCGACGGCGGCTTCTACATTGCCGATGGCTACGGCTCGCACTACATCCACCAGTACGACCGCGACGCCCGCTGGATCCGCACCTGGGGAGGTGAAGGAACCGCACCCGGCAAGATGAAAACCCCGCACGGCTTGTGGCTCGATAGCCGTCCCGGGCGTACGCCGGCCCTGGCCGTCGCTGATCGGGCAAACGCCCGGTTGCAATACTTCACGCTCGACGGCCAGCACCAGGGCTTTGTCGACGGGCTCAGCTTTCCCGCCAATCTCGATCAGCGGGGGAACCTGTTACTGGTACCCGACCTTCATGCGCGAATCACGCTGTTTGATGAAAAGAACCAGCCGATCGTGCACTTGGGCTACGATCCGGAGTGGACCGCAGCCGTGCTGGCCGACGGTTTTGCCATGCGGCGTTCGCCCGAGCGGTGGCAGGCAGGCCGGTTCGTGCATCCGCACGATGCGTGCTTCGACGCCGGCGGCCACATCATCGTGGCCGAGTGGGTACCCACAGGCCGGGTGAGTTTCCTCCGGCATGTCGGTTGAACGGCAATCGGCCGCGGGGCGTTGGCCAGTGCCAATGCCATTTCCCGACTACAGGAATATTAAGGTCATCACCAGGAAGATCGGCACCAGGATCACAACGCTGTACAGCATGTAGCCAAAGAAGCTGGGCATCCGGATGCCGGAGCTTTCGGCAATGGCCTTCACCATGAAGTTGGGTCCGTTGCCGATATAGGTCATTGCGCCCATGAATACGGCACCCAGGCTGATGGCGATAAGCAGGTCTTCGCGGATAAAGTTTCCGTCCAGCAACTGGAGAATCCCCGGCCCGGGATCGTGGCTCATGGCATTCGCCGTCTGGAAGAACACCACGTAGGTGGGGGCGTTATCGAGAACGCTGGAAAGCGTGCCGGTGATCCAGAAAAACTTGTGCGACGTGTCGATCCCCAATTGGCTGCCGTGGGCATTGAGGATGGCCAGGGCTGGTTGCATGCAGATGAAGATGCCGAGGAACAGCGCTGCCACTTCCAGGATTGCATGGTAGTTGAAGTGGTTTTGCCGGCGAATCTCCAGCGAGCCTAGCGACAGCGAAAGCCCCACCAAGGCCAACTGCACAATCTCGCGCAAGAACTTGGGGGGATGCCAGGAGGTGCCCGGCAGGGCCTTGCTGGGGTCCAGGAATGCCACCGAAAGGATGACCCCCACCAGCAGCAGACCGTTGATGCCTAGCCCCGCAATCCGCAGCGGGCGAAGCTGGGTTTCGTCGCGGGCAATGTCTTCCAGCGATTCGCGGCGATAAGCGTAGAACCGGTCCCAGGCGTAATACACTGCCAACAACACGGCATTGACGAACAGCCATTCTTTCCAGAGGTTGAACGTCCAGAAGAACTCCACGCCGCGGAGGTAGCCCAAGAACAGCGGCGGGTCGCCAATGGGCAGCAGGCAGCCGCCGCAATTGCAGACGACAAAGATAAAGAACACCACCGTATGGGCCACGTGACGCCGCTCACGGTTGGTTTCCAGCAGCGGGCGGATGAGCAGCATGGCCGCTCCGGTGGTGCCGATAAAGCTGGCCAGGGCACCGCCAATGCCGATAAACGCGGTATTCACCATCGGATGCGCCCGCAGGTCGCACTCGATGCGGATGCCGCCGCTGATGGTGTACAGGCTGAAAAGCAACACAATGAACGGGACATATTCATCGAGCATGGCATGCTCAATGGTATGCAGCGCGGCTTCAGCGCCGCGTTGCGTGAGATACCACAGCAGGGTCAGCCCTCCCAGCGTGGCCGCCACAAGGAGCCGATTGCGGTTGAACTCCCACCAGTGACTGGCTTTGGGGACCAACGGCAAAACGGCAATGGCACCCAGCAACAAAATGAACGGCACCACCGTATAGAACGGTGGCGGTTGGGCAGCATGGCTGTCGCCGTGGCTTTCCCCGGAATCCTGCGATGCCGCCGATGGTTCGCCGGTTGACTCCGCGTCTGGCGAGGTGTCTGCCGGCGGAACGTCGGCATCGGAAGCGGTCGCCGGATCATCCGCCGGCTGGGTGGCCTGGCTCACGTCGCCGTGGGAATCGTGCCCCCCCAGGGGCGGCCATTGCATGACCAGCGCTACGACATACAGCGCTACCAGCGCGCCAATGGCACCGATCAGCGGCTTTTGCGACCCCAGTGGAGCTGGATGATCGGACATCGACAAACGTCCATTTCTGATTCAAGGGAGGCAGTAAACTTTTGGACGCGACCTTTGAACATCGGCAACAGGGCTATACCATGCCCCGTGGCATTGGTTCTGGTCAAGGGGAACCACATGCAAACTAGGGCGGGTTTTTGTTGAAAAAGCATAGGTTGCAACAGCGATTGTGCCCAAAACCGGCGGTTTCCAAGCGTAATAGGAAGAAGGCCAGCCCAACGATCCCCCAAAGGGCCTTTTGGCCGGCCGCCGCCCCCCGGTTGGGCGGCCCTGCACGGTGCCCCGCCACGGGCCTTGGCGGAAATCGCCACGCCAACCGCTTAGGCCGCGCCAACTGTCGTGCTCCCAATAACTCCAGAAGCCCCAGGGGGCGCTGCCGTACGACAAACACGGAACAATGCGCTTGCGGTCAGCGGTCCCCCTGCGGTTGGGCGGGCAAAAAGGTACGTTGACCGTTTGTGCCAAACGCACTAAACTTAATCGGTCTAATGTGTTGCGCATTTCGTTGGGTTAGCCGGCAGGAAGCCGGCGGCGCTCCCCGACGACGGCGAGATGGTGTCGGCGCAACCAGTGGAATGACAAGCGCTTGAACACAGCGACCGGTTCCTGTGGATACCGGTCTTTCCTCATTTTGACGGCTAAAGTCATGGAAGCTCTCGAGAAGCTAGGCAGTGCGATCGGATCCGTTTTTGGCGGGATTGGTCATGCAGTCGAACGCAGCATCACTTCGCTGTTTGGCTCCTCGAATGCGCGGTACCTGAAGCGATTGTACGCTAAGGTCAATGCGATCAATGAGTTGGAGCCTAAGTACCAGGGCATGACCGACGCCGAACTGCGCGAGCAGACGGAAATCTTCCGTAGCCGGCTCCGGGCCGGCGAAACGCTCGACGACCTGCTGGTTGAGGCGTTTGCCGTGTGCCGCGAGGCGGGCCGGCGGTTCCTGGACATGCGGCACTACGATGTTCAGTTACTCGGCGGCATGGTGCTGCACTCGGGTGCTATTGCCGAAATGGTCACCGGCGAAGGCAAGACCCTGGTGGCCACGTTGCCAGCGTACCTCAATGCGCTAGAGGGCAAGGGCGTTCACGTTGTCACGGTGAACGACTACCTGGCCCGCCGCGATATGGAGTGGATGGGGCCGCTGTACCTGGGCCTGGGGCTTACCGTGGGGGCAATCTGGGCCGACATGCCGGCCGAGGAACGGCAAAAGGCTTACCTGGCCGACATCACCTACGGCACGAACAACGAGTTCGGCTTTGACTACCTGCGCGACAACATGGTGGTCGACATATCGCAGTTGGTGCAGCGCGAGCTGAACTTTGCCATCGTCGACGAAGTCGACAACATCCT
>CAZEEG010000162.1:0-10995 GCA_964511065.1 uncultured Pirellulales bacterium | reverse complement strand
CGCAGCTCATGAGCCTGGACGACAACATCCGGCAGCGGCTGCTGTTTCCGCAGCGTTCGCTGGTGGTGAGCTTTCCGTTCCGCCGCGACCAGTACACGGAGGTCGAAACCGTCTTTGGCTACCGCGTGCAGCACGTGCTCACCCTGGGGCCGACCAAGGGCGGCATCCGTTATCACCAGGATGTCAGCCTGGGCGAAGTCTCCGCCATGGCCATGTGGATGACCTGGAAGTGCGGCCTGATGCACCTGCCGTACGGCGGCGCCAAAGGCGGCGTGCGCATCGATCCGACGATTCTCACCAGCCACGAGCTCCAGCGGCTCACCCGGCGATATGCCTCGGAAATCAGCACCATGATCGGGCCGGAGAAAGACATTCCCGCCCCCGACATGGGCACCAACGAGCGCGTGATGGCCTGGATCATGGATACCTACAGCCAGCAGGTCGGCCATGCCGTGCCCGCGGTCGTCACCGGCAAACCGATTGTGCTGGGCGGAGCCCAAGGGCGCAACGAAGCCACCGGACGCGGTGTGGTGTATTTGATTGAAGCCGCGGCGGAGCACTTGGGCATGAAGCTCGCCGGATCAACGGCGGTCGTGCAGGGGTTCGGCAACGTGGGCAGCAACGCCGCCCGCTTCTTGGCCGAACTGGGGGTTAAGATCATCGCCGTGAGCGACGTCACCACGGGTCTGTACAACCCTGGCGGCTTGCCCATCGACGAACTGCTTCAATACGTTCGCGAGCACCGTTTTCTGAATGAGTGTCCCCTCGGTGAGAAAATCACCAACCAGGAACTGCTCGAACTGCCGTGCGATATCCTTGTTCCGGCCGCGCTGCAAAACCAGATCACGGCGGAAAACGCCGATCGCATCCAATGCAAACTGCTGGCCGAGGGTGCCAACGGTCCCACCACCCTGGAAGCCGACGAAACGCTCAACGAAAAGGGGGTGTTCATCCTGCCCGACATCCTGGCCAATGCCGGCGGTGTGACGGTTTCGTACTTTGAGTGGGTGCAGGACACCCAGAACTACATGTGGTCGGTGGACGAAGTGAACATGCGGCTGCACCAGTTGATGATCGACGCCTTCCGCCGCACCCTCACCCGCAGTCAACGCGATGGCCTCGACATGCGCACCGCTGCGCTCATCGAAGGTATCGAACGGGTTGCACAGGCCAAGCTGGCCCGTGGCCTGTTCCCCTGATCTTCACCCAAGTCAGCAGCCCCCGGGGGGAGCGCATGGTCATCATCCGCACCCGGTAGTGCCCCCCGCCCTATGATGCCCCGCGCTCAAAGAGGTGCCCAAGACTCCAAGCGCGCTCGCGGCTGGTTGGGTATCCTGTTGCCGGCCGCGCCGGCCGCGGCTCTGCCCATCGGCACGGCAGTCAGAACCTGGGCCATGGGCTAGCATACTTGGCATTTGCTGGTACCTTCTCGGAAATGTTCATCGGGCCCCCCCGGGCGATTGCCTGGGCGTTGCCATGGGGCCCGCGATCCATTTTCCAGAAATGCTAAGGTTCGATTCGCTGCGTTATGGCTTGGCCTTCGTGGAAGGATAAGGTGGTGCTGGTAACGGGAGCCTCGCAAGGGCTGGGCCGCGAGATTGCCCGGGCTTTCGCGGCCGCCGGCGCTACCGTGGTTGTGGTGGCCCGAGGAGCCGAAGCGCTCGAAGCGACCGCCGCCGAGTTATCTTCCGGTACGGTTGGCGAGGTGGCCGCCATCGCCGCCGACATCACGCGCGACGACGACGTCGCCCGCCTCATAGCGGAGGTCCGTAGTCGCTTTGGCCGCCTGGATGTATTGGTGAACAATGCCGGCCGCTCGGCCCGAAAGGAAATCCTGGCAACGAGCCCGGCCGACTTCCACGAACTGATGGAGTTGAACCTGTACGCGCTGGTGCGGTGTACGCAAGCGGCCGCCGAGATGTTGCTGGCGTCGGGCGGTTCGGTGGTCAATATTGGCTCGCTGGCGTCGAAATCGGCCGCGCGCTACCTGGGAGCGTACCCGGCCAGCAAGTTCGCAGTGGCCGCGTACTCTCAGCAACTGCGGTTGGAGCTAGGGCCGCGCGGCCTGCACGTGCTGCTGGTATGCCCGGGCCCCATCGCGCGCGACGAAGTTCGCACCTACGGGGCCGAACAGCGGAGCAACCTGCCGGAATCGGCAACCAGGCCCGGGGGCGGGGTGCAGACCAGGGCGATTCCGCCGGAGCAGCTCGCCGCCAGAATTGTTCGAGCGGTCGAGCAGCGCAAACCGGAACTGGTCGTGCCGGCCAAGGCCAGGATTCTCTTTGTGCTGCAGGCCCTGTCGGCCCGCTGGGGCGACTGGCTGGTGCGCAAGAAAACCGGCGGTTAAAGCAGGCCGGTGCGCGGTCAGTTCCCCAACCGTTCCCGCAACCGGCACAAGATTTCTTGTTCGAGGTTGACGTCGCGGCCCAGGGGGATCCAGCCACGCTCGACGGGCTGCTCGCCCACGATCGGTTCAAACCGCTGGAGCGAGCTGTCGTTGCGGAACACCGCGGCACTGGTCCTGGCGAAGTTGGGCCGGCGGAGATTCTCCAGTTCCTTAAAGACGGCCACTTCGATCAGGTAGCCCTGGGCGTCGGGAATCATCCGCACCAGCGCCCGGCGGCGGATCGATTGCAACGTGCCTTCCAGCTTGTCGTAGGCGGTTACGGCGTCGAACTTCCAGGGTTCGAGCAGCGTGGAACCGATCTCGGGCCGCGTTTCCAGCCGCCCCTCGGTCAGCACGTCGCCAATCTGCCGGACCGGGTCTTCCCGCAGTACCACGAAATAATCGTCAACCACGTCGACCATCTGGTCCCAAACCAGGTCGCGGTTATAGGGCGGCACGCGCATCGGGTTCTCGAAGGCCGCCACCGGGGGAGGTGGATTGGCCGGCAGCGAATGCACGGTGCAACCGGCCAAGGCCAGGCACCAGGTCATCGCCGCAGTAAGACCAAGCGCGCGCCGCATTCCCAAGAAACCTGCCTCCGTTGCAGGAACGAACGTGTTCAAGCTGGGCGGTGAACCCGCCGGGAAAGGTAACCGCGCCCCACACCTGCTACACGGCCCTCGATGCTGGCACTGCCGGCAAGCCGTGCGCGCAGGTGGAGCATCCGTGAAGCGCGGGGTGGTACTTTGCCAAGATCGCCCAATTCGGACAAGACCAACCCGATCCAGCCCTGCCACCGGTAGTATCGCCCCCCGCGTACCGGTGCATGAATCCGCCATGATTGCCTTCTCCCCTTGGGCCTCCGCGTCTTTGCCCCTCACTGCCCCACGCCCCCCAAGTGGCTGTACCAAATGATTGACGCTGCTCCCCGGGGCACCTACCATGAATCGGTAGATTGCCGTGTGCTCTTCTGCGGTTTCGCGCCTCCCACCTGGGGTGCGCGCGGCGATTGCATCCTGTCCCCGAAACCTCCTCGCTAGCGTTGGAACGCCCACGATCCCATGCCAATGCGAATCTTCACCGTTGTTCTGGCCGTTGTCTCGTTGATGTTATCGGCTCCGCGAGCGGGCTTGGCCCAAGGCGCAAGCGAGAAACTGCCTGAGCCGCGCGAGATGGGCCTGACCACCAAAGACGGCATCGATCTCACCGTCACTTACTACGCAAGCAACCGTGGCAAGCAGGCCATCCCGGTGCTGATGTTGCATGCCTTCGGCGGATCGCGGGTGGATTATCACGATGCCGCGCTGGTGTTGCAGAAGGAAGGCTGTGCGGTGCTGGTGCCCGACCTGCGGGGACACGGCAAGAGCCTGTACCGGAGCGGCGACCGGACCAGGCCGCTGGATTTTTCGCGGTTCCGGCCCGCCGATTACGCCGCGATGAGCCGCGACATCGAGGCCTGCAAGAACTTCCTCGTCCAAGAGAACAACAGCGAGAAGCTGAACATCAATGCTTTGGCCATCGTGGCGGCCGAAGAATCGTGCATCCTGGCTGCCGGTTACACGGCACAGGACTGGAGCTGGCCACCCATCGCCGGCAAGAAGCAGGGGCAGGACGTCAGGGTCTTGGTGATGCTGTCGCCGCCCTGGAAATACAAGTCGCTAAGCATCAACGACGCCCTGTTGCACAACAGCCTGCAAGGCCCCGTCGCCGTGTATGTGATGGTGGGAAACCGCCAGCGGACCGCCCAGAGCGACGCCAAGAAGGTCATGCAGCAACTGGAACGCACTCGCCGCATTGATTCCAACCGCGAGCAGAACGCCATCCTGCTGGAGGTTAATACCACGCTCCAAGGCACCAAGATGCTCAACCTGCCGGGCCTGGACCTCACCACGAAATATGTGGCGAAGTTCATTGATATCTACGCCCGGCAAAAGAACTTCGCTTGGGAAGAGCGTGTCAATCCGCTGAGCGGCAACTAGACGGCATCTCGCCCCCCCAAGAAGTGAGCGCGCCCCCATCCCTGCCAACAAGCCGGCTAGGGTAGCCGCCGTGCAACGCACCAGCACGGGGGGCACTGGTGCCGCTGCCATCGGCCGCTATTCCAAGGAGCCACCATGCGTGCTGCCAGAACCTTGGCACTAGCAGTGATGCTAATCGCCGCACAACTTGGATGCGGTGACAAGGCGCCTCCACCGGACAATGTGCCGCCGCCCGCCAGCCACTCGCAAAGTGGCATCCACGCTCCCGGCAGTACCATCCACGCTGATGGCAAACTGGCCCGCATGGCCATGGATTCTGACAGCGTGAAGATTGCCGCCCTAGGTTGAAGCCGGCGCCCTTTGAGTCGATCCGTACCGCTGCTCGCGCCCATCGATGCGTTAAGATTTTCCGCCCGAGGTTGAAACCGGCGCCACACTTCCCATACGGCGCAGCGTTTCAAACCTGCGGCCGGCTCAGCTCGTTGCGCAGGGTGCCCCGGTGGCGCCACGCTTCGAACATAGCGCCCGAAGCGCCCGCGCAGAGAAGCAGGGCAAACCACCAGGGCGGATAGGTCGATGCGCCCGCCGCCGGGTGCTGAAAAATCGCAGCGGCAAGCCCGTTAGCCACTGGGCGGGCGTGAGTGCATCGTCGCGGAAACGCTCGTGGTGGCTACCGCTCTTGCCACTCCCAGCCCATCTTCTGCTTGAGTTCGCGGCTGGCCAGGTGCGCCCAGGGCGTGCCGGGGTGGTCGTTCACCACGCGCTCCAGGTACTTCTTCGCCTGATCCATCAATCGGGCATAGTTGCTGCCAGCGCTGGTGGTGTCCGAGGGAGCCAGGACCCATCGCGTGCTGGATTCATTTTCAAAATTCCGGCCCAACTTGAGCTGCGCAAGCATGGCGTTGTAGCCCTCGATCCTCGCCCGGGCCGCCAGCACGCGCCCCATCGCCAGGTCGTAGCCTGCCTGCCAGCGTGGGCTTTGGACCTTGTCGCGCTCTTTCTCACCCGTCGCCAGCGCTTCATACAAGGCAGAGAGCTTGGGCTCCAGCCGGGCGGCGTTCCGCTGGGCATCGTCCAATTGCCGTTTCAGCGCCGCTTCGTTGGTGACCTCAAAGTCGTACTGCAGCAGGGCGGCCATGTCGATCGGTTCCAGCTTCCCGGCGTTCACCAAGGCCCGGTACGCGGCATTGCCCTGCAGCAGCGCCTGGTACTCGGCATCGGTGACATAGTCGGGCGCGTACCGCCGCCTCAGCGCCGGAGAAAATTCAAACCCGGCCGGGGCCGCCGATCCCCCCCAACCGCCAGATGACCAGCTACGGAAGGTTAGGCCCGACGATCCTCGCGAGACGCTTCCGGTGCCTTGGCAGGCGAAGAACTCGCCGCCGGTTTGCAGGCAAAGCCGCGTCAAGGCAAAGGGACCATAGCCAGAGCCCAGCATGCCCGGATCACTGTATCCCCCGTTCCAGAAGGAGAGCGCGATCCGCTCGACAGCCTGCGACTCCGGGCCTTCGCTGCGCGGGTCGGTCTGCTTGGGGCCAACGTCAGGATTCATTTCCGTTTCCCACGTCCTGCGGCCAAACGGGGCTTCCCGGCCAATGGCATACACCGGGATGCTGTCGCGGCGCAGGGCGGCGGTGACCTCGTCGGCCAGTTGGGGGTCATCGCCCGCCTCGTCCGATACCACCACCAGGTACACGTAGCCGCCTTCCGCCTGAAAACTGCGGTAGGTTTCTGCCGCGGCCTTGATCGCCTGGAAGGTCCGCTCCTTCCCACCGGGCGATTCCGGCGAGCGCTCCAGCGCCTCGCGGATCGCGGTCGTATCTCGAGAGGGCTCTTCCACCAGGAACTGTACTTCCTCGGCAAACGCCACGACAGCCATCGACATCTGCTCGTTGTTGAGCAGGTCGAGCACCGTCGACGAATGCTGGGCGAAACTGTCCCGCCACGAGGCGGCACTGTCAGAATGGTCGATCAGCCACACCACGAGGGTCTTGCGGCGCTTGGCCGCATCGGCCGCAGCGGCCGCTACCTTACGAACGGCGCCGCCGATCGTGCGGTCCTCGGCCGCCGAGTCGCCATCGTCGCCACTCTCGGGCGGACCCTCTGCGCCGGCAGAACTGGCCAGCCTCACGGGGTCGTCGTGCGCTTGGCCGAGGGTCACGCGGCGGCCATCCAACATGAGCGTCTGCAATTGATACTTGCCGTCCCGCACGGCCACGTCGGCCCGCCAGTGGCGGCGCACCGACTTGCCCAGGACTGGAATGATGACTTGCGATTCCACGGTCCACAGGCCGTTGCGGCCTTGGCTGGCCTGGTACTCGGCAACGAATTGGGCTTCTGCCGGAAGCGACAATTCCTGGGCCACCAGCGAGCGCGCCTGGACCACCACCGGGTTATCGGCCGGTTTGTCGCTATCGCCGGAAATCTTGACCACTGCAAATGCGGCCAGCCCCAACACGGCAACCAGAAGTCCCCCGGCCGCCCAGATTCCGGCGTAACTCTTCTTGCGGCGCAGCCGCGTGGCCGAGACGACCGACGTACTGCGGGTTGGCTGCACGGCGGCACCTGCCGAGACGGGCGATCCCCCGCCCGCAACCACGGAAACGGCTGGTCCCGACTGGACCCCTTGAGGTTGGGCGGGGTGCGTGGGCGTAGCGACGGACCCAGCCGGATGCGGTACCTGTGCCGAACCCGTTCGGGCCAGGTGTGAGACATCCAACACGGTGCCGCACCCTGGGCACTGCACCTGCGGTGCATGCACACCTGCCAGGCTTAACAACGTGTGGCAGCTAGGGCATTGAACCTGCATGCGTTTACCTCGGTCCTTGCAGCCGCAGAAATGGTCAACGGGCGCGCGGCCAGCTACCTGGTCCACCGAACGGGACCGTTGATCCAATCGGCCACCGATTCATTCGACCACGTGCCCGGCATTTACTGCAGTCTACAGCCCAAACGGAACGCTCGCTAGTTTACTGGCCGCTTCGTCCGGCCCGATCTGCCAATTTCCCGGGGGCTTTTTGTCCATGCCGCGCGACATACCGCTTGCACCACGACTGGCAGCGCAATGGCGCCGCCTCGGCGCTCCGGCGGCAACTTGCGGAACCTCCATTGACGGGGCAGCGGGCCGCGAGTACTCTCCCGCCCCTGGCTTGGCATGACGTTAGCCGCAGTTTCGTCGATAAGGAGCGCAAGATGTCGCCGGATGATCTGACCCCATCGGTGGTGGTGTACTGGCTGCGCAAGCAAGCCACCCGCTATAGCGAAATGGCCAAGAAGTTCAACGAAGCCGCCCAGGCGCTGGAATCAACCGTCGATTCGTCCGCCGCGTCTTCCGCGTCGACTACTTCGACCGCTGGTCCAGCCATGGCCCGGCCTCGCCTGGCATCACCGCTCAACAAGGCTTCCTGATGGACCGCGCCGGCGGCGGACCACGATAACGGCTACTTGATTCAACTCACTCTCCGTCGGCAAGCTCGCGGGCCAACCGCGCGTGACGTCCCCGGTGGCGTCAGCGCCTCATCACCCGGTCCGTCAGCGGCAGACAACCAGCATGTCAGAACGAAATCGAGGGGATCCGCGCCCGCGGCATCCCCTCGATTTTTTTGATTCCTGCTTCGGGGCCAGCCCACCCCCACCCCCTCGCCGCGCCCCAGGCGGCCAAACGCGCGGCCCTCTACCCAGGGTTTGTCTGGTTTGCTCGCGTGTCGGCCGGCGGATCGCTCTGCGAGTCGGACAGGCTGGAGGCCGGCGCATTGCCGCTGTCCGTCTCAAGGGATGGCGGCTGCTTCCGGCAGCAGCGAGACACCAGGCTGGCGCAGGCACAGCGGGCAAGAAAGATAGCGTCTTGAAAGTACCGGGGCGCCAAGCGCCGCGGTTCGGTCGCCAGGCGATAGGCCCATTCGAGATTGAGCCGCTGAACCCACCGCGGAGCCCGCTTGATGCGCCCGGTGACAAAATCGAACGAAGCCCCCAACTGCACGGCGGCGGGCACGCCCAGCGCTTGGCGGTTCTCCCACAGCCAAAGTTCACCCTTGGGCTGCCCCAGCGCGACGAAAAGCAGGTCCGTACCGGCACTGGCGATACGGTCCACCAGTCGCGCGTTTTCATCTGCGGTGAGTGGACGGAACGGAGGAACCTCCACACCCGCGATTTGCAAACCCGGGTAGCGGCGTACCAGCTCGCTGGCAGCGGCATCGGCCACGCCGGGGGCCCCGCCGAGAAAGAACACCCGGTGCCCTTTCTCCGCCGCACGCTCGCACAGAGCGTAAATCAGGTCGGAACCCGCCACGCGTTCTGGCAGTTGCCGCCTCCGCAGCCGGGCAGCCAACAGCAGCGGAAAACCATCGGCCACCAGGAATGCCGCCTCGCGATTGACGGCGTCCAGTCGCCGGTCGCGGTGACTGAGCATTGCATAATGCAAGTTGGCGGTGATGAAGTAATTCGGTTCGCCCGCGGCGATCATCCGATCGACCTCGTCGACCGCTTCGCCAAAGGTTACCGGCAGCAGCGGAAGCCCCAGCGCAGGTACAGGGGTTTTCAGTGGACGATACCGCGGCGCAGCCCGAGCGGTTGCCTCCTCGCCGGGCGATGGCTCGGGCGGCTGAGGTTCTGGCGACTGCGGCGTATGCGAAGCCGGGACAGGAAGATGTTCGTCGGCCATCACGGTAACCTGAAAAACAGAGGGCTTCGGGCGGCAGCCACCGGGGCCAAGTGGCATGATTCGCCGAGGCTCAGCAAGCCTCGCGGGCGCTACACAACTCTGGCTTACAGAAGCGTTACCGCACGTCGAGAACACCCAAACCGGGCGGCACGCAAGAGCGAGGCTCGCGCTGCCGTAACGGTTGCACCGGCGGAACCGGCCAATCGGGTTGCTGGTAAGCCATCCGCTCCATGAATCGCCAGCCCGCTGGTCGGCACGGCAAGTGTCTGCTTTCTTTCCGCCCCGAGGCGGCAGTACGGAAACCGCGGCGCGTCTGCCGGCAAAAGCCGTAAGGTCCGCCTGCGAAAATGGTTCGATCACCGATCCGCTGCTGCAAAACGTTCGTTCGAAACGTCCCGCTCAACCCGCAGATCCCGCGAAATGGTTGCAACCCTAACGGCAGCCTGCCTAGAATACTCTCGCCAAAATGGGGCATTTTGCCGCGGCGCGCCGCGGTCCCTCCGGTGCCGCCAGTCAGGCATCGGCCGACGTGCCGCCGGGCTTTGCTTCGCCGAGAATCCTCAATGGTCGATTCCGCGAAACACGGTAGTTCCCGGGCCGAAAACGGCCTCGGTGCCAGTGTCCTCGTTCTGAATCGTTTCTACGTTCCGGTCCACGTGGTTCAGGTCCGCAGGGCCATTTGCCTGCTCTTTCGCGACCTGGCCGAAGTGATCCACGTGGAGAATGGGCAGTTCTTTAACTACGATTTCGCTCGCTGGGTGGAACTCAGCGAGATGCTGTGCGAAGAGCCCGACGCCCACAGCGATTGGATTTACAGCATTCGCTTTCCGCTCCAGGTACCGCGGATCATTCGCCTGTTCGACTACGACCGGATGCCGCGCAAGACGCTGCGTTTCAGCCGCCGCAACGTGTTTGCCCGCGACGGCTACCGCTGCATGTACTGTTGCAAGCGGTTTCCGATGCACCAATTAAGCCTGGACCATGTAGTGCCGCGCAGCCGCGGCGGCCCCACCGATTGGGAGAACGTGGTCACCAGTTGCGTGCATTGCAACGGCAAGAAAGGCGGGCGAACGCCGCGCGAAGCCCAAATGGGTTTGTTGCGACAACCTGAGCGCCCCAAGCGCAGCCCCCTGCTGAGCAGCAAGCTCCGCAATCCCAAGTATTTTGCCTGGAAGGTGTTCCTCGACTCCGACAGCGCATCAGTCGAGGTACTGTAAGCCATTTCTCCAGCCTCTGCCGGCGGATGATGCGGGCGACTCCCCAGCACGTCCAGGCCGCGGAAGTAACCGTCTGGGTCGCAGGGAAAACGCTTGGCCTGCCCCCCATCCATGCTGCCAGCCAAGCGCTGATCCCGCGGATTCGACGAACTTGTCCAGAGGCCAAATGGCGGCTTGGCACGCCGGCCCTAGAGGTCAACGAATTCCCAGCCGCGTGGCGGTTTGATGGGATTAGGGATGGCTGCGCCGCGGTTGTCCGGTTGAATGATCTACGCCGGAAGTCTTCCGTTTGCCAGCGCAATTGGCCGTACTTCGGAAGGGCAGCACGTTCGGAGGGAGAGCACGCAAGTGAGCCGACCTTCGCTGCGAAGGTGTCCAGCATGCAGACAACTGAGGCCGGTTAGGTGGCCACCTGGCTTGGCCGGTTTCCGTGGCCGGGCCGTATTGATGATTGCGCCGCGGTCGTCCGGCCGAACGATCGACACCGCGAACCTTCGTTTCCGATCCAATGGTCCAGCATTCCGGTAGAACGGCGCCAAAAAAGCCGATGTTCACTGCGTAGATGCTCGTAAGCAGCCAGCCGCACAGGACCGGCTCACCTGCCCACCATCAAGGGGGCGTTGACATGCCGGGCGTTGGTGGTTAATTTTCTATCAACAGGTTGAGCCATGGCCTCGCAGGAGACTTTGGTTCGCTGACAGGCCCCCTTCGTCTAGTGGCCCAGGACGCTGGGTTCTCAGCCCAGAAACAGGG
>CAZEEG010000161.1:0-10998 GCA_964511065.1 uncultured Pirellulales bacterium | reverse complement strand
CTGGGGAACTAGGATTTGAACCTAGACTAACTGATCCAGAGTCAGTCGTGCTGCCGTTACACCATTCCCCAGTGCGTGGCAAAGTGGCCCTGCCAGAGGTGCCATTCACGTAAGCGCCACAACCTATGTAACCGTACAACCTCATGGGTAGTACGTCAATAGTTCGCCTTTTTTGGCCGAGCGGTGGAGCGAAATTCGCGGCTTTTTGCACGGTGCTCCGTATGCCCCGACGCGGTCATTTTTTCCCCAGCCGGCGCTGGCGGCGAAAGAACTCGGTGAGGATGGCTCCGCAGCGCTGGGCATCCACGCCGCCGATGGTTTCCGCCCGATGATTGAACCGCTCGTCGTCCAACAGGTTGTACAGCGAACCGGCGGCCCCCGCCTTGGGGTCCATCGCGCCAAACACCACGCGCGGCACCCTCGCCTGGAGGATGGCGCCGGCGCACATCGGACAAGGTTCCAGCGTGACGTACAGCGTGCAGTCCTCCAACCGCCAGCTATCCAAGGTCGCCGCTGCCTGCTTAATGGCGATCATCTCGGCATGGGCGGTTGGGTCGCGCAACCTCTCGCGCTGATTGTGTCCGGCCGCGATCACACGTTCCTCGTGAACGATCACCGCTCCCACCGGAACCTCATCCTCCTCCATCGCGGCTTGCGCCTCCTGATAGGCCAGGTTCATGTAGTACTGGTGCAGTTCGTCGTCCGGCATGGGCGGGAGAATGGCTCCAAAGGATCGAATAGGGAGGGCACACGGGGCGGCGGGCACTACGGTGCCTCGAAGCGGTACCACGATACCCCATTTCACCATACGGGCCAGCGGCAGGTCATACGGTGAGGGGCCAGCGCCCACGAATCGGCGGCAAGCCAGTCCAACCTAGAAGCTGCGCCGGCCTTCGGCCGCTTCCGCCCTGCGCACTCGCGGCGGCGCACCCTGGGGCGGGCCAACAGCAGGTGGCGCCGCATCGGGTGGTGCTGCCGGGGCCGCGTTGCCGTCGTGGCCAGGTTGCCGCTGGGGATGCGGAGCAGCAGGTTCCTGCCCAAGTGGCGGCGCAGCAGGAGCAGCGGCCGCGGGGCCTTCCAGCATCTGCACGTAGTGCCGCTGGAGCGCACCGGCTGCTGCATCGTCGGGATTCAGTTGCAACGCCTGCGACAATTCGGTGACGGCTTCCGGCAAAAAGCCCAGGTAGCCGTAGTGGTAGCCCAACAGCAAACGCAGCGAGGGCTCAGGGGGAGATTCCGTGATCGTGCGCTCCAACTGGCGTAACCGCCCCGTATACGCTTCGGGATTGGGATAGTCGCGTTCCAATCCTTGCAGGGTGGCCGAATAGGCTTCCGGCGGCAACTTGGCCACGGCCTGCCGCAGCACGGTGGCCGCTTCGTTGAACCGCCCCATGGCAAACAAGACATGCGACCGCAGCAGGTCGGCTTGCGGACGCCGCGGCGATTCAGCCGGCACGGCCTCCAGCATCTTCAACGCTTCGGCAACGCGGCCGCTACGAAACGCCCGCCCCGCGGCGGCCAGCGCCCCCTCCACGACTGGCCCACCGGGCCCTGCGCCGGCCATCTCGGCCGGGACAGCCACCTTGCGCTCCCGGGCTGCGATCGCCGCCGGATCGGGATCGAACGGCATCGCCGCAACCGGCGGCGGAGGGACGTTCTGCGGAGCGGCTACGGGAGGCGTCGCTACAGGCTGGCTCGAATACGTGTTCCGGTAGCTGTAACGGTTGGGACCGTCGAAGACGATGTCGTTGCCTACGGGTTGTGAGCCCAGGTCGTCCCACTGAAAACCGTAGATATCGCCCGGCACGTACGGCCACGGTTCAAACACATAACCGCCCGGCACCAGTCCCTCGGTGGCCCCTGAATAGATGGCGGCCAGGCTGGGAGAATTCCGCAATCCGGTGTAGCGATTGGGCAGGCCATTCAGCCACCGCATGGTGTCGATCAGGCCCAACTGGCGCTGCACGTTGGTTTGCCGCTGCGACTCAAAATACCAATAAGCCTCGCGGCCGGCCTGCTGCGGTGTGAGCAGCGGCCCCTGGGCATGGGCCAACGGGGCAGGCCCCAACATCGTGCAGGTCAACAGCCCCAGTGCCAGCGGCATCAGCACCGGCGGGAAAGGTCGGGTGTTCGGTCGCATGGGACGCCTCTTCTCAAAGCATCTTTGCCCTAAGGCCCGCTGGCATTGTACCATCGAAGTGCCAAGGGGGCAGTCCGAATGCCGGTCGCCACTTCTCCAAAATCGGCTCGGCACCTCGCAGCCAAGGGGATGCAGCCCGTGGAACCGCAAACCGAACCCCGACAGGGCGAGCCGTTTCGTCTCCCGGCCGATCCTCCTGCGGCGAACACCGGGAACGTGGCCGATCTCGACGAGCACGCGCTGAACCTGTTGCAGCAGTATCTTGATGCGTTGCATCGCGGTGGACAGCCCAACCGCGAGCAACTGCTGGCCGAGTGCCCGCACCTGGAATCCTATCTCGACTGCCTGCACGCACTGGAGGAGCTGGCACCCCAGGACGATGAGTTGCCACCGGCCGAAGTACTGGCAAATGCCGCCGTAGCAAACCCACTGGGTGCGGATGCCGCAACGCCCGGCAAAGAGGCGCGTGAAACCGCCGCTGAAACGGCCCCCAGTGCCAGCCGTGCGGGCCAATGGCAAGCGGACCAGCCTGGCCCTGGCAGCAGCGAAATCACGATTCCGCTGGACACATCCGACGTTCGCCTGGTTTCTGGCAGTTTTCCGCCGGCAGTTGCGGTGGCTCCGACCGGCAAACGGTTCGGAGCGTACGAACTGCTGCACGAGATCGGGCGCGGCGGGATGGGCGTGGTTTACCTGGCGCGCCAGGCGGGATTGGAACGGTACGTGGCCGTGAAGATGATCCTTTCCAGCCATCTGGCGTCGGAAGAGCAGGTACGCCGGTTCCGGGCCGAAGCCAAGGCGGCAGCCACCTTCGCACATCCCAACGTGGTCTCCATCTTCGATGTCGGCGAAGTAGCAGGCCAGCATTACTTCGCCATGCAGTTCATCGATGGGCAGAGCCTGGCCCAGCGGATTGCAGCCGGGCCGGTCGATCCCGACGAGGCCGCGCGCATCGTGGCCGTGGTGGCCCGAGCGGTGCATCACCTGCACAGCCACCAGATCGTGCATCGCGACCTCAAGCCCGGCAACGTGCTGCTCGACCGCGACGGCGAACCCTACGTCACCGACTTCGGCCTTGCCAAGGTGTTGGCAAGCGATAGCCAGCACACGGCCACCGGCATCATCACCGGAACACCCGCCTACATGTCGCCCGAGCAGGCCGCGGGGCAGCAGGAATCCGTGGGGCCAACCAGCGACGTGTATAGCCTGGGCGTGATTCTTTACGAATTATTGACGGGCCGCCCACCGTTTCGCGAGGACAACCCGCTCGATACGTTGGTGCAGGTGATCGAGCGTGAACCGCCGCTGCCCCGGCGGCTGAACCCCAAGATTCCGGTCGAGCTGGAACTGATCTGTTTGAAGTGCCTGGAAAAGCAACCGCATGACCGGTACGCTTCCGCCGCGGACCTGGCCGACGATCTGGAACGTTACGGCCGGGGAGAAATGGTAGAAGCCGAGCCGCCCAGCGTGCGGCTGCGCCTCTGGCGCTGGGCTCGACGCGAACCGGCCCTGGCCTCGCGCCTGGGGGCCATGCTGCTGCTGTACTCGGTCGAAACGGTCAACTACTACCTGGGCGCCGTCGATAGCTCCTTCCACTGGCTGATTACCGCCGTGTTGGTCTGCTGGGCGCTGCTGTCCATGCTCTTTCAGCGCCTGCTGCGGCAACCCAAGTACGCCCAGGCGGCACGTTTCGGTTGGGCCGCGACCGATGTCCTCGGCCAGACGGGCATCCTGCTGGTGGCCGACGGCGTGGCCAGCCCCATGGTGATCGGTTACTCGCTGGTGATCGTGGCCTCGGGCTTGTGGTTTCGGGTGCGGTTGGTGTTCTTCGTCACGGGGGCGTGCCTCCTTTCGTACTCCGCGCTGGTGGCCAGGTACTATGCCATTCCTGAACCCCAGCGGCCGCGGTTCGATCCCGACGCCGACCGCCATGTTTACTTCCTGGTTGGGCTGGCCCTGCTGGGATGTATCGTGGCGTACCAGGTATCGCGGGTTCGCGCCTTGAGCCGGTACTACGAAAGCCGTCGCTGTCCCTGACGTGGCCTTGACGGTGCCGCGTTGTTCGCAGGCCAACTTGCGAACGACTGCCAGCGAACCGTCGCGGCGTGCGATCTGTTGGCCGGTTGCCCGCAGGCGGGTGCGCCTTGTGGCCGCCGTACGGGTGGGCTGCCGCCGCCGCACCTTTACTCGGTAGCCTTTATTCGATAGCCCTTGCCTGGATGTTCTCTTCCGCGGCAACCAGGTCACGAATGAGGTTCAGCAGCGCATTGGCTCCTGGGCCTCCGATCTCCAGATACGTTTGCACCACGCCTTCTGCCCGGTGCTGGAAGGCCGCTCGCTCTTGCTGGTTCAATGGCGGCCGCAGATTCAGATAACGATTCTCCTCAATCAGCTCGCGTCTTGTGGCGTCGTCGAGCGATTCAACAAACGGCTGCAGATCACCCACAATCGTTAGCCGCTGCTGTTTGCGCAGCTTGTCGCGAATGACCGTTTCCAGCCGCTCAAACTGCAGCTGTTGTTGATGCTCAAAGATCTCGTCGTTGAGTTGCTCGATTACGTTCTCCAGCATCACCTGGTCCGATGGCGAGAGATTCGCGTAAAAGGCGCGGTTGGCCACCGTGGTCGTAATGAAATGGGCATGCTTGGGGAACGTCAAATGGCTGGTCACCTCGTGGAACTTCTGCCGCTCGATCGCAAACACCGGGTTAACCTGCCCGTCGATCATGTTCAGTTGAAGCGCGCTGTACACTTCCGCATAGGGCAGGGGCGTCGCGCTGGCGCCGTAGGCTTGATACGCTTCCAGCAGGATGGGCGATGTCATCACCCGCATCTTGACACCCGCAAAATCCTCCGGGCGGCGCACCTGCTTCTTGGTGGTCCACACCATCTCACCCTCGGGATAGATTGCCAGCAGTTTGAAGCCTTTGTCGGCATATAGGGCGTCGATGGTTCGCAGCAGGCGTGGGTTGGCCAGCACGCGGCGATTGACGTCGTCGTTCTCTGAAAACACGAAATGCAGCAGAAATACCTGCAACTCGGGGATGAATCTGCCAAGAACTCCCGGCGAAGCCATCGCCAGTTCGAGCACGCCCAGGTTGAGTTGCTCCGTCAACTGCGTTGATGTGCCGAGCGTGCCGTAGGGATACACGGCCACCTCGAAGCGCCCCTCAGAACGCTGTTCGATTAGTTCCTTGAAGCGGAGCGCGTAAGCATGCTGGACGCTGCCTTCGGATTCCTCGATGGCAAACCGCCAGACTTGCGGTTGGGGGCCATCCGGCGATTCTTGGCGGCACGACGCCAACGCGCACGCCACCAGCGCGCAAAGTACGATCGGCCGCTGGCCTTTTCGCCCTCTCACACCGGGATTGGTTCGCAAGGCGTTTGTCATGTTTGCTATCTGCTCTCAAACTGCGCTCGGGATGCCTGTCGTCGTCTTCGGATTTTGTGAGTGCAGCGCTCAGCTATGGGCCATACGCCATGTCGCGCAGCCATAGCGCAATATCGGGGAACATCATCAATAGCAGCGCCGCAATCAGCAACATTACAATGAACGGCGGAGTGCCGCGGATTACGTCCAGGTACGACAGCCGAAAGACCGCCATTGCCGTAAAAATGTCGCATCCAAAAGGTGGTGTCGCCGAACCAATTGCTACTTGAAGTGTCACCACTACCCCCACCAGCACCGGATCAATCTGGGCCGCTGTGGCGACGGGATGAAAAATCGGCGCCAATATCAATATCACCACGATCGGATCAACAAACATGCATCCGATGAAATAAGCCAGGCTGATCGTCAGCAGGATCGTCCAATAGCCGGAATCGGCATCGAGCTTGAGCGTTTCGTTCAGCAGCACCTCGGGCAGTTGGGCAAATGAGATGACCCAAGAGAACGCGGCACCGGCACCCACCAGTACAAAGACCACGGACGTGACCATGCCCGTCGATAACGCCGCCTTCGAAAGATCAGCCAGCGACATATCCTGGTAGACGACGACTTCCAGAAAAATCGCATAGAGGACGCAGAAGGAAGCGGCCTCAGTTGGGCTGAAAACGCCCGAATAGATCCCACCCATGATAATGACGGGAAAGCCCAGCGGCAGCGCCGCGCGGCGAAGTGCTCGCCACCTCGTCGGCCAGTTGGCACGGGGGCTTCTGGGGATGCCCATCCGTACTGCGGCCACATAGCAGTAGATGCAGAACAATACCAGCACCAACAGGCCAGGGCCCACCCCTGCCAGGAACAATTCGCCGATCGACGTGCCCGACACCACCCCATAGACAATCATGCCGATACTGGGCGGGATCAGCAGGGCAATGTCGCTGGCGTTGATGATAAGCGCCGTGGCAAACGTGCCCGGGTAACCGGCCTGGATCATGCGGGGGCGCAACGGCCCTCCAATGGCCACCACGGTGGCCTGCGTCGAACCGGACATGGCGCCAAACAGCGTGCAACTGACCGCGGTGGTCATGGGCAGCCCGCCGCGTACATGGCCCACGAAACTGTTCACCAGGTCCAACAACCGGTTGGCCGCCTGGCCCCGGGTCATAATATCGGCAGCCAGGATAAACATCGGCACGGCAACCAGCGCCGTCGGGGTAATGCCGCCGATCCACTGCTGGATAATCACTGCCGGGGTCACGTCGCCGGGATAGTAGACCAGCAGCGTCGCAAAGGCAGCGGCCAGCAGCGGCACCTTCATCGGGAACCCCAGCAGCAACAGCACCGCCATGATGCCGAAGATGAGCAGCGTCATTGCGAGCATGGCAGGTCCCATAAGGTGAGTAACCAGCGAGTGTTATTGATGGTTGCGCGGCCAATGTCCGGTCGTCGAACGACCGGCGCCGGAAGTCTTCCGTTTTCCCGCGCAATGGGCCGCATTTCACAGGGTTAGCACGAACGTGAGCGGATTTTAGCTGCGCAGGTGTCAATAACGGGCTTTGATTTTGGGAATGTTGATGATTGCTCCCACGGTGTCCGCCGCTGCGACCGGGAAACCCACGGGACGGGTTCGCGTTGGTCGCCTTCGGTTCTCGATGGCACAAGAATCAATAAAGATCGATATGGATTGCCAGCGTACGCACTGCGGCTTGCCTGCCCCCCATGCTGGCATCCGTCATGTTCTTCAATCTCTGGGGGGGGGGGCACCGCGAGATCCTCAGTAGTCATCATCCTGGGACGCGGATTCCTTCTCATCCTTAACGTGATAGGACAAATACACTTCCGGCTCTTTCCAATTGCGGAAAGCCGCCAGCGCATACTGGATGGCAGCCAGGAAAAGGCCGATCGGTGCCGAAAGATAGAGAATCCAGAGCGGAATGCGCAGGGCGGGCGTAATTCCGCCCAATTGATGTACGGTGCGAACATACAGGCAGGCATACACGCCCAGCACGGCTAGCAGCAGCATAGTCAGGATGCTGATGACCAGCGCGAAAGTTTTTTTCCAACGAGGATCCAGCAGGTCATAAATGGCGCTCATGCGGATATGCCGGCCCCGGCTCACGGCATAACTGAGGCCGACAAAGCAGATGGTAATCATCAAGAACTGGGTTATTTCTTCGGCCGCGGCGATGCTGCGGTTCAACAGGCTCCGCGCGACGACGTTGCCGATACTGAGCGCCGCCAGTGCCAGAATGCCGCCCGCCAGGACCCATTCTTCGACGGTCTGAATGATGCGAGCGGCCCAAGCCGCGGTTTGATGGGATTTGATCATCGGTTACAACATGAATAGCGGGATAAAGTATCTGCCCTACCAGCGCAGACCGTACAGCCACGGATGAAGTGACACACGAACCGGGAGATCGATGTGAAGAGAGACACGCTTCGCGACGACACGCACAGCGATTACCAGCAAGTGAAATCGCAGGCGATGAAGGCGATGCAGCGCGGCGTATGGACGGACCGGTTCGAAGAGCGGTTTGTGCCGCTTTCCAGTCGCGAGATGCGATGCAATCTTCCCCGCGAAGCGTTTCATATCTTGAGCGAGGGCAAGCATTACATCAGCTACCGCGGCATCCCGATGGCGAAAGACCCGCTCGACATCGTGCTGTACGAGATGCTGTTTTACGAAATTCAGCCGCGAACGGTCATCGAACTGGGCGCTTACACCGGCGCCAGCGCGCTGTGGATGGCTGACACCCTGCGCAGCCTCGAGATTACAGCCAAGGTGATCTCCGTCGATATCGACCTGAGCCTGATCGACAGCCAGGCGAAAGAGCACCCCGGAGTTCGGTTCATCCAAGGCGATTGCAATACAATTGAAGCCGTCTTTCCGGCCGAGCAACTGGCCGACATGCCGCACCCCCTGGTGTTGATCGACGATGCGCACGTGAACATCAGTGGCGTGTACGGGCACTTTCACCGTCACGGCCTGGTGGCCGGCGATTACCTGGTGGTGGAAGATACCGCGCCCTGGATACCGGGCACGTTCGGCACGTGCGACGATGGCAGCGAGTGGGGCCACTGGAAATGGGAGGAGATTCAGGGCTTCTTCCAACAGCATCAACAGTCCTATCGGGTCGATCGGTATTACACCGATTTCTTTGGCTACAACGGCACCTGGAACTGGAACGGCTTCTTGAAACGGACGGCCTGATTGGTCGGCAGGTGGGGCACGGCATCTGCCTATGGCACAACGCCTGGCCTCAGCCTGCGGCGGCAGGCTGAGGCCTTGGGGGCTGCCACGGCCGATTGAAGGCCGCCAGGTCCACGATCGCCAGCGCCGCGGGCGGTTCCTGCTTCGTTGTCCGGCGGCGCAATCAGCCAAGGCGTGAACCGCTAGCGCCGACTGGCCGGAGCAGTCGCCGCGCCGTGCCAACCTCGGGGGGGATGCGCCTTCGGCGCCGCCAGCCATTGTTTGCGGTACTGCGCGATGGCGGGGCGCCGCCAGCGCCGCGCGGCAACCTTGCGTGGCGCGCTGCCGTTGAAATCGCAGGAAGTTTTGGGCCAGCGGTTGAGGCTGCCCGGCAAATGTGTTACGCTGCCTCCCTTCAAACGGTTGCAAGTGCAACATTTGCAGGTGCAACGATATAGGGCCAGCCGCGGCGCGTCAAGCTCTGCAGGCCCCGCGCGGCGGGGACGCGGTGCTGGAAGGTTCCGCCCCGGCTGGTTCGCTTAGCTACCCGTAAGCTCAGGTCGGGGCCGTGCGATCGCGGTCCTGGCAGTAGCCTGAAATTGTGCCGCATTCGCCTTCGGATCATTCTTCGTCCCCGCGGCCAGCGTTGGCTGAGGTAACGTTTCGGCGTCCCACCGTTGCCGACGCCGCTGACATGTGGCGCCTGGTGGGCGCCTCGGGCGTTCTCGACGAGAACTCGTGCTACGCGTACCTGCTGTGCTGCCGGCATTTTGCCGATACCAGCGTGATCGCTGCGCAACATGGGAAACTGGCCGGGTTCGTCACCGCTTATCGCCTCCCTCGACGGCCTGAAACGGTCTTCGTGTGGCAAGTGGGAGTTGCCGCATGGGCGCGCCGGCAGGGCATCGCGTTAGCCATGCTGCGGCAAGTACTGGCAGCACCGGGTTGCCGCGGCGTGACCCACCTGGAGGCCACGGTCACGCCGTCGAATCTCCCTTCCCGCCGGCTGTTTGAATCGCTGGCCGGCCAGCTCGACGCGCCGCTGCGCGTGGAGGAGGGTTTCCGCCGCGCGCACTTTGCCGGCGGCCAGCACGAGGACGAAGAGTTGCTCCGTCTTGGACCGTTTCGCAGCGGATTCTGCCAAACGAAGGAGAACAGATGAAGATTTTCGAACGCCTGGAATCGGAAGTTCGCAGCTATTGCCGCACCTTCCCCGCCGTCTTTCATACCGCGCAAGGGCACACGCTCATCGACGAATCGGGCCGGGAGTACATTGATTTTTTTGCCGGTGCCGGCGCACTCAACTACGGGCACAACAACCCGGTTCTCAAGGCTCGCCTGCTGGAGTACCTGGCCGAGGACGGCATCGCGCACTCGCTCGACATGGCCACCACGGCCAAGCGGCAATTTCTGGAAACGCTGGAAAAAGTGGTGCTTGCGCCGCGCGGGCTGGAATACAAGGTGATGTTCCCTGGCCCGACCGGCACCAACGCCGTGGAGGCCGCGCTGAAAATCGCCCGCATTGTCACCGGCCGCTCCAACGTGATCGCCTTCACGAACGCCTTTCACGGCATGACGTTGGGATCGTTGGCGCTGACGGGCAACGGCGGCAAGCGGGCCGGCGCCGGTGTACCGCTCAGCGATGTCACGCGGATGCCGTATCACGGCTATTTGGAGGGCGTGGACACGGTGGATCTGCTGGAGCAGCATCTGCAAGACACCAGCAGCGGCGTCGATCTGCCCGCCGCCCTGGTGCTGGAAACCGTGCAGGCCGAAGGCGGTGTCAACGTGGCGAGCAACCCTTGGCTGCGGCGACTTCAACGGCTGCTCAAGAAGTTTGGAATCCTGTTGATCGTGGACGATATCCAGGTGGGCTGCGGCCGCACCGGGCCGTTCTTCAGCTTTGAGCCCGCAGGCCTGGAGCCGGACATCATCTGCCTATCCAAGTCGCTCTCCGGTTTTGGTACGCCACTTTCCGTCACGCTCATCAAGCCGGAGATCGACCAGTGGGAGCCGGGCAAGCACAACGGCACATTTCGCGGTCACAATCTGGCATTCGTCACGGCCACTGCCGCACTGCAAGCATACTGGCAGACCGATGAACTGACCGCCAAAGTGCAGGCCAATGGGCGGCGTGTCTGCGAATCGCTGCAAGCCGTGGCCGGCGAGTTCGGCGGCCAAGTGCGCGGCCGGGGGATGATCCAAGGCATCCAGTTCGATGATCCCACCGTGGCGTCCAGCATTTCGCGGCTTGCCTTCGAAAAGGGATTGATTATTGAAACCGCC
>CAZEEG010000160.1:0-11390 GCA_964511065.1 uncultured Pirellulales bacterium | reverse complement strand
AGCGAGCGATTCGCCCTGACCAAGACCACCAAACCGAGAAGCAAAGCCACGAGACAGGCGCCGGTGATCAACCAGACCAGAGCATTCCGGCCGCAAAGCAGCAGGGCAAACAACCAACCGACCAGAGCCGCAAAGACCGCGATTCCGCGCCACGGTTCATCCAGTCGACCTAGTCGGCACATTCCGTTCGTTCCCATGATCTGATTCCTTAGGAACAATCGGTAGGACCGTCCTCAGTGTACCACGCATGGGGGGGAATGCCAGGCTTTTTTGCCGCCGCGGTGTACCCTTTCCGACTATCGCAACCCCCAGTTGGGCCACGTCGTGCGCTGTGGGTAACTCGTACCCAAAGGCATCGGCCATTAGGGTGCATCGCCCGCTGCGGGTCGCTATCATGCGGATTCTGTTGCGGCGGTCGGGGGGGCAGCTCCGGGAGCGGTAACAGGCGCCAGGTGATCCATGCGACCAGGAACGGGGCCATGATGGCCCTAGTAGCGCCCAGGCGGGCAGCCAGTAGCGTTGCCTGTGCCTGTTGCTTCCGCGACAGAAGGCCCTTTTCGGCTGCGCACGATAGATTGTTGGAGAATCGCCCCCATGCTCGCCGCGCTGCATCAATTGGACTATGCGGTATTGATTGCCTATCTGGCTGGCATGGTCGTCTTGGGAGTGTGGCTCGCCCGCCGCCAGAATACCGACGACGAATACTTCCTGGGCGGCCGCCGGATGCCTTGGTTCGCGGTCGGCCTGAGCATCATTGCCTCGCTGCTTTCGAGTCTGACCTATCTCTCGGAGCCTGGCGAGGTTTGGAACTCCGGCATCACGCAATTCTTTGGCAAGATGCTGGCGATCCCGCTGGAGATGCTGTTCGTCATCGTGTTCATCGTGCCGTTCATGATGCGATTTCGCTTCACCAGCGCTTACGAATATCTTGAGTTTCGCTTCAGCCCCAGCGTCCGCACGTTGGGGGTCGCGCTGTTCGTGGCGATGGCCGTGCTGTGGATGGGGTTTGTGGTATTCCTGTCTTCGCGCGCCTTGGCGGAGGTCATGCACATTAACCTGCTGGCAGTGATTCTCACCGTCGGCCTTGTTTCCACCATCTACACCTACATGGGTGGCCTCAAAGCCGTGGTATGGACCGACGTGGTGCAGGTCCTGCTGCTGCTGGGCGGAGGCTTGTTCGCCATTGGCTATGTTGCCTGGACCACCGGTACCTGGCTGCCCGAGTGGTACCACGCGGCGGGCGAATGGCTCCAGCGGGCACCCGCGGCCAACCTGGCTGCCGGTCAAAGCCGCCCGTCACCGGCTGCGTTCTTCGACAGCAGCCCGTTTGTCCGTTCCACTATTGTGACGGTTGCCATCAGCATGTGCGTGTGGCATATCTGCACGCATGCCGGCAACCAGATGACGCTCCAGCGGTATTTCAGCACCAAGGATATGAAGGCTGCCCGGCGGAGTTTCATCACAGGCAGCCTGGCCGGTGTGGCATTGAACCTGATGCTGATGGTGGTTGGCTTGGCGCTGCTGTATTACTACATGTCGCAGGCCACCATCACATCCAGTGGGACCCTCGATATTCCATTGGACGGCAACCTGGACGAACTCAAACGCCGCGACCGCGATCTGATCTTCGCCACCTTTGCCACGGAGCGACTGCCCGCCGGCCTGGGCGGAGCGATCATGGCGGCGTTGCTGGCCGCCGCCATGTCGAGCATCGACTCGGGCATCAATTCCATTGCCACGGTCATCTCGGTAGAGATCAAGCGTAAGGAACAGGCCCAAGACGCCATCGAACATACCTACAAGGCCAGGCAAAGCCACGTGAAAGAGGCCCGCTGGCTTACGCTGGCAGGCGGACTTTTCATCACCGTGGCCGCCTATGGCCTGAATTATCTGCCCGACAAGTGGGGTGCCGTCGATGCCATGCCCCGCACGTTCAACGCGATCACCCCGGCCATGGGCGGACTGTTCCTGGTCGGCGTGTTCCTGCCGCGGGTGAGCGCCAAGGCGATGATGGGCGGCGTCGTCCTGGGGCTGGTAACGAGTATCAGCCTGGGGTACTTCACCGAGATTGGCCACTGGCTGCAAAGCCACGGCTGGATGGACGGAATCGGCTATGCCAACGCCAACATGGCCCTGGTCGGTGGCACGGCAACCGGCACGGCCCGAGCCTTAACCCAGGTCCCCGGAATCAGCTTTGCCTGGATCATGCCGTGCTCGCTGACGGTGCTGATGGTCGGGGCGTGGGCGCTGAGCTTTGTGTTTCCCAACCGGAAAGACATGGTCGGCCTAACCTGGAACACCCGTAAGCAACCGTGCCACCTGGTGGAAGAACTGGCCGATCGTTGACCGTCCGCGCCGCCAAGGCCCGATGTTCGAGCAGCCTTTCGCTAGAGGTCTTTCGTTGTCCGGCAGTCCAGGCAGGCTACCCTGCCCATGTTAACCCAGGCAGCTTTCTAAGGTTTGCTGCAATTGATCAGGCATGAACGGCTTGGCGATGAAGTCGTATGCGCCTTTGCGGATCGCTTCGCTAATCAGCTTGGTCTGATTGAGCGCACTGATGATGATGACCTTAGCGTTGGGATCGATCTGGCGAATGCCTTCCAGGCCGTAAAGTCCGTCGAACTCCGGCATCACCACGTCCATGGTGACGGCGTCGGGCCGCGATTCGCTGAATTGCTCGATCGCCTGCCGGCCGTTGGCGGCTTCAGCGGCCACTTCCCAGCCAGCATCCCGTAGCGCTTCGGCCACCATGCGCCGCATCAGCATCGAGTCGTCGCAAATCAGCACTCGCTTGGACATCGCATCACCGTGCAAGACTTGGGAAACACTCCCTTGGGCGAAACGCAGCGTGGTCCGCGAGCCCACCCGGCATCAGCGCGCGATGTGGGGCTGCCGTCGTCGAACCGTCCAGGCCGAACCAATCCATCCAGCCAAGGCTGAACAATTCTAGGCCATCGGGCGGAGCACTTGAGGAAAAGCAGAGCGATTGACTGGGAACTTATTCCGGCGGGATTGTGCAGGGTGTAACGACCTTACCGGCCGCGACACTGCTAACTGGTGGTGTGCCATAGCGGCACACCACTCATGTCCCCCGCAGGCGTAAAAACCTTGTCGGCCGCGACACCGCTTGCGGGTGGTCGCCGGTTGGGCTCGGCCGTCAAAGCCTGGATAATCGTCGAGCTTGCCCCCAGTATTGGCTATGCTGGCCGTGTTGTGCATTAGGCTCTACGTCTGTTGTTCGCAAGCTGAGGTTGCATCGACGTGTCCCAAGACCTCACGCCCTCGCCCCAACTGTTGCGCTGGTATCAAGGCATCACCCGCTACCAGTGGCTGGTTCTGGTCATTGCCTCGTTGGGCTGGGTGTTCGACATCTTTGAAGGCCAGATTTTCGTCGCCGCCGAGCGCGAAGTCAGCGCCAGCCTGTTGGGGCCTTCGGCCACCGAGGGCGATCGGGAGTTGTTCAAGAACGCTTCGTTTGCCGTGTTCTTGCTCGGCGGAGCGCTGGGGGGCGTGTACTTCGGTTTTCTGAGCGACCGCATCGGCCGCACCAAGACCATGATCATCACGATCCTGGTCTACTCCCTGTTCACCTTCGTTTCGGCCCTGGCCCTGGAACCTTGGCACATGTTGGTTTGCCGGTTCTTGGTGGCGATGGGCGTGGGGGGCGAATGGGCCGTCGCCAGCGCCCTGGTGGCCGAGGTATTCCCCAAGAGGGCAAGAGCCTGGTCGCTGGCCATCTTTCATGCGTCGAGCGTCTTTGGCACCCTGCTGGCCGTGGCCGCCGGAGCCTTTCTCGTCAGCAATCCGGCCCTGGGCGGCCCCGATGTTCGTTGGCGGTGGGCGTTTGTCGTCGGCGTACTGCCCGCCCTGCTGGTGCTCTGGATCCGCATGAGCTTGAAGGAGCCCGAGGAATGGAAGGCCGCCAAGGCACAAGCCGCCGGTGGAGATGGCCCGCAGTTGGGACGCCTCTCCGAACTGCTTCACGGCACGCTGCTGCGCAATACGTTTGTCGGATTGACCCTGGCCGCGGTGGGGTTGGCAACTTTCTGGGGTGTTCACGTCAACGGCAAGAACCTGCTGATGCGCAAGGCCGAAGCCGAGGTGCTCGACCATATCGCCAGCCTGCCCGGTGACCAGCGGCAGACACTGTTGCTCGGCCTGCGGCAGAAATGGCTTGCAACCCAGTCCGATGGTAAAACCGCAACGAACCAAGCCGCCGACACCACGGCGGATGTGTTTGCAAACGCCCAGCGGCAGCGCACGTTGGACCTGTTCGATCGCGTGGCGAAACAACTCCCGCAACGCAACTTCGAACAAATTGCAGCGACGCTCACGGCGCAATCCAGTCCGGTCGATCGCAAGCAGCTTTCCCAGGATCTCCAGCAAGTCAAGAACCGATTGCTCGATGCCGATCGTGGCACCATTAAACGCTGGGAAATGCTGGGAATGTTGCTGGTGACGGTGGGTGGCGGCCTGGGGCTGGTTGCCTTTGGCCCGCTCAGCGAACGCTTGGGACGCCGGGGCGCGTTTCTCTTTTATCACCTGGGGGGACTGGCGGCATCCCTGCTGCTGTTCATGGCCATGGCCGGCCAGTCGGCTGCGGCCATCAGTGCCGCCTTGCCGGTCTTTGGCTTTCTCACCCTGGGCATGCACGCCGGGTATGCCGTTTACTTCCCGGAACTGTTTCCCACGCGGCTACGCGGCACCGGGGGCGGCTTCTGCTTCAACGGGGGCCGTGTGCTGGCTGCCCCCATCTTGTTCCTCGCCGGGTGGATGCAAAGCGACTGGGGAATGACGCTCAATCGAGCTTCGTCGCTGCTTAGCCTGTTGTTCCTGTTGGGGGTGCTGGTGCTGCTGATTGCTCCAGAAACCCGAGGCAAAGAACTGCCCGAGTAACGACGAACTGCCGGAGTAGCAACTGGGCACCGACCGCTTCCTTTCCCAGGCCGCAGTGCCGATTCGTCCGCGGCCCGTGCCCAGGCCACGCTAGCACGATTGTTCGATGACCGGCGGCGTGTCGGGATACGTGGCCAGTTCCAGGTGATGGCCGTCAGGGTCGTGGAAGAAAATCTGGTGCAGGTTGCGGTCGGCGATCACGTTCTCGCGGAAGGCAACGCCGGCCTCTGTGAGCCGCTGCCGGGCGGCA
The DNA here is from genome assembly GCA_964511065.1 of uncultured Pirellulales bacterium. Lineage (GTDB taxonomy): Bacteria > Planctomycetota > Planctomycetia > Pirellulales > S012-138 > CALBRZ01. Next base: position 6,244 of record CAZEEG010000160.1, on the reverse strand, counting down.
TCCAGGTCATCGACATGGAAGGCCACGTGGTTAGCCCTCGTGGTGATTTCGCCGCCGGGGTCGGGGGCGGCGGGGTTTTCGATCAGGTGAATCTGCACCCCGTAGTTGTAAAGCCAGGCTCCGGCGAAGTTAAAGTTGGGCCGCTCAATCTCGCGGAATCCCATGACTTCGCAGTAGAACTTGCGGCTCGCGGCCAGCCGCTTGGTTTGCAGGCTAATGTGGTGAACGAAACGGATCGGTACAGGTGGCATGGTCAACGGACTCTTGCGCGTTCGGTCAAAGGGAATCACCGTAGCGATTCTATGGATTCCACGGCATTGAACAACCGACAACAGGGCCAGAGGGATTGAATTTGCACCACTTTAGGGCCAAACCGCTGGTCTGAAAGGTCGCAGCATTCACCTACCACGCTCCCCTGCCACGGAGGCGGAAGCGATTGGTCTGGCAGCGCGGCTGGTGGTGAATGGCGCGGTGAGCGCGGACGTTGCAGCGGTGAAAGCACCCGATATGCCCCACGTCGTCGGGCGATTGAAAGCGCGGCCGGTGTGGCTTACAAACAGGCCATGGCAAACCGCCGTCCACCCGGCCCCCGCAGCGGCATCTTTGGTTTGGCTCCGTATCGCCAGGCGAGGTCGAATTACCTCGCCTATTCGCGTGCGCTGGCCGAAAAATACGGCGACGCGGTGTTCTACCGGCTGGGGCCCGTACGGTGCTTTCAATTCACACATCCAGACTTGGCGCACGAGGTGCTCGTCAAGCATTGGCGCTCGTTCCATAAAACCCAGCGCACGCGGCAAGTGATGGGCAAGTGGAACGGCACCGGGCTGTTTCTCAACGAAGGGGATCATTGGGCCCGGCAACGCCGGATGGTGCAGTCGGCCTTTCATCCTCGCCGGGTTCAAGGTTACGCCCGGCTGTTCGTGGGCCATGCGTGCCGCCTGGTCGATCGCTGCCTGGGCCGCACGGTGAACCTGGCCGACGAGTTCAGCCGCCTGACATTTTCGACCACGGCGGAGGCCTTATTCGGCGCGGAAGTATCCACCATTGCCGACACCTTTCGCGCCCACGTTGAGAAACTTCAAGTGATCGGCATGAAGATGTTTGCCGATCCCGTCATCTGGCCGGTTTGGTTGCCCACCAGCCGAAACCGGCAGTTGCTGCCGTCGATTCGGTTCCTCGATGAACTGGTGACGCGGATCGTGACCGAGCGCCGCGAAAGCGGCGAAGACCGAGGCGACCTGCTCTCGGTGCTGCTGTCGGCGATCGACGAAGAAGGCGAAGGCGGAGCCATGAGCGACCGCCAGGTTCGCGACGAAGCCGTGAACCTGCTTCTAGGTGGGAATGAAACGACGGCAACCGCGCTCACCTGGGCCGCTCACCTGCTCGCGCAGCATCCACCTATCCAAGATGAGGTGGCCGGTGAGATCGAGCGCGTGCTGGCCGGCGGCCGTGCCGGCCCCGAACATGCCGATGCGCTACGCCTGACGACCGCGGTCCTGAAGGAAGCCATGCGGCTGTTTCCGCCGGCCTACATGCTCACTCGCGAGGCGGTCGAACCGACGGAGATCGGTGGATTCCCGATTCCCAAGGGAGCCAATGTCATTCTCGTGCCGTTCATCATGCAGCGCGACCCTCGCTGGTTTTCGAATCCCGATTCGTTCTGCCCGGAACGGTTTCTTACCGGCGAGGAAACCGAGCTACAGCGGCGGGCGAACATTCCCTTTGGGGCGGGACCGCGAGCGTGCATTGGGGCGGGTTTTGCCATGCTTGAGGGAATCATGGTGTTGGCGACGCTCCTTTCCCGCTGCCGCCTGTTGCCCGAGGGCTCAGACGAGGTGGTCATGGAAGCGCAAATCTCGCTGCATCCACGCGGCGGTCTGCCGATGCGGTTGGAACCGAGGTAGCGTGCGGCCGGTTTTACGGCGACTCAATCGGGTTGATTTTGCAGCTATTCAGCCCGCATCGCGTTTTGATGGTTGCGCCGGTCATGGCTGATGGTCGAACTATCTGTGTTGAGAATCTTCCGTTTTCCATGCCAATTGGCGGCACTTGGGCGGACCGGCATGGAGTTATGGGGACATCTGGTGCGAAGTTATCAATCAGGTTCCCGGAACACGTCTCCTGCGGCCAAGCAGTCGCATAATCGGGAGTACACTGCGCGGAGCCTTTCGCGATCAGGCCGCACGCCCACGGCCCGCAAAATGCGCCGCGCCAGCGGCCCCTGCTCCAGGATGGTTTGCAGAGCGGAGGCCATGGCCGGTTCAACGGCAGTACGATAACGGGCCGTCTGAGCCAGCACATGGTGCCATAGCTCGCCCGCTTTGGCAGGGCGGTCCAGTCCCCAGATCGCCAGGTAATCGGGCTGGTCAACGATGGTTTGTTCGCCGTGGGCGGCGGTATTCAGCAGTAACTGGAACAGCGATTGGGTATCCATGGCCTGTTGCCGCTCCAGCGGTGCGAAGCATCCATCGACCAGACCTCGCAGCACGCTGCGTTGCGCTTCGACAATGGCCAGGTCGGCGGCCGGGCATTCCTGCACGTCTACCACGCGAATTTCGATGGTTCCGCGATCGAAGCGGGCGATGGCGCCACGAGCATTTGCCCATTCAAAGCGGAGGATACCTTCGGGGTCGAGTGGGGACAGGTCGGCATAGATGCGATGCAGAATTTCCCGCTCATAATCAGCCCGGGTGAACCAGGGCTCGGGCACGACCAACCCACTGACCGACGGCACACGCCGAGCGTTGCCCCGGTAGACGTCCAGCCGCGTATCGACCATGCCGGTGGGTCGGCCGTCCAGCAAGGGACTGCTGGCGGCCAGGGCAGGGATCAGCGGTAGCAGCAGCCGAATCGCGGCGTGCAATTTTCCGAACTGTTCGTCGCCCTCGAAAGGCAGGTTGAGATGCGCGCTTTGCAGGTTCGCCCAACCGTGGCCGCGGCAATCGAAGATGCGGTCGAATGCTCGGTACACAGGGCTGTAATCGTGTGGCCAAAGCCGCATCTCCCGCTCGGGATCCATCCAAGGGTGCATGGCCGTGGGCATGAGCCGTGCCTGGTGCGGCGCCAACAATTCGTTGATTTGGCGCACGTTGGCCTGGAAGTCCGCGGCCAGGCCGGCCGTTGAAGGGGCCGGACTGGTGGTCTTCAATTCGACAACGTGCAGCGCTAACTCATTGGACCACGAAATGGTTTCCTGTTCCCATTCTCCCACAAACTCGCCGGCGACATCGTGCAGCAGGCGATCGGTGATGGGGGCCACGTCGAGCGAATCGGCCGCGACGATCATATATTCCAGTTCGACGCCCAAGGCCTCGAACAGTTGCAGTGCCGGACGAGGGGTCATAGGAAGCGCGCTCCCAACTTGCGCTGCTCAATCCGGCTTAGAAATACCTGCATGATGCGGCGGTACAGTTCGTCGCCCAGGATGCTGTCCTCTTCGCCGTGATCAATGGTAGGGTTGTCGTTCACTTCGATCACGTAGAAGTTGTCGCCCGACTGCTTCACGTCCACGCCATATAAACCGTCGCCGATCAGGTTGGCCGCCTTTAAGGCAACCGCGACCGCCTTCTTGGGGGCCAGTTCCACCGGCAGCGTTTCCACGGTGCCGTAGTCGGCCTTCTTGCCGTGCTCGTTGTGCTTGATGATCTGCCAGTGATTGCGGGCCATGTGGTATTTGCAGGCGTAGAGCGGCCGCTGATCGATGACACCGATCCGCCAGTCGAACGTGGTCGGCAAAAATTCCTGGGCCACGACCAGGTCGGAGTCGTCCAGCATCCGCTGTAAGTGCGCTTCGAGTTCGGCTTTGTCGTTTACTTTGCAAACGCCCACCGAAAAGGCGCTGTCCGGGCGCTTCAGCACCATTGGGAATCCCAACTCCGCCCGCAGCAGCTCCACATTGTCCCTATGGACGACCAGCGTTTTGGGCGTGGGAATCTTGTGCCTTGCCGCCAGTTCGGCCAGGTACACCTTGTTGGTGCAGCGGACGATGGAAACCGGGTCGTCGATCACCACCAGTCCCTCGTTGGTCGCCCGGCGACTGAAGCGGTACGTATGGTGGTTGACTGCCGTGGTTTCGCGGATGAACAGGGCATCGAACTCGGCCAACCGGCCGAAATCGTCCTTCTCGATCAGTTCGGCCCTGATCCCCAGCGAGTCGGCCGCCTTGATGAATTTCTGCAGAGCCCTGGGATGTGAAGGCGGTTCGGGATCGTCAACCTGATAGAGAATTGCCATGTCGTACCGCGGCACGACCTTCTTCTTGACGCGGCTGCCGCGGCCCGCGAAATGTTGCGCCGCCACCTCTACCACAAAATCGCGGTGAGTGGCGGGAATGTCCTTGGCCGCAATGGTGGTCACGCGCTGGAGTTCCCACTTCTTGTCGCGCACGAAATGCGCCCGCAGCAGCGGCGATTCGAACAGCGCAAACAGTTGTCGGCTCAACCGGTCGTAACGCTTGGCCAGGTTGCGGCCAAAGTACACGCTCAGCGTGAAGCGATCCGACTGGATGCGGCTTAAGCTGCGTTGGATCAAGTCTTCCAGTTCGCCCGACACAAACCGCATCATCGCCTGGCTTTTAAGATCCTCAATCGTCGTGACACTGGGACGCGGCTTGTGCCCTCGGGCTTCGGCCAGTAACGAAACGTAATACCCGATGGTTTGATACCGGTAGGAGCGGCAAAGGTTAAACACCTTGACCGAACGCATATCGCTGTAGGCGGGCCTGGTCAAATAACTGCGGGCATCGACGACTTCAACGCCCGGAATATCGAACGGCCATTTTCGTGGATCGTTGACCACGATCAGGATCGCCACGGATGCCTCCTTGGCCACGTGGGCAGGGGATTGGGGGGAGCGCAATTGGCCAGCGCCATGGAATCAACGGATCAATCAGCCAACAGGACAATCTGGCCGCGCACGTTGCTGGTGCATTTTGAAGTACGAACAAAAACGATGGATTCACCGTTGTCATGCTCCGGCATCGCCGGCGCTACTCACATTCCGTCGCGGATCGCCGGCGCAGAAGCTTGCGGCGGGGCAGTACCTGCGCCGCGCTGTTGCGCCGCTTTGGCAGCCCCCAACTTGGGAGCCGGCTCAAGGATGAGCAGGTTCGCGTCGTACGTGAGGGTTCCTAACAGAATCGCGCATACCACTCGGTCGACATCGACTTCGTAGTAGTGGTCGCGGGGCGCGATCGGATTGGGCAAGTAAGGATCGGCAATGCGGACCGTCTTGGTATCGCGGTTGTAACCGCACAGCACGACGAAATGACCCTGGGGAACGCCGCGAATGTCGTCTGGATCGCTGCGCGGGCCAAACTCGCGGGGCGCCCGATAAAGAAACGTCGAACTGAGGCCCGCCAGGATGGGGATTCCCCGGTTCAGATAGCGGCGGATCAAGCCACGGGTCAGGTCCTCCATCAGGATCTTGCCGCCCAGCCGAACGAAATCGAGGTAGGCCTGGCAGGCGAGGTTCAACTTAGGGTCGGTCTTGACGGCCATCTGGGCCGTGAGTTTCTCCGCCAGCGGGGCTGCCCCGGCGAAGAACCACGACGGATCAAATACCCTCAAGTTATAGGTGAATACCGTGGCGCGGTAGCCGCGGCCCAGGGCATGGCAGCCCAGCAGCGGAGCCAGCGTGCCGCCTTCCTCAAGCGCCACGCAGTCGGCAATCACCTGAACCAGCGGCAAGTGGTCGCCAAAATAACCGTATACGGCATGCAGGCAGGTTGGCCCGCAAGTGGTGTCATCGGGCTGGGGCTGAATCTCAAGATGCACCCCTTCCATTTGTAGTCCTCGCTGCGGGCGTCCTTGCCGGGCCGGTGTTCCTCGCCAAGCTCCCACCGCCTTGCAGCCCGATGAGCATCGCTTGCGCCACTTGCGTTCTATTTGTGATTCAGCCGCGCCGCTGGCGGCTTGTCAAGGTGGCAGATGTTCGGAAAGCGGCCCCGGAGGCGGGCGGAATCCAGGTGGACGCCGCGGCGGCATTCTACCCTTCAAACAATGCCCGTAGACGCTCCAGTCCCAGCCTGGCGACCTCCAGCGGGGGCCGCTGCCAAAGTTCCTGATTGAACAGTTCCAGGCTCACCGTGCCGTCGTAGCCGCGGGATTTGAGAAGGCGCACTTCGGCCGCCAGGTCGGCCGCGCCGTCGCCAACCATCACGCGGTCGGGATCGGTCTGCTGGCCGGCCGGCTTGTTTCGGCCGCCGTCGCTCACGTGGTAATGGCTGATCCGCTCCAGCGGGATT
>CAZEEG010000159.1:6288-11610 GCA_964511065.1 uncultured Pirellulales bacterium | reverse complement strand
AGTTGGGCAAGATCGACCATTAACCACGACGAACACCACTGCGTAGGGCGTCTTCTACCGGCCGTTTGATGGCGTGGACGCTGGAGAGGTACCTGCGCTGTGTACCACATCAACCCGCATTGCGTCCGGCAATAGCCGGACCTACGCAGTATCTCGTAGGGCCGGTTCCACCGGCCGTTTGATGGCGTGGACGCTGGAGAGGTACCTGCGCTGTGTATCACATCAACCCGCATTGCGTCCGGCAATAGCCGGACCTGCGCAACGAATGCTGTTGTTAATGGCAGCAGCAGCCCACCTGGCTTACATCGTAGCCGCACTCGGCGGCCAGCACGCCCAGGGCCGCGGCCAGTTCAACTCGGGCTCGCTTCCAGGCGAGGAATCGGGATATCTGCTCCAGCTCCAGTTGGTACAGTCGCAACTCGGCCTGGCTGGCTTCCAGCGGGGTGCCGCGTCCTAACCGCTGGAGCTCCTGCAGGTCTTCGACGGTCTGCTGGGCCAACTCCACTTGAGTTTGGGCCAGCAGCACTTGTTGCGCCCGCACTTCTACGGCCGTGAGGTATCCCTGGATTTCTGCGGAGGTCTGCTCCTCGCGCTCTTGGATCAAGCGACGCAACTGACCATCGCGAATAGCCAGTTCGTCCTCCTCGTGCAGGTTGAGCAGCTTACAAAGGTGTGACTGCTTGCCGGGCTGAATCCCCAGGGCGGGGTCCGTTTGCTGGAGCACTCCGCGGGCGATGGGCAAGGTGTCGCCCGAAAGCTCTGCCCGAAGAATCCGCAGGATGTTCAATTCGGCCCTCATGGTCAGGCCGGTGGCCACGGCTTCATCGATCGGAGGCACTTCGACTTGCAGATGCAAATCGAGTTGGGGCCAGATCGCGAAGGGCTGGCGGTCGCCCAGCCCTAGCTGGTAATACAGGGTACGGTTAAGGCTGTCGGCCGTGACGACAATGCCGGCCAGTTGCTGCTGGAGTTCGAGCCTGCGGCGGCGCAACTCCTGCGCGGTGCCGTTGAGCAACAGACCCTGGTCGGCCAGTTGTTCCACGTCGGCGATGGTGCGTTCGATCAGGGCCAGGCTGCGGCAGGCAGCGAACCGCCCGGCCTCGGCCTCGGCCAGATCGTAGTATCGCAACAAGGCCTCTTTGGCGGCCTCGTTGCGAAGTTGGATTTCGCGCAACCGCCGCAATCGCCGCTGGAGCATCCCCGGCTCGCCTTGGGTACACATGCAGCGCGAATCGGCCGAGGCGGACAGCCAGTTTTCCATTTGCAGCAGGGCGGGCACCGAGGCATTGCTGGCCGCCAGACACTTGCACTCCTGCTCGGTGAGCATTCGGCAGGGAGCGCTGTCGCCATCGGGACAGGCCGGCGGCAAGGTGGCCTCTTGATGTGGCAGTTGCGGATACCATTCCGCGCGGTCGGTCAGCCGTTCCACGGCCGCCATCCGGCCGGGACTCGGCGCAGAACCGTGCTGGGTCGCATGGTGGGCGCACGCCGAAAGCGCGGCCGGCAACACGGCGACGAACAGACGCACGGTCCGCAGCATGGGTCCCCCCCAGAACATAGCAAGCTGACTCTGGTTGTTATCGAAGGGCCGACCGATCGGGCTGCACTCTTTTCAACGAATGAAGCGGTGGCAGTGCTAGCACCTCTGGTACGGTAGCGATAAACCCTATGCTTTGGGCGGCATGAACCGCCTGCTGAGGCCCCCCGAGCGGGCACAGTGCACACGCACAGTCCGTGTGCACACGGGGTAAGTGCGCACGCGAGGTAAGTGTGCGCGGGGGCCGCACGAGGGAGGGCGCGACTACGAGGCCGCCAGTTTCTGCAGCAGGCCGCCATCCAGTTCCATCTGCTGCTGCATTCGTTCGGCGAGCGCGGTGCTGTGGGTGACGCAAACCAGCATCGTTTGTTCCTGTTGCTGAAGTTCCAGCAACAGGTTGCTGATCGAATCGGCGGTGCTGCGGTCGAGGTTGCCCGTCGGTTCGTCGGCCAACAGCAACTGCGGTTTGGCGATCAAGGCCCGGGCGATGGCGACCCGTTGCCGTTCGCCGCCGGAGAGTTCGGCCGGGCGGTGGTTGAGGCGGTTGGCCAGCCCCACGCGGTCCAACAGCATCCGGGCCCGCTCGATGTCTTGCTCGGTGCTGCCGCCGAAGGCCAACGTGGGGATCAACACGTTTTCCAGCACACTGCACTGCGGCAGCAGGTGATGGTCCTGGAAGACAAAGCCAATCTGTTCATGGCGGAACCGCGCCAGTTCTGGCTCGGACAGCGTGAACGGGTTGACGCCTCCCAGTTCCACGGTGCCAGAGGTGGGTTGCTCCAGCGTACCCAGGATGTGCAGCAGCGTGCTCTTGCCGCACCCACTGGGGCCGACAATGGCCAGGTTCTCGCCGGCCGACATGTCGAACGACACGCCCCGCAACACGCGCAGGGGTTCGCCGCGGGTGGGGTACTCCTTAACGATGCTGCGAACCGACAACTGGGACATAGGTGGGGGTACTCGCAGATGCAATCGTGGCGAAGGTGCGTTGGCCGCTGCCGCGCTGGGAGGGAGGGCCGCGGCCACCGCAGGGTTCACGGTTGCCATGGTACGCGATTGGGCCGGGCTTTCCGAGTCCTGAAGTGCGCCGCTGGTCTTCCCCAAACGGTGTTCACCGGGCGGACAATTTTTATCCGCCGGCGGCGATTGCTTCACCGCGCCGCTTCAGCCTGCGGGGGAACGCGCCAGGCTGTCTTGTGCGATTAGGGCCGATTTTACGGGGCTTTTGCACCGCCGGCACCGTCCAAAGGCCTCCGGCACCGGAATTGCCTTAGGGGGCGGCACTGTCCTGAGCCGTTGCTGAGGACGGTTTTGCGCCGCCTGCATTCTGCGCGGCTCCGTCGCAACAACGTCCCGCCTTTGCAGCCTCTCGTATGCCGCAAACAGCGCGGCGGCGCCACTGAGCCAACCTTGCTCCAGAGAGGAACAAACATGAAGTACCGTATTCCATGGTTGCGCTTCCATCGTCGGCACGCTGATGGCCGCAGCGGCTTCACCCTGGTGGAGTTGCTCGTGGTGATGGGCATCATCGGCCTGCTGGTGGCGCTGCTGCTGCCGGCCGTGCAATCGGCCCGGGAAACCGCCAACCGCACCAGTTGCCTCAACAACATGCGGCAACTGGCGCTGGCATTTCACACCTACAATAGCGCCAACGACCACCTGCCGTTCTCCAAACGCGTGGAAAGCGACGGCGCCGCTCGGAGTTGGGTACCCGACCTTCTGCCGTACCTGGAGCAGGAGAACATCGTCAGCGATGTCAACTACGACTTGAGCCAGGACTGGTGGCGCATCTGGAGCGATTACATCGTCGATCCAACCGATCCAGACCCCGAAAACCCCACCAAGTTCATCCAGAGCCCCAGTGGGCATGCGGTTCCCAACGGCATCACCGTGCAGAAGTTTCTGGCGGTGATGATGTGCCCTTCCTCACCCGTCCAGGAACGTACGCAGTTCAAGAGCGACCCGGGCGTGGGACACAAGATCGGGGCGGCCGGCGACTACTTTACACCTGAAGGCGTCCATTCAGCCATTCTGGCCGAGATGCCGGCCTCGCTGCCGCTGGGAGCCCCGTTCCCCGAATTTCCGCCGGGAACCACCGCCAGCAGCGATGTGGTGCTTTCGGGGGTGTTACAACCGTTCGGGGCTGGTGCCTTGCCCAGTTGGACCACGACCATTGAAGGCGATCCGCGAGTGAACCTGATTTCGGCCCGGCCGCGGTATCCCTCGCTGGCGGGCGTGACCGACGGCATCAGCAATACCATCCTGCTGGGCGAATGCGCCGGGCGCGAAGACGTGTGGCGCGGCCGCACCATGACCCCCGCCAATGCCGACCGGAACGCGGCCAACTGCGCCCGTGCCCGCGGCGGTGCCTGGGCCACCAACGATACCTCGTATCCCATCGGCCAACGCATTGATTGGTGCAAGGGGGCGGGCAACCTGGGGGCGATTCCCGGCAAAATGAAGATCAACAACTCCAACGAGTGGGGGCACCTGTACTACAGCTTCCACGACGGCGGTGCCCAATTCGCCTTTGCCGATTCCTCGGTGCGGTTCATCTCCGACAAGGTGGCCCTGTGGGTGCTGGCTTCGCTCACCACCCGGGCCGGCGGAGAAGCCTTGAGCGACTCGGATTTCTGATCGTAGAGCCTTCCACCGGCAAGCTTTATGCGACCTCTGGCACGAAGGGCACCATGCGGCCCTTCGTGCCGGCAGGGGTGCGCCCACTCTCCTCCAGTTCCTTTCCTCCCAATGTCGCAGCGACTGCCATGAGCAGCACACCCGTTACCAGGCCCGGCGCTGAAGCGGCATCGTCCCCGGATGCGGCATCCGGCGTCCGAGATGTTGAATTGACGGTTTCGCTGTCGTGTCCCGAGTGTGGGCACGGCGGCTATGTCCAGTGGAACAAGCTCAAACGCGGCATGCGCTGCCCCAAGTGCCAGTGCCAGTTCTTGCTGGACCGGAATGGGCAGTTGCAAACGCAGGATCAGCTTCCGCAGATTCGGTTCGACTGCCCTCGCTGCGGGCAGACCGGTTCCATTCCCAAGCTGTTCAACGTCCGCAAAGCGCTGTGCGGTGTATGCAAGCTGCCATTGGTCCTGGGCCCCGATCAGCAGTTGCATGGGCTGGACGAGGTGGCCCGGATGCGGCGGGAAGCGAAGGCTGCCGCCCGGCACAACACGTTTCCAGGTTCGGGATCAATTTCCAGCGGCCCCGCTGCCGCGCCTCCGAGCAACCGGCGCCGCATCATGGCCGGCGGTGCCGCGCTGGTGGTTATCCTTGCGGTCGGCGCCTGGTGGATGGCTTCTGGTTCGCCGCATAGCCGGGTCAGCCAGTTTACCAGCACCTGCCTCACGGGCCGCTGGAACGATTGCTACGCGTTCCTTCCCGACGATGACGTGGCCACCGCCGAATTCGATCGGTGGCGGATTCGGTATTTCCCATCCATCATCGACAAGGTGCGTCCCCAGGGCGACACCGTTGAAATTGAGGTTTCACTGGTGCGCGAGTCGGCCAGCGAGCGAGTTTACGAGGTCACGCTGCAATCGCCCTTCGTCGGCACCCGCACGCACGAACAAATCTGGATCCACGACCAGGGGCAATGGTGGTTTGATCCGGCCGTTACGCTCCGGGCCAGCGACGGGCAGTAAGCCACCGCACAATACGAACGCCATGGCTGCGCATGCCGCGGTCCCGCGAGCCGTGTTCTTCGCGCAGATGACCGCGCCCAGTGTAGGGCCGGTTCCACCGGCCGCCTGCTTGGCGTGGAACCCGGATAGCTTCGCGCG
>CAZEEG010000159.1:0-6188 GCA_964511065.1 uncultured Pirellulales bacterium | reverse complement strand
CTGCAGACCGCGTCAAGCCGCATTGCGTCCGGCAATAGCCGGACCTACGCAAGCTAATCCGTATTCCGTAGGGCCGGTTCCACCGGCCGCTTGCTTGGCATAGATGCTGGTTAGCTACCGGCGCTGCAGACCGCGTCAAGCCGCATTGCGTCCGGCAATAGCCGGACCTACGCAAGCTCGCGCGCCGTGCTCTTTGCACTGCTAACTGGCCGCTGCCACCAGCCACGAGGCCGGTTCTATGGGCTGCGCCGGTTCTGCGGCGGCTCTGGCCCAAAAATGCTCGCAAAAATGCGGCCGGTTCGATAGGCTAAGACCATGCGGGAATACTGCGTACCGCGTGTGCCTGCGGCGGTGCCTTCCTGCGATCGACCCCCCGGTTGCGTTCCGCTGGCGATGGCGGACTTCACGGCAACCGTTGGACAACTCGGCTTGTCGCCCCGCCCCCCTTTGCCTTCGATCCGTTTCTTTTGCCCCCCCGAGCTTGCCGATGAACCCCGTTCACCAGCATGCCCTGGCGCAGGGCGTCGTCGCCCGGCGTGCCACGGCGGTGTTCGCCAAGGGATTGCATGTCGTTTTGGTGCTGGCGTGCGCCGGTGCTTTGATGTCGGTGGCGGCGGCGAGCGAACCGTCGGGGCCTGTCGAAGCGCCCCCGGCAACAGAGCCGTCCCCTGCCCTGCCCTCCACCAGTGCCGAACCGGCCCAGCGGGTTCCGCTGCATGTGCCGCACGGTTTTGTCGCTTCGCGGTTTGCCAGCGACGAGTTGGCCCACAACATCTACTCGCTGACAACCGACCGCGAGGGCCACGTTGTGGTATCGGGGCCCGGCTATATCAAACGGTTGTTGGATACCGATGGCGACGGCGTGGCAGACCAGGCCGAGTTGCTTTCGAAGTATCCCGGCAGTGGCGCGCACAGCCTGCTGTTTGTTGACGACGCCCTGATCTGCAACGGCGATAACCGGCTTTCGCGGCTGACCGATCCCGACGGCGACGGTTACTTCGACCGCCGCGAAACGCTGGCAAATCTTCGCCATCCCGAGCACGGCGCCAATGGACTGGTGCAAGGCCCCGATGGCTTTATCTACCAGGTCTGCGGCAACGATGCAGGGCTTGGCTCCGAGCACGTCAACACGGTGTATTCACCGGTCCGGTCGCCCAAGTGTGGCGGCGTGCTGCGGCTTTCGCCCGATGGGCGGCAAATGGAAGTTGTCGCGCACGGCTTCCGCAATCCCTACGATCTGGATTTCAGCCCACAAGGGCATTTGTTGATTGTCGATTCCGACGGCGAGCGGGATCATCACCTGCCGTGGTATGCCCCCACGCGGTTGTTCGACGTGGCCGCCGGAATGGAGCATGGCTGGCTGCTCAGCGGTTGGCAGCGAAGCTGGAACCGGCCGGAGTCGTTCTACGATAACGTGCCGCGACTGGCCGAGTTTGGCCGCGGTTCTCCCACCGGGGCCAAGGTCTACCGGCACCGGCAGTTCCCGTCCAAGTACCGCGGCGGCCTGTTCTGCTGCTGCTGGACCTTGGGCCGGGTTTATTACTGCCCGCTCGTTCCGCAGGGATCGACCTTCCAGACCCAAGTCGAGGTGTTCCTGCAAACGGCCGGCGATATCGGGTTTGCGCCGGTGGACCTGGCCGTGGGCCCCCAGGGCGATCTGTTTGTCGCGATTGGAGGGCGAGGGACCGCCGGTGGTGTGTTCCGTATCCGTTACGTGGGCGATGACAATGGGCAGCCATCGACCCAGGCTGGGCAGGCAGATGTCTTGCCTGTCGCCGCGCCTTCGCCTGTGGACGAAGTGCTGTTGGCCAATCAGCCGCTGGATGCCTGGAGCCGGGCTCAGTGGGTGCCGCTTGCGCGGCGGCTGGGTGCCGGTGCCTTTGTGGCGGCGCTCACGGCGCACCCTTTCGAATCGGCTCGGTGCCGCGCCGTGGAAGTCTTGGTGGAAGTGTTCGGCGGGTTGCCACTGGATGCTGCCGCGCTGGCACTGCAACGCGGAGCGCCTGCGGCCGTTCAAGCGCGCATCGCCTGGGCATTGGGGCTTAGCGATCCCAGCGACGAAGCCTCGCAACTCTTGGCCAACCTCACGGCCAATGACGATGCCCTGGTGGAAAGAGCCGCCTGGGAAGCCATCGCCCGCTGGGGAACACAGCTTTGCGGCATGCGCGACCCGTGCGAGTGCCTGGCCCGCTTCGCCTGGCATCAAGGTCTGAACAGCCGCGACCGCTACGTACGCAGCGCGTGTGCGTTGGCCGCCGATCGCATCGGCATCACCCCGCCCGACAACACGCTGGCCGAACGCTCGATGGCCCTGCGGCTGCGACTGGAACGCGAAGAAGTCGATCCGGCCGGCCCCTTCTTTGCCGAAGCCTTAAAGGTTTGGGATGAAGCGACCGCCGAGGGCGACGAGATTCTGCAATTGGAACTGCTCCGCGCCATGCAAAAGGCGCTGGGCGATGTTCGCACCCAGGAAGGCATCCCCGAGGTCTACAGCGGCTATTATCCGGCTGAGAACGATCGGCTGGGCCGCCGGGCGCGACGTCGGGCCGGGCGGCGATTGGCGGAGGCATTTCCCGATGCGTCGCCCGAGGTGAATCGTGAGCTGGCCCGACTGTTGGGCATGCTCCAGGTGCGCCGAGGCCGGCTCTTGAACGCCATCGCAGCGCAATGGACGGCCGACAGCGAACCGGCCGACGACATCCATTACCTGATTGTTCTGTCGCGCCTGCCCGGCAAGCGAAGCCCCGCGGTGACGCAGGCCACGGCCGAGGCCCTGGTTTCGTTACACCTCAAGTTGAAGGCGCGGCAGCAGTTCCCCAGCCGCAACTGGCCTGCTCGGGTTGACGAGGTGTTTGCCCATCTGTGCCAGGCCGACCCGCGTTTGCCGGCGGCGGTGATTCAGTCGCCCCGTTTTGCCGCCGTGGCCGAGCATAGCCTGTTTGCCCGGCGGCTGGAGGGTGAGTTGGCCCAGCAGGCCGCCCGCAAACTGCTGGCGGCCGCGGACGGTGCCGACGAAGAAACACCATTCTGGACTTCGGAACTGGTGCAGATTGTCGGCAAGCTGCCGCCGGAGGAAGCCTGGGATCGGCTCCGCGCGCAGTGGTACGATTACGGGCTGCGCGATGCCATCGCCCTGGTGTTTGCCCTAGCCCCGCAAGAAGCCGATCGCGCTCGGCTGTTTGAAGCGTTGGCCAGTCCTCAGGGCGAAGTGGTGCAGGCTGCCGCCGCGGCGCTTGCCCAACTGGAGCCGCGTGGCGATGTCGCGGAAATTGCCCAGGTGCTGCGGCAGTTGAAGCTGGCGTGCGGACAGCCGGCACGCAGGGCAGAACGCGTCGCCTTGGCTGCGTTGTTGCAAAAGCTGGCGGGAATCGAGCTGATGGTGGAAGATTCCACGGGAACCGATCCTTCAGAGGCATACCAGGTTTGGTTCGATTGGTTCGCCAAGGAACATGCGGAAGCGGCGGCTGAATTGAGCCAGCTTTCGCCCGAGAACGCCGCCGCCTGGCAACAGCGGTTGGATGCCATCGACTTTGAGACAGGCGACATCCGCCGCGGCCTGACCGTTTTCCAGAAGAAGGCCTGCCATCGTTGCCATCAGGGCGGGAGCCGGTTAGGGCCCGATCTGGCCGGGGCGGCTGGCCGCTTCTCTCGCGGCGACCTGTTCACGGCGATCATTGAACCGTCGGCCAACGTGGCCCCGCTGTACCGCACCACGCTGGTCAGCACACGCAGCGGCAAGACCTACCTGGGCGTGGTGATCTACGAATCCCCCGACGGTACGCTGCTGCAAACCAGCCCCGACACCACGGTCCGCATCACCGGCGACGACCTGTTGCAGATGCAGCCCAGTACCCAATCGCTCATGCCCACCGGGCTGCTGAACGATCTGAGCGACCAGGACCTGGCGGACTTGTACGCTTATTTGAAGTCGCTGACCAAAGCGCAATAAACCAAGGCCCAATGAACCAAGACGCAGTAAGTCGCGCAGCCCAGTCGGTTGCACACCGCCTATCGCGATACCGGCTGGACGGTTGTTCGTGGCCTGCCCCCGGTGATGCACGGCGGGCTGCCGGTGCATTTTCGGCCGGCAGAACCGTCCCTACGGGTTGACGATGGCGATGATCCGCAGCGGGCCGCCGGAGCCGCCTTCGATCTTCATCGGCAACGCGATGACGTTGAAGCCAACTTCAGGCAGCGCCGACATATCGGCCACGTTCTCAAAGATCGGCACCTGGTGCTCGCACAGCAGCACATGGCTTTCAAAGTGCGTGGATTGGCCATAGTCGATGCTTGCCGTGTCGATGCCGATGGCCTTGATGGCCCGATGTTCGACCAGCCAGCGGGCGGCGTCGGGCGCAAGCCCCGGGAAATGCAATTGCCGTAGCGCTTCTTCGCCCGTGGCCGCCGTGCCCAGGTATCGTTCGCGGTTGGCCCAGTGCCGCGCATACCCGGTGCGGATCAGGAGGATCACATCGACCAACTGCCGCTGATTTCGCACCTCCCAATCGCGCAGGTCACCCACGGTCACGAGGTAGTCGGGATTCTCGCGGCAGGCGTCCGAAACATCGACCAAGGCACCTTCGCCCAGCAGTTTGGAGAGCGGCACCTGCTCGACGGTTGGCCGATCCTTGTAGAAGTGGATCGGAGCATCGAGGTGGGTGCCGCCGTGCTCGGCCGTCGAGAACCGGTTGGCGGCGTAGTAGTATCCGCGGTCGGTAAACCCGGCCGGTCCCTGCTCCAGGCGGAAGCCCTCCGACTCGGTGGGCCAATAGATGGTCTGCTCGTTGTACGCGTGGGTCAGGTCGATCAGGTGTCCCTGCGGGAAGCCATTGCGCTGCTGACTCGCTTGCTGGTTGTCGGAGTTGATTGATGGCGCGGCGGTGGCTGCCCCGGCAGGACCATGACCGGTTGGTTCTTCCGTATTCGCCGCGCCGCAGCCAGCGGCCATGATCGCGGCAACACCGAGTGCCGCGCCCAGTAACCACGTTTGGGTCATTGAACTTCGCCTCCGTTCGCGTGGCCGCGCGTCGCAAGCCGCGCGGCAGCCGTGTCTTTCTTGTCCTGCTTGGGCCGAGCCCAGGGTATCGATGGAATGTTTGCACCACGCATGTTCGTTGGGCGCCCGGGTCGCGCTTTAGGCCCTCCGTCTTGCAGCACGATCGGCATGCAACGAAGCGGACAGTCCTAACCCGCAAGGCAATATACTGCAACCAGGCCGCCAGGTGGGATGCCAGCGGTGCTAGAGCGCTGGTGGAGGGGGCTGCTGCCACACCGCAGCGGTATCGGCTGGAACAGGCCGCTCACCCTACCGGGCAAGATGCCGTGCATGCCGTGCCATGCTACCGCTGCCGGTGTCGCGGGTACGGCGCGGCGGTGTTGTCGGTTTGACGACACGGCATGCGGCCGACTGGGCTCTCTCTTGTCTTGAATTGCGCCAACTGATAATTACACCTGTCGCAGGACTTACGCGGCATCGGCCTTGGTGCTGCCGGAGCAGTGAACAGGTTGTCGCGGAACCTGGAATGGCGCGTGTGTGCGCTGCCGAACATCGAACCTGCCGTCCGATGAATGCGTAAGCGGGGCCTGGCCGCCGGCGAACCGGTGGTCGCAAGGTGCTCAATGCAACTCGATGGATTGTTGGAAAAGGAGTTTCAGGATGAAACGGTTCCGCAAGATCGCATTGCTGGCTGGCGTGATCGCCGCCTCCTGGGGCTTGACCACTGGCGAGGAAGCCCGCGCTGGCGTCCACATCGACTTGGGCTTTTTCGCCCCCGCGCCGCCGGTGTACTACTATCCGGCCCCCGTCTACCCGTACCCGGTCTATCACCACTACCACTACGGGCCGCGACACCGGTTCCACTACCATCGCTATCACCACCACCATCACCACCACGGTTGGTGCTGGTAAGCGATCGACCGGGGGGGCGGCCGGGTAGCGATCTTTCCATCGCGGCCATCGGCGCGGCTCTCCCGGCCGTGTATCCCGGTTCAACACGACGAATCATCAACATCGCGACGAGCCACGGCACAAACCTGCTGTGGCTTGTTGCGTTTGGTGGCAGATTGCCCCGGAGACATCGTTGCACCCGGCCGCAGGCTCCTTGCCAAATACCATTCCTCTCCGGACACACATGGCAGGCCGAAAGTGTGGTTTATTGCCTGGTGCAACTCTTGGGGGCCACTACACC
>CAZEEG010000158.1:0-11781 GCA_964511065.1 uncultured Pirellulales bacterium | reverse complement strand
CCACCCGCCGCTACCAGGCCTCACCTTCTTGGGCCAGATCGCGCAGGTATTGCAGGGCTTCGTCCAGCTCTGGAGCTTCCACGCCCGGTTCGCGCCCTTCGCGGTCGCACTTGGCCAGCAACAAGAGCGTTTCGAAGTCTTCTTCGGCTTCCAACCGCCGCCGCTTGCGCTGGCCGAGGGTGCCCTCGCGGTAGGCGTGGGCTTCCATGTGATGCTCGATCAGCCAGGCCGTGCGGTCGGTGATGTAGCCATCCAGTGCTTCCAGTCCGGCAGCCACGTGGTCCGCCGGATCAATCGCCTTGCCGACATCGTGCAACAGCGCGGCCAGCAGGAACTCCTCGTCGTAGGCGATTTCGCGGCTGGCCAGATCAAAGACTTGAAGGCTGTGGTACAGGGCATCGCCCTCGGGATGATACCGGGGCGACTGCTTCACCCCTTCCAGCGGCAGCAGCAGCATCTCATAAATTTGGAAGCGGTCGATCTTGCTCTCGGCCTCGGCCAACTGCTGGTCGAGATCCAAGCCGGGATACGCCTCCAGCATGAACTGTTCGAACTCGGCGATGCTCGCCCGCTCGATCGCTTTGCCGGTGATCGAGCTTTTGAACACATAGTGGGCCTGGTCGGCCGCGTAAACGGTCAGCTCGACTGGAAAGCGATCCTGCACGTGGATGTGCGTATAGATGCGTTCTTCACCCTGCTTGCGGACCCGTTTGCGTTCGACCTCAAACCGGCTCCCTTCCTGTTCCAGCACGTGGCACACGGCCTCGATGCTGTCGCTGAACACGTGCAGGTCAATATCCGAGCCTTGCCGGACGTGGCCCGTCAGCGTGCTGCCAATGACCCGGGGCCGGAAGCGGGCCAGCAGCCGCATGTACCGCAAGGCTTCCAGCCGCATTTCTCGGAGGTTGCCGGTCCGGGCTTCGCCTTCATGGATGCGGGCGAAGACCTGGATTTCGTCGCGGATTTCGGCGTTGGAGGGCAGGTCTTCCGGCTTAACCCAACCACGGCAGATACGCCGCGCCGCCTTCATCTTGGCCCGGTAGTATTCCGATTCTTGGCGGACGTACATCAGCCGGGCGGCTTCCCAAGCAATCTGCTTGCGGAGCTTTGGAGCAGACATGGTATGCCGCGATTTGAGGGTCGGACTGCCCACAGCGCCGGCGCTCGCTGGTGCCGGACACTGGGAGAACGTGACCGCCCTCGGCCCTGACGCGCGGCGCTAGGGCCAACCGGTGGGAGGGGGTTCGTGCCATCGGTTTCCGCGGGAACAAGGTGCTGCTCCGCGCGTAGATGACATCCGATGCATCCTATATTAGGGAGTATAGATGGCAGCGGTGGTTGAAACCAGGGGCGCGGACTGCGAGGTAACGCCGGTACCCGATGGGCAAGGGTCGGGAGAGCCGTGGCTCCCGACGCATGTTGCCCGCTTTAGTACGTAAGTAGCAGTCGATCGGCCACAACTTCTTTCTCTAGCGTCTGCCCTTCCATTTGAAACCTTCGCAACATGGAACGCCCACAGTTGACAAACACTTCGCGCTCAAATAAGCCGTTTGGAATTGCCACATCGCACAAGCGCTGCCCCGAACGCTTTGTGCCATCGATGCTTAGGGCGATTTTCACTCCACGTCGCTTGCAATCCGCAATTACATCGAACAGGTGAGCAAGGTCAAATGTTTGTGCACCATATAGGATTGCCTGCGTGTCTTTGTACGGAGGATCACAGTAAATCAAGTCCCCAGCCTTGGCCATTTGCATTGCTTCGCGGTAGTCCAGCCGATGAAACTCGGCGCCTCGGGTACGACTCCGCCACTCATCAACCCGCCGGTTGAAAGATTCTGTGGAGATTGGGGTATGGACTCCACAAGGCGTGGACATGTATCCATCAGCTTTACGAAAGCGTACCACCCCGCCGTAGCAAGTTCTACAAAGAAAAAGAAGGTCAGCGCCATTGGGTTTCGCATTATATGCGGCTTTGATCCGCTCATACTCTGCGACCTTGTTTCCACTCAACATCGCCTCGCGACGTTCAGCATACCATTCCTTGAGCTTGTGCGGATCGTCGTGGAGCGTCTTCCAAATCTCGATGAGTGGTTTGAATGCATCGGATGCCACGGCCTTTGCAGGCGATAAGGTGGCGAGGACTGCGCCGCTGCCGAGAAATGGTTCAAAGTACGTTCCAAATGTCCGAGGAAAATAGGCAACGATTTCGTGAGCGAAACGCTGTTTGTTGCCTATCCATTTTAACAGTTGCGTCTTGAATGGGCGGATTTCGCCGACTCGACCGTCCCCGAAATCAAGAACTCGCTGCATCCGGCCATCTCCCAGAATGTCATCCCTGCCCAATGCATAGCACTAGTCTCGCGTGGCCGCAATATATCCCAGTTTGGGATTTGGCGTCAAGTCGCCCACCCTACAAAGCATGAAAAAGAGCATCTACAGCGCCGAGCAGGAAACACTCCAGCTCCTCCTTCGACAACTTCGCCTGGGTGCGGGCCTTCGACAGATTGACTTAGCCCAAGCACTTGGTCAACCACAGTCGTTTGTCAGCAAGTACGAATCAGGCGAACGGCGATTGGATCTGCTTGAACTTCGCCAGGTCTGCCACGCCGTGGGGGTGTCGCTGTTGGAATTCATTGAGCGATACGAAAAGGCATTGCAGTGCTCCCAAACGAGAGATTCGTCAACCTCCCAAAGCACTTTTGGGCAAACATCAGAACAATAAGTCAGCAAATCGGATACACCGATCGGCGAACAAAGCAAGTCCTGGTCCCCACCATGGACCAAATCCGGAACGCCATGGTCCGCCTTGGCTTGACCGACTCGCACCTGATGAGTGACTCTGCCGGACCAACGGAGCTTGGAAGGTTGGTACTGGACTACTTTGCCCATCGTGCAGATATTCTCAACAGTTTTGTCGAAAACCGCCTGATGGATGTCGCACAAGCGAAGGCGCTGTTTGAAGAGCTTCAAGGGCAATTTCCAACTCAGCGCCAGTTTCCCATGAACAAGCAAAGGGGGGATAAGAAGGCGCCGGCATACTTAACAGCATGCGTCAATATGATCATCGAGGCTCATGCACAAGGCTATCCCTGCAATTATGACCCTCGTGAACTTACTACCGTCACACTCGGCGGGGCACCATTAAGAACGCTGGCCAGACGGGTGGACGGTGCATTTCCGAGCCCAGTTAATCCCATTGCCGTATGGGAGATCAAGGAATATTACTATACGACAACCTTCGGTAGCCGAGTGGCTGATGGCGTATATGAAACCTTGCTCGATGGCATGGAACTTGAAGAACTGCGCAAAGAGGAAAACATTGACGTAAAGCATTATCTAATTGTCGATGCGCACTATACCTGGTGGCAATGCGGCAGGTCTTACTTGTGTCGAATCATCGACATGTTACACATGGGATATGTCGATGAAGTGTTGTTCGGACGCGAAATTACCGAGCGATTACCGGCAGTGGTAGCCGACTGGATAGCTATTGCAAAGGATAAAGGCCTGGGCCTCGCTTGACACTCAATCACTGTTCGATCTCATGAGGGACGCTTCAGACAAGTCGATTTGCCCACATGAACTGTTCCGATTCAGAGCCTGAAGGTTCGCAGCCCAAAACCATTCGAGGACCGGTTTGAACGGCCTGATGCGCCTCGCACCAACACCGTATCCGCTCTCGATCATGCGGCCGGTGGAACCGGCCCTACAGGCACGGCCATAAGCCCACGCGGGTAGACGATACGCGCGGATCGGGAGAGCGTCGCCGCCATTGAACTGCCTCGGGTGACAGATCATGGGTTCAACGCAGCACGTTCATTGCGCGCCATAAAAAACAGGCGCGGGCCTGCCAACGTCGCTTGTCCGTTGGCAGGCGCCACGCCTGTAGGCTAGTGAAACGATACCGGCTGCTTACGCGGCCGCGGATTCCAAGCTCTCCTTCTCAGCGGCTTCGCGGAGCTTGTCCAGCGCCCGCTTCTCGATCTGGCGGATGCGTTCCTTGCTCACCCCCAGGTCGATCCCAACTTCCTTGAGTGTCTGGGCGTTGGCCCGACCGGCCAGCCCAAACCGCTTGGCGACCACGTCGCGTTCGCGTTCGGTGAGGCAATCGAGGATGCGAGCGACCTCGGCCTCCCGGCGACGCTGGGCGCTTTCCTGCACGTAGGCGTCGCTGCGGTACTCGGGGGTCTTGTCCAGCAACTCGTCGTAGCTGTTGCGGAAGCGGTCCATCGTCCGCACGCGGTTCTTGTAAGAGCGGATGAAGTTCTTCTTGATCGCCCAGGTGGCGTACGTGCTGAACTTGTTGCCCAGCGCGTAGTCGAACTTCTCCACGGCCCGCATCAGCGAGACGTTGCCTTCGCTGATGAGGTCGAACAGGCCTTCCTGTTCGCTCACGTACCGCTTGGCAATCGAGACCACCAGCCGCAGGTTGGCGCGGATGATCTGGTTCTTGGTATCAACCGCCAACTCGTACAACCGCTCGATCTCGTCCATCTTGCGGCTCGACGGCTGCTTGGGGTCCAGTGAATCGCGCAGCTCGCTGGCCCGGTACTTCAGATAATTGAACTTGCGGAACAGGTGCGCTTCCTGCTCGCGCGTCAGCAGTGGCACGTCGTACAGGCTAGCCAGGTAGGTCGGCAGACCGGCCGGCTTGCGGGCCTTGCGCGGTTCGCGTTCGGGCGCGGGAGGATCGGCCAGCACCTCAGCTTCGTCCGCAGTGGCGAAGTCCGGGTTGGGCATGTACTCCAGCGGCAACCGGGCGATGCGCTCGTACCGCTTCTGCTGCACGATCCGGCGGATGCGGCTTACCGAACTGCCATAACGTGCGCTCAATTCTTCAAAGGTGGCACCGCGCTGGTGCTCCTGCAGGATATTTTGATTCCGCTCCGCGGAAATGGTCTGCGAATCCATAAAAACTGCCTCCTCGGGGTGACTCGCGTTGTAGTCTCTGATCGTGTAGCGAACCGTTTCCACGGACCGCTGCACCAATTCGGCGACGCGGCGAATGACGCGCCCCGGCTCGTCGCCCTCGGCGGCAAAACGGCGAGCCAACTCGATAATCTCGCGGCGCTGCATGTCGGTCAGGCGGCTGAACCGCGTCCCCCGACTCACCAGCCGGCGGTTCTTTTGCAGGAACCGGTCCAGCGAGCTTTGCAGAATGCCCAGCCGCTTGCGGCCCTCGATTACCAACCAGCGGGCCACCAGCCCACGCTTGCGCCAACGCGTGACCGTCTTGGTTGAAATGCCAAGCTGTTCGCTCACCTGCTCAAGCGTGTAGACCGGTTCGCCGATCATCTCCGCGGGAATCGAGACCGCCGCCGTCAGCTCCTCGATCAGCCGAACCAGGTCGTGGCGGGCATCGGCAGCGGGAATGGTCTGCGTGGCAATGTCGCTGCGCAGCGCGACCCCGCTCCCCTCGCCAAACATGGCGTCGTAGAAGAACGCGGCCGGGTACTTCTTGCCCGACTCAACCTGCGCCAGCAGGTTCTCTACGTGCCGGGTGACATCCAGCCGGCGCTCTTCCGCGGTCCGCTCGACGAGCTGATCTTGAATGGTGTTGAATAACGGATATCGGAATGTTTTCATCGTGGCACTTTCGCTTCTTAGGTCCCGTGTGCGTGCATACTTACTACGCAACACGTGAATATTTGTTCAACGCTTTCCTGAGCGTCGTGCCGTCTTTTTTCGCGGTCTTTTTGGCTGCTTTCTCGCCTGCGGCTTATTGCTCGTTCGTGGCTGTTTTCTCTCAGGTGCGTGACGAAAAATTGGGAAGTTGTAGGCTGTACATCGTTGTTGCCGGGGGGCCGTCCCTGCATGGCCCGTGACAGGCCACAGTGACCGCTACGGCCCCGGCAGTTGTGCATACCGGCATTGGGGGGGCGGGTCATGCCGCGCCCCCTCAATGGCCGCTTACTGCAAGTGTCGGGTCGGAATCCAAGCTGGCTTAGCGAGCAGCGGCTGAGTGCAGCCGGATCTTGTTCGCAAACTCCTGGTTGGATTCGTACTTCCGTAACTGGGCCACCAACTGCTGCATGGCCTCGACCGGGTGCATAGTGGTCAGCGTCCGTCGCAGCGCCGTGACCGTCTCCAGTTCAATCGGGTTGAACAGCTTCTCCTCGCGGCGCGTTCCGGAGGCGTTGAGGTCGATCGCCGGCCAGACGCGACGGTCGGCCAACTGCCGGTCCAGCACGATCTCCAGGTTGCCCGTCCCCTTGAACTCCTCGAAGATGGCGTCGTCCATGCGGCTGCCGGTTTCGATCAATGCCGTCGCCAGCACCGTAAGCGAACCGCCTTCCTCGAAGGCTCGGGCGGTTGCGAACAACTTCTTGGGGATGTCCAGCGCCTTGACGTCCAAACCGCCGGTCATCGTGCGGCCCGTATTGCCGACCCACTTGTTGAAGGCCCGGGCCATCCGGGTCAGCGAGTCGATCAACAGGAACACGTCCTTGCCGCGTTCCACCAGGCGCTGGCAGCGTTCGATCACCAACCGGCTCAAGCGGACGTGGTTCTCGACCTCGTGATCCAGGCTGCTGGCAAACACCTGGCCAGGGATCTTCCGGCGCATGTCGGTCACTTCCTCGGGCCGCTCGTCGATGAGCAGCACGATCAGTTCGACCTCCGGATAGTTGGTGGCGACCGCCTGGCCAATCTGTTGCAGCAGCACGGTCTTGCCGCTGCGCGGCGGCGCGACGATCAAACCGCGCTGGCCGCGGCCAATGGGCGTCAACAGGTCGATCACCCGCGTGGTGATCGGCTCGCGGCCCGTCTCCAGCCGCAGGGGCTGTTCGGGGTTGATGGCTGTGAGCTGGTCGAACCGGCGCCCGGCAGCACGCTCGGCCGGATCATCGCCATCGACGCTGATCACCTTCTCAACCCGCGGGCCTTGCTTGCCCAAGTCGCGAGCCTCGCCGACCACGGCATCGCCTACGCGCAGACCCAACTGCGCAATGAGCTGGGCCGGCACATAAGGATCGGTGGGCGTGGGCCGGCAGTCGTTGGACACCGACCGCAAGAACCCGTACCCGTCGGGGTGAAATTCCAAAATGCCTTCGACCGGCACCAGCGGACGGTCCGGCGTCTCTTGGCCGGTCCGCTGCTGATGAGGCCGCTTATGGGTGTGTCGTTCGCCCGGGGCACGCTTCTGCGTAACGCCTTTAGACTTTCGCACCCGACTCGTGCGACCTTGCGCATCCTGCGGCTTGCGAGTCCGTTTGCGCGTGCGGCGGGCGGGGGTTTTCAGTTCCGTACTCATCGTGATTCGTGATTCGTGATCTAAGAGTGGGTGTTGGATCGAAAGAATTCGTGGTTTGAAGAATCTCTGCTTCTCAGAAATTTCCAACAAGGAAGACACTGGGAAGGCGCTCGGCTAACAAGCAGCTTTTCTCAGGGTGTGAAACCGTACCAACTGCTTGCCCGAGGGCCCCTGGTTCGCGCCGGGTGCCTGACCAACGGCCGCAATGAAATCCAGATGGCTTGCATCGCTGGGCGTAACTCGGCCGATTGAGCCGTGTTGGCTTTCCGGCAGTCGCCGGCGTGCGCCATGCGGCCTGGGTAGCCGCAGGGTGTTCAAGCCCGGGCGTCGGGTACCATCCCGCCGCCTCGGGGCGAGCCATCGCTGAACCCCTACCAGGCTTTCAGCTTCAGACGCGATAGTCACGTGGCACTCGAACGTGCCGCGCGAACCACTCCGCGCCCGATCTTGGAAGGAAAACTGGTGCGGACGATGAAGCTTGGGCTTCCACGCGGTCGCTGCCTGCAGATGCACTGCCCAAGGCGACGCATCCTCCATACAGCCGACCGTGCGCAGGCTGCTCGCCGGGGGCGAAGCCTGCAAACGAACGCGAGAGGCCGTACGTTGCTCCTTCAGGAAGTCGTCTACGGCGGCCGCAGTACTTATGCCGCGGCAAAAAGACAAAGAACATCGGCCACGTGCCGACGGCGAAGTAAGCCGCCCTTCCGGCTTACTGGCCAGCCTCGTTTGCACCAGCGGCGCTAAACTGGGCCGGCTTCGTTTCGCTCTACAGCATAATACGCGACCGCTAACCAATAGGTTCGTTAGCGCAGCTAATTTTTTCAAGACCCTCCGCCGAGCTACAGGCGAACCGGCCTCGTTCTTTATAAGCGCTTTACTATCCATACGTTGCGGGAATCGAATTTTTTGGGGGGTCGTTAAGGTTTTTTTTATTTTTTTTGTGCGGCCGGGTAAGCCACCTTCGGCCGCGGCCTTTGCCAGCGCGGCGGCCACGGCCCGTTCTGCGCGCACACTGGCCGCTTGCCTTCGGTACCTGGAACCCACGAGCCCCCCAGGAGAGCCGTGCGGCTGTGCCTCGCGGCAGTGACCTGCTACAGGGGGGCCCAAAACCGCGGGATACGCTTACTTGGCCCACCGGCGGTTCAGGCCGCGCACTTCCGACTGGCCCCAAGGGCGACTGACTGGGAGAACTGGCCACCTGCGGGGCAAGCAAGGGGGCAACCTGGTATCCAGGCTGGTGCCCTTTCGCGGACACGGTGACGCTAGGGAACCCCAGGGGGCGGCTCACCCGATCCACCGCAGTTCCCTGCACCGGCGAGGAAAATACCCGCCGTCCGCCCGACTCATGAACGATCACTTGCGCACGACGGAAGACCGTGTGTTCAAGCCCGGACGGTCCTTGGAAAGCCGATGAGCGGTGGCACGGCCACACCCACGTTTTTTCGCAGCCACCGTTTTCGCAACCACGATTCCTGCTGCTATGGGCCTCCTGGCGTTTCCGATTGCAGGTGGATCGTGACGCGGTAGTTCCGCGCGCCCATCGCTCCCGACAGCTCGAGGCGGCTGTGCGGGGGACCGAACAATTGCACGGAGCCGACGGTGCGTTCTTCTTCCAAGCGGTTCATCAATCGGTTCAGCACGAAGCTGGGCTCGGAATCGCTCGTGCCGAAGCGAATATCCACATGCACCGTTTCGTTTTCCGTCTCCGATCGCTGTGACGTTTGCAAGGTAAGCTGGGTGTCGCTGCCTCGCGCCGTTTCAACAGCTTGTGCGAGCAATTGGGCCAGTGCTTCAGGCTTGACAGACATTCGTTCGCCCTCCGCCCAGGCTCTACGGCAGTTTGCATGCCGCGAGCAGTCCTGCCGTGCCTCTTTTTGTTCCGATCGACCAATCGGTGGTGCTGAGCAAGGGCCGCTATCGCCCGGCAGGCCCGCACCAATCCGCCCTTCCGGCAGACGAAAAATCCAAAGGCGGAAAGGAAACAAAAGGGAATGTTCAGAGCCATGGAGCATGCTCGCTGCATGCTTCTCGTGAGCCAAAGCCAACCGGCGAGGGGCTACCGAATCAGACAAAATCGAGCGGCCGCAGGTTCGACGGCACCATCGAATCCTACGGCCGCGAGGTTACCCGGGCCGACGGGGGCAGGTCAGTCGGCGGGCAACAGGGGCTATGAGAAACAGCGTTGGGCTACGAGAGATTATCGGCATCCGCGGCCTCCTCAATTGGTGGGGAACCCCCCCATGCGCATCATTTTCCCTACCGCGAGCGGCCCGAATCGCCACTACAACCGCTACCACACGTCAGGTCGCACCGCCGGCAGCCAGTTCAGCCGGACATTTTGGCCGATCGGCGACCAACTGGGCTTTAGAGCGACCCAGGCTGGGTGAGCCCCTTTTCTGCCACCACCCCGCGTTGCGCCGCCTGCTACGGTGCGAGTGACACCGGGCAGCCGGTCCCGTGAGTCCCTTTCTGCCACCACGCCGCGTTACGCCAGCTCCATCGGCCCCGTTCTGCGCGTGCCTGGCTTGAGGGTGCGAACCATCAAGAATGAAACAACTTGCGGCCGCGCGGCCTCCATACGTTTCCAGTACGGCCTCGCCCAAGAGAGACTTAGCGCAACTCTTTCAGCCACTCGGGGATACGCTGCGGAAGGCCTTGGCGGTCCACACAGCAGAGCGTGATCTTCGCTTCCGTGAGTAGCTCGGTTCCGCGGTAAAGATGGTATTCGTGCTCAATGCGAGCCGCCGTAACGCGCGTAACCGTCGTGCGCAAACGCAACAGATCATCGTACAAGGCAGGGCGAATGTATCGAACCTCCGCCTTGGCCACGACAAAGAACAGGCCGCTGGCCTCCATCTCGCGATACGTATGACCGCGGTCGCGCAGCAGCTCCGTCCGGCCCATCTCAAAGTACACAAAGTACTGCGAATGATGCACGTAGCCGCCCGGATCGGTTTCCGGGTAGCGAACGCGGATTTCCAGATCGTGATGCACCATGTTCATGCGGTGGTGTGGATGCCAAGGGAAGCGGCGGCCAGGGTACCAGGTGCTAACGATACTCACTGGTCGCAATCCTGGGCAGGGGGGGCACGCCCCGGCGGGTGCGATTGCTTGATAACGGGCAACGCACGGCGCCGATGGTTCGACGACTGCACCACCCGCGGCGCAGCAATCCACAAACGCCGCAAGCCTGGCTCAGCATGATGGCCGGCCAGGCTTGCTCGTGGTAATTGCAGTTATCGGTGCCGGATTATTCGCCGCAGCTCTCACTCGCCCGCTGCTGGCAGCCCGCCTGGAGATGCCGCGGGCCGTGCAAGCCACCGTGGACGCTCCGCAGCGGCAGACCGAAGAATTCGGCAATCGCTCCCACCACCGTTACTTGTTCGTCGCAGGTCAATTCAGGGAAGCACGGCAAGGCCACCGTTTCCCGCGCAGCGCGGTACGTCTCCGGCAGCGACTCGGCCGCATACCCCAACGATTGGAAACACTCCTGCTCGTGCAGCGGTACCGGGTAATAGATTTCCGTACCGATCTTCCGTTCGGCCAGGAAAGCCCGCAACGCGTCGCGGCGTCCGTCGGGCACGCGGATCACGTACTGGTTCCACACGTGCCGCGCATGCGGGGCTTCGACCGGCAAACCGACGATACGATCCAGTCCCCGCTCGGCGAACAACTGCGTGTAGCGCGCGGCGTTGGCGCGGCGCATCTCAGTCCAGGTTTCCAGGTGCCGCAACTTGATTCGCAGCACGGCGGCCTGGATCGAATCGAGCCGGCTGTTGATGCCGACCTCGCGGTGATAATACCGCGGCCGCATGCCATGCCCGCGCAGCAGTTCCAGGCGATCGGCCAGGGCACTGTCAGAGGTGGTCAGCATGCCGCCGTCGCCAAAGCCGCCGAGGTTCTTGGTGGGATAGAAGCTGAAGCAGGCGATCCGCCCCAGCGAGCCCGCCCGGCGTCCGCGGTATTCGGCCCCAATGGCCTGGCAGGCATCGGTGATGACAAGTAGATGATGCCGGGCGGCCACGGCATCCACGGCATCCATGTCGGCACACTGGCCGAACAGGTGAACCGGAATGATGGCCTTGGTGGCCGGGGTGATGGCGGCCTCGATCGCGGCCGGGCAGATATTGAACGTGGTCGGGTCGATGTCTACAAACACCGGCTTGGCACCCAACCGCCACACCGCGCTGGCCGTGGCAAAGAACGTATAGCTGGGGCAAATGACTTCGTCGCCCGGGCCGATATCCGTTGCCATCAATGCCAGCAGCAGGGCATCACTGCCCGAGGCACAACTCACACCGTGGCTGGCTCCGCAGTACGCGGCCATTTCCCGTTCCAAGTCGTGGCAGTCCGGACCAAGCACGAATCGGCCCGACTCGCACACTTGAGCGATGGCCGCCAGAATCTCTTCCTTGAGCGGCTGGAATTGCCGGTAAACGTCGATCAGTGGGACGGGAGTGGCACCATCCTGGTGTGGAGCATCCATGAAGCTGCGTTACCCCAAGGGATTGTGGGAAAAGAAGGGCGTA
>CAZEEG010000157.1:0-11783 GCA_964511065.1 uncultured Pirellulales bacterium | reverse complement strand
GCCGGCCGGTCACGATGGTGATCGAACGCGACAGGTAAAGTTCAGAAGTCGGGGCGGGAGGGCGACCGAAGGCGGGGCAATCTGAAACGGTCCCGATGTGCATTCAGTTCATCTAATCACCATACTCGGCTCGGGGCCGCAGAAGAAGGGGGCTTGCAGCCGCAAAACCGGGAATCAGCCCAATGGGCCGCAGCTCGCCCCCCATAATCGTGTTCGCGGTGACCGCGCCCGCGGCGTGCTAGCTACCGCCGAACCGTAACTGGCATAGCCGCCTGAACCGGCAGACTCAGCGCACCTGGCCTTGGTATCTGGTGCTGGGCTGGAGAGCCTGTGTTTATCCTTCGCTCGGTGCGACTGTCGCTGACACTAGCCACATGGTTGTGGTCGGACGCAGCAATCTATCTGGACCTCGACGGAAAAATCACGCGATTTGTGGCGGCCAGCGACCTACGCCCCCCCTACTGTTGCGGCAGGAACGGGAACAGTTTCCGGATCTCGGCTTCGTTCGGCCGGCGGCCGTATTCGCAGATCTCGAACGCTTCGGCGTATTTGACGGCGCGGCCGTGCTCCGGACCGTACCAGCGGATCAGCGCTTCGCGATAGCGGTCGGCTTCGCCGCCGGCACGGCGCACCCAGCGTTCGCGCAGCCATTCGCGGCGAGCCACCGGGTCCGACTTGGGCGGAACCGTCGCCACAAACTCGGGGCTGCCATTCGCGCCGCCTTCAAACGTCTGCGACTCCAGGGCCAACAGGGCGTCGACCTTCTTCTCAAACACATCGTCGATCGCCACCGCAATATCGGCCCTGAACGGATACGGCTTCTGGAAGCCGTCGCTCGAATACAGGAACACCGGGTTATTCTTGAGCGCCGGCGTTTCCGGGCAGAAGAACGGCACCGTCACCATGAACGCCGCGTCCTGCACCAGGACGCCCACGTAACGGTGGTCGGGATGATAATCCCAGGGGCGATGGGAGATCACAATGTCGGCATTCCACTCGCGGATCAGCCGGACGATGGTCTTGCGGTTTTCGAGCGTCGGCATCAGTTCGCCGTCGTGAATGTCGAGCACCTGCGAGGTTACCCCGAGTCGCTTGGCAACCTCGGCCGATTCGGCCGTGCGGCGCTTGGCCAGCTCCTCGCCGTGAATCTGCCAGTGGCCGATATCGCCGTTGGTGACGGAAACCAGTTTCACGTGATGGCCGGCGGCAGCCCAAAGCGCCGCGGTGCCGCCGCTTTTGTACTCGGCATCGTCGGGATGGGCGCCAAAACAGATGATCCGCAACTTGCCGTCGTCGGCCTTGGCATCGGGCGCGCCGCCCTGGCCCAAAGCCACCGACGAAGCGCACCAACAAATCAGCGAAAGCAGCGCGAAGCGATGCATGTTGTCTGTCTCCAACCGGCGAGATAAACGAGCCATTCAAATTTCAGACGGCCCTGCCCCGCTCCAAAGCGGCACCGGGCAACTCCACGATGGTAATCCACCCGCAGCCCGGTTGCACATCGGCCGGCGTATCAGCCTGAAAATGCTCGGGGCGGCAGGCCAGGACCGGGGCGCACGGCGCATAGGACGAGAGCCAGGTAAACCAGATACAACGCGGCAGCAGGCCACCAGAACGTCCAAGGAACCGCAACGCGTAGAAGAACGCCGCTGTACATCTCGAACATGAGAAGTGTAGCGATGGCGGCCGAGAAGAGTAGCTGGCGCGCAATGGAAGGGGCCTCGCCGCAGATCGCCGCAAGTTGCCGCAACCCGATCGAAGCCCGAACCAGCGCGGCAACCATAGGCAATAATACCACCGCGGCAATTTCAACCATGTCGTTCTGTGGGAAGGCCACGGACAGGAACCCTGCCGCGGCGGCCACGAGCAAGGGCAGCGCTCCATCCCAAGCCAGTGCGGATAACCACGGAACTTTCATGGCATCAAATTTCGCAGGTGAGTACGGCACGATCCACCACCCGTGAGGATGCCGCCCAGCACGTGGCCCAGTTCATGCACCGCTTGCATTCCAAGCCAGGACGCGGTGAGCGTCGACACGATCAGAACAATCTGCTGGCCAGGCTTTGCCACAGCGGGCCTTTCTCGGTGTACTACGGTTGCAGGCTGGCGGCGCGCCGGAGTACTGCCCGGCGACCCGATCGAGTGCTTGCCGCCTGCCTGGGTACACTATAGTGCAACCTGCCCAAGTGTTTCACCGCCCAATCGATCGTTCCATTCCCTGAGGATCACCATGCTAAGCGTTCCACGGTGGATCGTCGTAATCTGGCTGTTCAGTTCGCTCGTACTGAGTGGGCAGGCGGCACCAGCGGCCGAGTCTGCGCCGTCGCTCATCGTTTGCGGGGCCGACGAGGTGTTCATCATTCCGGCCGACGGCGCAGGAATGAACGCTCCCAAGAAGCTCTGGACTTGGCGGGCTGCCGACTCAGCGGCCATCGACCCTGCGGCCCACCGCACGTTTGCCTCGACCGACGACTGCAAACCGTACGGGGATGAAATCCTGATCACCTCGTCCAGCGGGGGCGTGGCGTTGGTCCGGCGCGACGACAAAAGCTGCCGGTTCTACACGTACAGCCGCAACGCCCACAGCGCGTGCCTGATCCCGGGCAACCGGGTGGCGGTGGCGTCCAGTTTCGGCGGCGATGAGTTTCAGTTGTTTGCGATCGGTTCTGAACCTCGGCAGCCGGAGCCGCTTGCCGTGCTGCCCCTCAAGGGCGCGCATGGTGCGGAATGGGATGCCGGCCGCCAGCGGATCTGGGCATTAGGCGACGTGGAGCTACTGCTGGTCGCCGTGCGTGAAGCGAACGGGAAGGTGCAACTGGTCGCTGAAAAGACTTGGAAGCTGCCGACCGAAGGTGGACATGATCTTTCGCCGACCGCCGATGGCCGCGGCTATTACGTCACCACCAACACGGCCGTGTACCGGTTTGATACCGACAGCGGCAAGTTCAGCCCTCACCCCCGCCTGGGCGCGCACAAGAAAGTGAAGTCGATCGACGAGCAGCGGAAAGGGGGCCGCGTGGTCTATCACCAGGCGACGCCCGAGCACTGGTGGAGCGACACGCTTCGCTTCGACGGCAGCGACAAGGTAATCCGCCTGCCGGACCACCGGTTGTATAAAGCCCGCTGGGACGAGCCGCGGAAAAAGCCGTAGGCGATGGATGATGTAAGATCTTACTGCAGTGGCCCCAATCCCTGGTAGTTGCCGCTGATTGATCTGGCATCACCGAGCCGCTTTAATGTGGCGGTGGATTCCCGGGGCTGGCGAGACATAAGCCATGGCTGCAACCACCCAGCAGCGCCACGCACAATGTTCCGAAACGATCACTACATGCGATTCTCCCCATGACCATACTTGAGCAGTTCCTGTCGTACTTCGAGGGCGCTGAAGATCGCCTTTATACGGCCAAAGAAATCAAATCGGAACTTGCACGACGGTACGGCACCAACCCTGCGAGCGTAATTCCATCTGACTATTGCTATAATCGTCGGAATCATGGACTCATCAGTCAAACGCCGATTTTTGTCCGAGTTGGTAGGGGCGAGTACCGATTTATAGGGCGGGATCAGCCTTACACTGGCCTCATCTACGGACGTCCTCGCGGAGCATCCGCTGATCAGGTTATCGGGGAGTGGGTCGACGGCGAGATGCGTTTGTATTCGCCCGCTCGGGAACCAAGCAATACCACATGTGAAACGGAGCGAGTGCCCCATCCACAGCTAACGCTCCCACTCAGCCGGAAGCAGTTGGATCGCCTTTACGAAGAATACATGGAGATTCTTGTCCTCGAGGTTGAAGAGTTTGGCTGCAAGCCGACTGAAACGCGACACCTCGTTGGGCGTCTCGGGGAGTTCTATTGCGCGCGACAAACGGGAGGTCAGCTTGCAAGACATGTGAATCAACAAGGCTTTGACGTTGTGAGTCACAATGGCAGACGAATTAGTGTCAAAACGACTGCCCAGAAAACTGGGTTCATCTCGATCAATTGTCGCACACTCACATTTGTGGATGATCTGATGGTCCTTCGTTACGACAATAGAGCGTTTGAAATCGTCTACTATGGAGATATTCATACTGCAGTAGACGCAGCGCGGCGATGGGAGGATCGCTTCGAGCTCGATATAGCCCTAGCTCGGCAACTTGAGCAGCGCGTGTGCTAGTCCACATAAGCCAGGCACTGCCTGACGGTTCTGGCCGGAGCACCATTCAGCATCGTGCTAGCGCATGTCAATACTCAACTTCCGGCCAGAGGCATAGCCGCTCTTGGCAGTTTCGTCAGGCGGTGTCGGGGGTGTAAAAACTTAAGAAGTGCGCTGGCCTGTTTCGGCTCGATGGGTGCCCGGTCAGTATGCGAATCGCCGCGGCAGGCGATCGTCATTCCCCGTTGATCGGCAGTTGCTCGGGCATCAGGATGAGCCGCACTTTGGTGCCTACCTTGGGGATGGCCTCGGTGTTGGCTTCAAACAGCAGGCTGGAGTTTTCCTGCGAGCTTTGCACCGGCAAATCGAGCATCGCGCTGCTGAAGTTGCTCACGCAGATGAAGTCCCCGCCGTCGGCCAGGTAGGAGCGCCGTCCGGTGGCCTCGTCGCTGATCCAGCGACTGCCGGCGAACACCCAGTTGCGCTGCATGATCTTGCCCGTCTGCGTGTTCTTGATCCACTGCTGGGCGGGCACCGCGTGCCGCTTGCCGTCCTCGTCGGCCCAGGCCACGATCACCTGAATCTGCGTGCCGGTGGCGGGCCGGTATGGGTTGAACGAGGCGGGAGAACCGGCCTTGGCCCCCACAGCCACCAGGCCCGCGTGCACCACGCCGGGCACGGCATCAACCACCACGACCGATTCGTGTTCCTTGGTGTTGCGAGGGCAGGCGAACAGCTCCAGCGGCCCTTCGCGGAGAC
The DNA here is from genome assembly GCA_964511065.1 of uncultured Pirellulales bacterium. Taxonomy (GTDB): domain Bacteria; phylum Planctomycetota; class Planctomycetia; order Pirellulales; family S012-138; genus CALBRZ01. Next base: position 6,887 of record CAZEEG010000157.1, on the reverse strand, counting down.
ACACTTCGCCATCCATGATGACCAGCTTCCGCTCGGGATCGCGCCACACGCGCAGTCGCGGTTGCAGCGGGACCGATCCGGTGGGCGTAGCCTGGAACAGCCAGTCGCCCGTCCAGTTCAGCCCGGGTTTTGCTCGTTCGATGCTCGTGGGCTGCTTCGGGTCGTCCTGGCGAGCCTGCTCCTTGGGGGCTTCCTGGGCTGTGGCCAGGCCCACCGTGACCAGGCCCACCATCGTGCAGACAATCCCCAGCGCTGCCAGCCGTTGGGTCGTACGCATGACTCAATTCCTTCGCGAGCAAGAGATAGAGCGCGATGCGCTGCCGCAAACGCTCACCACCAAAACAAGCCAGAGCATAGCAAGGCCCATGCCAGATGGCGACCGTGTCGCGGGCAAGCGGCAAGACTTCTGGGCTTTGTCGCGGGCAAGCCATCTTTAGGGAGCGCCTCACACGGGGTGCCCCGGCGGTTAGCTCCTCGCGGCTTCTCCCGTTGAATGGGTCTGCTCCACCCGATAGAATAGCGCACTATTGAGAATAAGTGTCAAAAACGTTTCCTCCTGATTGGCCGGGTACCGGTTGTGGATATCCCCCCGATTCCGCTGCACTGCATGTTTGCAGGCCAGAAGGGCCGCATCGACCAGGTCCTAGGCAATGCGGCCCACGTCCACCGGCTTCGCGAGCTGGGCTTGCGCGACGGGGCGGAGATCGAGATGCTGCAGCCGGGCACGCCCTGTATCGTACGCCTGGCCGGCCACAAGCTTTGTTTTCGAGCCGACGAAGCGACCAGTGTCCTCGTCCGCGCCGGAGCCTGAACCGTTGACTACCCTTGCGCAATTGAAGCAGAAGATGGCCAGGGCGCGCGTCTTGGGCATCGAGGGCAATGACGAAATCAGCCAGCGGCTCATGGAGATGGGCGTCATTCCTGGCGTCGAGATCAAGTACCTGGGCACCGCCCTGTTTGGTGATCCGCTGGAGATTGAGCTGCGCGGTTACCGACTTTCGCTCCGCAAGCTCGAGGCTTCAAGGGTGACCATCGAACCGCTGTAAGCCAGTGCTCCGGCGGCGCTGCCTGCGCCGGCCCGGCAGCCCGGTTTGCTGTCCCCCGCCCAAACGGCTCAACGGCCTGTGAGATGGTTGGCGTTGGCCGTTGGCACACCTTCCCGTTGATGCCGGCGGCTACCGCGCCGCTATCCTCCCCCACCTTCCCCCCTCAGCTCGTATCCTCGGATTGCCGATGTCGCCCATCGCCCAGCAGACGGAAACGCTGTCGATCGCCCTGATCGGCAACCCCAACACGGGGAAAAGCACGATCTTTAACGCGCTGGCCGGCGTGCGGGCGCGGACGGGCAATTACCCGGGCGTCACCGTCGAGAAAAAAGTCGCCAACCTCAAGGTAGAGGGCCGCCGCTTAAGCCTGATCGACCTGCCGGGCACCTACAGCCTGGCACCGCGGTCGCCCGACGAAATGGTGGCCGTCGACGTGTTGCTGGGCCGCCGGGCCGATACGCCGCCGGTGCAGGCCGTGGTGTGCATCGTGGATGCTTCCAATCTGGAGCGGAACCTGTACCTGGTCAGCCAAGTGCTGGAACTGGGCCTGCCCACTGTGCTGGCGCTCAACATGATGGACGTCGCCCGCGAGCGCGGGATTGTCATCGACGTGACCGAGCTGGAGAAACGGTTGGGCGTGAAGGTGGTGCCGGTTCAGGCGAATCGGCGGGTTGGCATCGACGCGCTGAAACAGGCGATGGCCCATGCGGTCGAGATGTCGCCGCCTCCGCGAACGAGCCCCTTTCCGCAGGCATTCCAGGACGAGGTGCGAGGGTTGGAAGACGCCCTGGTAGCGAAGTCCATTGCGGAGCGTCCGCAGCGGTTCCTCGTGGAGCGGTTGCTGCTGGATACCAGCGGCTACCTGCAGCAAGAACTGCTCAACCTGGGCGAAGGCCGGCAAGAAGGCGAGCAGGAAATCGCCAATCGGTTGCAAGCCGCCCGGGCGCGGTTGGCCGAGGCCGGTTTGCCGGTGCCCGGCGTTGAGGCCGTGGCCCGTTACGGCTGGGTGGGCGAGATTTTGGGGGGCGTGATCCAGCGGCCCGAAACCTCGAGTGAAACGTTTTCCGACCGCCTCGATCGCGTTCTGACCCATCGCATTTTCGGCACGGCCATTTTCGCGGCGCTGATGGTGGTGGTATTCCAGGCCGTGTTCACCTGGGCGGCACCGCTGATGGATTTCATCGACGGCAGCATGGCCGGCCTGGGCGAATGGGTGGCCGCCAACATGGATGAAGGCCCGCTGCAAAGCCTGATCGTCGATGGTGTGATTGCCGGCGTGGGCGGCGTGCTGGTCTTTCTCCCGCAAATCTTCATCCTGTTCTTCTTCATCGGCCTGCTGGAAGACTGCGGCTACATGGCCAGGGCGGCCTTCTTGATGGACCGATTGATGTCGTGGGTGGGGCTTTCGGGCAAGTCGTTCATTCCGTTGCTGTCGTCGTTTGCCTGCGCCATTCCCGGCGTGATGGCCACTCGGGTGATTGAGAATCGCCGCGACCGCCTGACCACCATGCTGGTGGCGCCGCTGATGAGTTGCAGCGCGCGGCTGCCGGTGTACACGCTGCTGATTGCCGCCTTTGTGCCGCAGCGAACCTATGCCGGGTTCATCGGCCTGCAAGGGCTGGTGATGGTGTCGATGTATTTTATCGGGATCATTACGGCGGTGATCGTGGCGTTTGTGCTCAAGAAGACGCTACTTAAGGGCGAGACGCCGCCGTTTGTGATGGAATTGCCCAGTTATAAGCTGCCCTCGCTGTCGCTATGGCCGTTCAACCACATTGCCTATGTATTTCAGAAGCGGCGTGATCCGGACATCCGCCCTGCCCCGGCCTTGGGCACGGTTTGGCATCGGATGGTGGAGCGCGGCTGGGCGTTCATTTACCGGGCCGGCACGCTGATCCTGGCGGTTTCGATCGTGGTTTGGGCCGCACTCTATTTCCCCCATAATGCCGATGTATCCCACCTGGAAGACCGCATTGGCGAGCTTCAAACGCAGGCGGACGCGGCGCCCGAAGGCTCTCCCGAACGCCAAACCATTGAAGAAGAGATTGCCACGCTGGAGAACCAGATTGCCGGCGAATACCAGCGGTCGAGCATTCTCGGCCGGATCGGACATACCATCGAGCCCGTGGTGCGGCCGCTTGGCTGGGATTGGCGGATCGGTTCGGCGGCGGTGGCGTCGTTCCCCGCCCGGGAAGTGGTGGTCGCCACCATGAGCGTGATCTTTAACCAGAGCAGCGACTTGGACGTGGAGGACGAAACGCAGCGGGGCCAACTCACCACGGCCATGAAGGAAGCTACCTGGGAGGGAACCGACCGGCCACTGTTCACGCTGCCGGTGGCGCTCTCGATCATGGTGTTCTTTGCCTTGTGCGCGCAGTGCGCCGCCACGCTGGCCGTCATCAAGCGCGAAACCAACAGTTGGTTCTGGCCAGCGTTCACGTTCAGCTACATGACCGGCCTGGCCTACCTGGCTGCCTTTGCGACCTACCAGATCGGCAGCATGATCGCGGGCTAGGCAGCGTTATCGATGGTTGCGCCGAAAAATGTCCGTATGCCAGCGCGATCGGTTGCATTTCGATGGGCGAACGCGAAAGAGGGTGGACGTCAACTGCGCGGGTGTCCATCGAGGTGGACCGGCACACCCGGGGTTATGGCGACCACTGCGGAGCTTCTAGGGGAGCACTGCGGAGCTTCTTGGGGAGCACTGCGGAGCTTCTTGGGGGGCAGCACCTCGCAGGTAACGCGGCCCTGGCCATGAAAGCGGAGCTTCTTGGCGACCGCTGCGGAGCTTCTAGGGGGCCTCGACAGGGTCTGACGCCGTTTCGGCCTGCTCGGCTTCGGTCCACTGCTTGAGGACGGCCGCGGCGGCATCGCCCAGCAGGTCGCGTTTCATCCGCGCCGAATCGTCGAAAAAGTCGATGCTCACCTGGGTGTCGATCAGATGTGTGCCCAGCAGTTTAAGCGCCCCTTCTTCATCGGGGATGCCTTCGGCGTAGATGATTCGTTCGCCTTCGCCCTCGGTTCCCAGGAGCCAAGCGAAATACTGCACGGCCAGGCTGTCCTTGCGCGGTAATTGCCGGCCCATCACGATCACGCGGAGTTGTTTCCATTCCGCGGGCGCGAGGTCTTGCTTCCACCGTTGGACGACGGCATCCATCGCCTTGAGCGTGGCCTCGGCGGCGTCCGACACGTTGGCCATGATGAGTGGCGAGAGGTCGCGAAGGAAGGATTGCCGCCGCGCCGGCAAGCAGCGGTTTTCGCTCAGGATTTGACGGATGAACTCCCTGGCGGCGGCTGCGATCTTCTGCTGCCGCTGGGCCTGTTCCTCGCTTAACCCCAGGCTGTCGATCGTCTCGGCCGCGGCTTCGATCGCGGCATCATATTGTTGAAGCTGCTGCCGCTTGGGTTCGATCAGTCCTCCGTTCTCAGGCAGGTCGATCAACGCGGCGTCCAGTGCCAGGGCGATATGTGCGAAAGCCTTCAAGTGGTCGTAATCGCTGGATGCGATGGGGGCCGTAATCTGCCGTTCGCCCCGGTTAAGGATCAACCGGTCGCCGGCCAGGATGATGACTGGCCGCGCTTGTGCCAACATGTTCGCCCGGGTTTCGTTGTAGATTGCCCGACTGGCCTGGTTCAGCTTCACCAGTGGATGCTGCGCGGCGGCATCAAGCTGCGCGAGAATGTTGGCTGGCTGGGCCGCATTGCCCGGCTGCGCAGGCAGACCCGGCTGCGCAGAGATGCCGGGCTGCGCGGTAATCCCCCGCTTGATCGTGCTACTCGAGGGTGGCTGCGCCTGCCCTGGCGAGGCCCAGCACATGGCGAAGCAGGCAATCCAACCCAGCATGGCAGGCGCTTTCACGATCTCATCCTTTCGGCAGGTGCAATGGCGAGCGGCTTAACGAGCGGGCTGTTACAGTGTTCCGCGGCCAACCCGGCTTTCAAGAAAAAACTAGCATCAGCGAACGAACTTGGATATGGTCGCGGGCGAATGGGGCGGCCCACGGCGCTGCAAACCAGCGGTGCCAACCGTTCAAGCGGCCCGCCCCGCTTTCCATGATACGAGACGAAACCCGCCTGTTGCCATGCAACCCGGCCGCCGAAAGGGCGGTCCGTCGGGTTCAGCGAATTTTCCCCAGGTGTCCACGGAGTTTGGTGATGCGAGCTGCGCTGAAGTTGTCATTGCTGCTTGTATTGGGATGGATGAGCTGGCCGCATCTGGCCGCGGCCGAGGAAGCTCCGCCGCTCAAGGCCGGAGCGGCGGCCGTCGATGTTTCGCCCAAGCAATTTCCGCTCAACCTGCCCGGCGGATTTTCCGAGAACCTGGCAGACCAGATCAACGATCCGTTGCACGCCCGGGCCTTGGTCTTGCAAAGCGGCGACACGACCGTGGCGTTGGTGCTGGTCGATAACCTGGGCGTGGCTCCAGAGGTGATCGAGGAAGCCAAGGCGATTGCCGCGGAGAAGACGGGAATTCCCGTGCAGCGGATGCTCATCTGCTCCACGCACACGCATTCGGCTCCATCGTCCAACGTGAAGTCCGGTTCGGCCCCGGCGATGGCCTATCGCCAACTGCTGCTGGAAGGGATCGCGCAGTCGATCGTCGACGCGCACGCGGCATTGCGGCCGGCCCGGGCAGGTGCCGCCGTGCATCAATTGCCGGAGGAAGTGTTCAACCGCCGCTGGTATCTGAAGCCTGGCATGATGCCGTTGAACCCCTTTGGCGAGTTGGACACGGTGAAGATGAACCCCGGCACCAGCCCCCAGGTGCTCGATCGGCCGGCCGGTCCTACCGACCCGGACATTACCATTTTGTCCGTGCAAGACGAACGGGGGCGACCGCTGGCCCTGTGGGCGAATTATGCGCTGCATTACGTGGGCGGGGTGCCGCGGGGCGTGATTTCCGCCGATTACTTCGGCGAGTTTGCCCGGGTGATGCCGTCGCGGTTGCGGGCGGGCGATGACTTTGTGGCGATGATGTCCAACGGTTGCTCGGGCGACATCAACAACATCCCGTTCATGGTCACGCGGCCTCCCCGCGCGCCGTTTGAACAGATTCGGATCGTGGCCCAGAAGGCGGCCGATACGGCCTGGTTTGCCCATCGCAAGATCGAGCGGCACCAGGACCGCGTGCCGCTGAAGATGGTCGAACGTGAGGTGGAACTCCAGTACCGCCGGCCGACCGAGCAGCAGGTCGCCGCCGCCCGGAAGGTGTTGGCGATTACCGATGAGGCCGAGAAAGCCAAGCTGCCCCGGTTGGCCGAGCATTACGCCCGCCGCACCATTCAGGCCCACGAGCGCAAAGAAGACACGCTCACGGTCAAGCTGCAAGCGCTGCGGGTGGGCGACCTGGCGATCTGCGGCATCCCGTTTGAGACATTCGCCGAGATTGGGCTGGACGTGAAAAGCCGCAGCCCATTCACGCACACCATGGTGATCGGCCTGGCCAATGGCCGGTACGGTTACTTGCCTACGCCCGAACAGCACCGGCTAGGCGGCTACGAAACCTGGCTGGGCACAAACATCGTGCAGAAGGATACCTCGGTGATCCTGGCGAACAACCTGGAGGAGATGCTGAAGGAATTGGCCAAGTAATGGGCGTGGGGTGCCACGGCGCCGCGCGCCCTGCACATCAGGCATACGCAGCCGGGTGGAATAGCGACAGCGCCGCAGGTCTGGCTACTGCCGGACGCAAGGCGGTGCGGAGTAAGGGAAGAACCGTCCAATCCCAATCGCTCCGCGACCGTGCGGCCGGTGGAACTGAACGCACGTCGTGCGTTCAGTCCATTTCGCGGTCGCTGGCGTTGATCAGTTCCACCTGGGGCCGGGCGCGCCATTGTTCCA
>CAZEEG010000156.1:0-11882 GCA_964511065.1 uncultured Pirellulales bacterium | reverse complement strand
CCAGGACCTACGGATTAAAAGTCCGTTGCTCTACCGACTGAGCTACAGCCTCGAAAGCTTTGAAGTCTATAGACTTGTGATCGTCAAGCCAAGGGGTGGCTTCCACTTCTTGCCCCAACCCCCAGGACTCCACGCCGTTCCCGGCCATGCGGCGCTGCTTAAGAGTCCCGCCTATTGGGGGTAGGGTTCGCCCTGACGGTCGCGCGAAAAGCCGCAAGCCAGTCGGAAAAAAATGCGCCCAGACCCAAAATGCCCGGCCCCAAAAAGTGCTCGTGCCGGCGGAACGAGGCGAGCGGCCACGGGCCACGATGCTCACCGGTCCAGCCTGGTTTCGCGCCCAACTGAAAGTAAAAGTAAGTGGCTGACCACTCAGGTGCTGGGCGTCTAACTCCTGCTCATATCGTGCTGTGGCGCCATCTTCGCATACCTCGCAGGCTGCACGATGCACAGAAACACGGGGCACTAAGCAACGATCACCCGTCTTACACCAAGGGAGCGCGAAGCAGCAAATCGCCGCGAAACAACGGACGCCCAGTGAAAGCACTATCTCCGGCGGTGCAGACCTCGGCGGGCGTCTGAGGGCATGGATGGCGACGGTCGGGCCGAATCCTGCAACTGCTTGAGTGCCTTGCCCACGCCGGGGAACGGTTCGTTGCGGAACTCTGGTTGGTCGAGGGTGCCTTCCACGCGAATTTCCACAAACTGCTGGGCCGCCCCTTTCAGCATCTCGCGGAACACCGGCAGCCACCGCTCGCCCTGGGCGACCGTAGCCCGAAACGCCAGACGAATCTCGCGGTTGAAGCTCAACTCGCCTTGGCCTTCGAGCGAGACGGCGTCGCCTTCGAACATGATCCGGTTGAGGTATACGTGGTCGCCCTCGATATGGAACGACACGTCGCTTTGCGTAAACGCGGTATTGTTCGGCTTCTTCATGCGCAGCACTTTGAGCAGCGAAACCATTTGCGGCAGTTCGTAGATGTCCGCATCGCGCAGTTGCACGGTGCCGTCGCCTCGCAGGCTGCGGACACCTTCGGACGTTCCCGAAATGCGGGCCTGGGCGCTGATCCGGCCAGAAAACTCGCTGACCCCGCTAACGGCCTCCTGGCCGAACTGCCGCAGGTCGATGTCGCGCAGGTCGGTGCGGAGGGCAAACCGCATCATGTCGGGCCTGGGTTCTACCCAACCATCCAGGTACACCACGCCGCCGTAAAGCCGGGCCGTAAGGTGTTCAAATTGCGTGGGATCGATCTGCCTGGCCGTGGGCGAACCGATCCACAGCCCGGCGTCGTGCAACCACAGCGGGCCGCGAACTTCCGTCAGTTGCAGGCCGTTGAACTGGAGGTTATCGAGGTTGATGGCGCCCTGGCAGCGGAGGCTGCCGTCGCGGTAACTGCCCTTGAGCCGCAGGGCTCCGAAGAGATTTTCCAGGTGGACCGCCGACTGGAGGCTGTTGCCGTGGAAGTTGAAGTTGAGATCCCAATCGGCATTGAGCGGGGCGGCAGATTGCGCGCCGCGCGTAAAGCCCAGGGTGCCGTGGACGTTGAGCGCCCCGGTCGGATTCAATTGTGTCAGCGCGTGGCGGAGTTGCTCGGGTAGGGCTTTGAGCAGGTCGCGATTAAAACGCACCCGGTCGGCGCTGAAGTCGCGGAGCACCAGTTCGCTGCTGCCGTCGGGCGTGGGGCGCCAGTGTCCACGTGTGGTGACGATCAGGTTGCCGTTTTCGGCATGCAGCGACTCGATAACGACTTCGTGGCCGTCGTACACCACCGAGCCAGACACTTTCTCCAACCGTAGCGGAAACGCCATCGGCTCAAGCGAAACGCTGTTCGGGGCCGGTTCCACGCGCATCCACAATCGCGGCTTTGGATCGCCGGGCAACGAGCGGAGCACGGCTCGAAAATGCACGGCTCCCTTGGGCCGAATCTCGCGCCAAACCCGAGAAGCGCTGGCCGGCAGGGCATCGCACAATTCTTCATCCAGCGGGATGCTGTCGCCTTGCAGATAAAGCGTGAGCTCTTGTCCCTGGGGGGTTGGCACCACCGTTCCGTGGCCAGATACCACGCCGGTATCGTTGGTGCCGACCAGGTCGCGAAACTCCCAGCGGTCGTCCATGCCTTCGATCACACCTTGCACGTTCTCAATCCGGTATGGGATTGCACGGTGGGTGAAGCTGGCTCGCAGCACGCCGATTCGCAAGTGATGATGGAAGATATCATCGATCGAATCACGCCAAAAACGCGCATACACGCTGACCTGCCCCGAGGGCTGAAATGCAGACACAATCTGCCGGGCTTCGTCGGGGATGGCGGCGATCAATTCCTGATCCACGTGGAGCGGATGCCCCACCGCTTCGACCCAGCCCACGGCATCGGCGCCAAATCCGTACAGGCTGCCCTGCAGCCGGACGGGCGTAGGGCCGGCATGGGCAGTGAGGTTCAGGCTCCAGCGCTCGCCGTCGATGGCAATGGTGCCGGTGGTGCGCTGGAAGCGGTAAGGGAACTCGTCGTATGCGAACGAACAATCCAGCGCGGTGATGGTGACCTGCGGATGCCACAAGCGACCATCGAAACGCAGGTTGGCGTCAATATCGACTTCGCCCGTGGGAAGCAGCCAACCCCAAACTTCGGCCAAATCGGGAACGGTCTGCGCCAGCTTGGGGTCGAGCAGGACCTGGTGCCCTTTCACGCTGATCTCACACGGCGAGTCGGGCTGCCATCCGTGCCGGACCAGGCTTGCTGCAAGCGATGTCTGCTGGTAGCTGGCCGAAAGCTCCTCGATCACCAGTTGCTGATCGCTGATGCGCATCTTGGCCTTGAGATCAGACAGTGGATATGGCAGGCGGCGGTCGTCGATGCGGCCGTCGGAAATGGTGACGTCGGCTTGAAACTTCCACGGCTGCGCTCGCTGCGGATCGTACGCCAGGCGGACACGGGCACTCGACTTGGCCCGCAGCGGCAAGTCGCCAATCTGCTGGCACACGCATGCCGGCAGCGCGGCATGCAGTTCGGGTGAGATGTCGAGTCCCGCCACGTTGGCCGTCAGGCTCCAACGTCCGTGTCGCAGGTCGATGGCTCCGCGGAGGTCGGCACGGCGAAGATGGTCGCCCAGGCTATGCCCGTAGAACTCGATAATCAGCGGCCCGTTCTCGCCGCCGGCCCCGTCGGCCCTGTGGCGCGAGGGCCGAGGTGCCGATGTGCCCGCCGGCACGTTTCCTGGTGGAGGAACCGCGTGCGGCGGGGAACTCGAAGCAAGCTGCGCAGCGCCATCCTGCGGCTGGGTGCTGAATGTTGGCGGGCGAGCGGCAAGGTGGGCGGTGCCTGCCGAGGCAGGCGAAGTTGCAGAAGCAAGCGATGCCTGCGGAATGTCAGACGCCGTAGCTACGGCCATGGTGGCTGGCGGGGGAGCCGTTTCGCTGGGCGACTGGATGGGGTAGGTTTCTGCAGGTAGCGGCGCTCTGCGGACCGTGAGGTTCAGATCGCGCACCGTATACAAGCTGGGCGGCGATTTAACCATGTCCATGATTTCAATCGTGGCGTTCTCCCAGCGGCCATCGACAAAGTGTTCGATCGGCTCGTTGGTGGGATTTGCCAACAGGCGGTCGATGTTCCAGGTTCCATCGCGCAGCCGCACAAGCCGCAACCGCGGCCGGTACATGATGAACCCTTGCATGTCGGGCTTGCCCGACAGAAGTTGTTGCCAACTCACGTCGCAGGCCACGTTCATTTCGTCGATGTATGCGACTTCGCCGGCCGAGCCAGCAACGTCGGGCAAGCGCAGCGTGACGCCCGTAACGCGGATGCCCTCGCCTTCGGTAATCCGCGCACGATGAACCCGCACGACCAGGTGCGGGAATTTTTCGGCCAGGTGCTGTTCGACCGCCAGGCGGACTTCTTCATGGATCCGCTGGGTGATGTAGATGTAGGCCGCCATGGTGATCAGGACAGCGGCCACGGTCGCGCGCACCAGCCATCGACGGAACGTGTTCAACCTCGTGTTGATAGGAAGTCGCCCGGTTGTAGATAGAGCGTTGCGGTTCCCCGGCGCGGCAGCAGCGTATCTCCGCCTGCGGCCTCTTGCCTCCGGCAGCTCGCCCCCCATTGCGCATGCCTGCGCAGCAAACCATCTTGCGATGGCGCGCAAAAAAGGCTGGGCATGGTAAGAAGGGGGGGAGGATGCGTCAAGGCAATCCGGCGAGAACCAACGGGGCGCGCACTGCTAGTGATGGAGATGATAGCTGCCGCGGCAGGTTTGCTCCGCGATTCCTTTCCGCGCGCCGACTGATTGGCCGCGGATATGCCCGGGGGGCTACGGTGCACCGCTCGGCACTCCAAGGCACTCCCCCAATTAGGTTTACTTCCCGCGCCCAGCAAGTATACTCCGGCATGCCATGCGATGGGGGGACAGGGGGCCGTGCAGGCACGGGGTGTAGGCACCGGGGGCACCGTCCGGGTGGCCGGTCGCGCATGCCTGATCGGCAGGAGCGGCACACTACTTGACTTGGTGGCATCCACCGGTATGCCCGGGAGCCGACCGGTCTAGCCGCGCTGGCCGAGGCCGCCGCTAGCGGGGAAGGTTGCCTCAAGGTGGGGCGATCGAAACCCTGCCAGCGGTCCCGCTTGCTGGGGAAATGTGTCTGCTCGGGAACGGCTGCCTGTGACATGGCCGGCGGTGGCCTTCGGGGCAACTTGCATCCATGGTCTGATTCAATCGACGATCCATCATCCAGAGGTTCTCAACCCGATGTCCTCGGCACACCTCGCATATCCCAACCGCAACCGCTTGTTCTTGGGCTGCTTTATCTCGCTGATTGCCACGGCGTTTGGCTTTGTCATTCGCTCGATGATTCTCAGCGATTGGCAGCGGCAGTACGGTTTCACGGAAACTGAGGTCGGCAACATCTTTGGAGCGGGGCTGGCGCCGTTTGCCATCTCGATCATCCTGTTCAGCCTGGTGATCGACCGGATCGGTTATGGGCGGACGATGATCTTTGCCTTTGTGTGCCATATCCTCTCGGCCTGGCTCACGATTACGGCCGACAGTTATGAAACCTTCTACCTGGCGACGTTTATCTTCGCGCTGGGCAACGGAGCGGTTGAAGCCGTGATCAACCCGGTCGTGGCCACCGTCTATTCCGACAACAAGACCCATTGGCTGAATATCCTGCATGCCGGTTGGCCGGGCGGGCTGGTGCTGGGCGGTGTGCTGACGCTCTTGATGGGCCAGAACGACACCTTCATGAACCTGCCGGGACAGATGTGGCAGTGGAAGGTGGGCCTGGTGCTGATTCCCACCGTTGTCTACGGCGGGTTGCTTCTGGGCGTCAAATTCCCCGTGAGTGAGCGCGTTTCTGCGGGCGTATCGTACAAGGAGATGTTGAGCGAGTTCGGCATCGCCGGTTTCGTGGTGGTGGCAACCATGCTCGTCATTGGCACCAGCCAGACGTTGCAGGTGTGGGACATCGTATTGGGCAAGTGGGCCATTGCGGCCATCATTGCCGCGGCCACGTTGGCGTTCGCCACACAGATTCGCACGCTGGGGCAGCCAATCTTCGTATTCCTGATGTTGATTATGATCCCGCTGGCGATCACCGAGCTTGGCACCGATAGCTGGATCACCAAGTTGATGGAAGAAATCCTGGCCGGCGGTGATGGTGGCGCCGCGGCGGCCAAGTATGGCTCGTGGGTGCTGGTGTATACCTCGGCCATCATGTTTGGGCTGCGATTCTTCGCCGGGCCGATCGTTCACCGTATCTCGCCACTGGGGCTATTGTGTACGTGTGCTGCGATTGCAGCCACCGGCCTGTTCTGGCTGTCCAATGCCAAGGGCGTGGCCATGGTGTTCGCCGCGGCCACCTGCTACGGCATCGGCAAATCGTTCTTCTGGCCCACCACCTTGGGCGTGGTCGCCGAACGGTTCCCCAAGGGCGGGGCGCTCACGCTCAACTCCATCGCCGGGGTGGGGATGCTCTCTGCCGGGATTCTCGGGGCACCCCTGATCGGTTACGTGCAGGACACCGGGTTAGTCGCCGGGCTGCGCAGCGAGGCTCCCGCCATGGCCTCACAATTCGTCGAACAGAAGGCGTGGGCGTTCCTCAATTACGACGCCCTGAACAATACCCGCTATCGGGTTCTCCAGGCTCAAGTCGAAGCGCCCAAGGCAGCCGCTCGCGAGGAAGAGGCTCACGACGTGATCCAGACGCTATCGCCGGAAGAACAATTGGCCTTCCAGCCACTGGGCGAAGCCCGGGACGAACTGCACCGGGCCGAGGCTCGCTTGCTGGAGCTGGAACTGGAGCTCGAAAATGCGGAAGCCGCGGCAGCTCAAGGCAAAGTGGCGAGCGACGCCAAGACCGAGAAATCTCCAACCGTGACCGCCGCCCAGCAAGCCGTGGACCAGCAGAAGAAGGTGGTTGGCGAATTGCGGGAGAAAGAGCGGGCGGCGCGAACCGAGGACGCGATGGCCGTGCTGCGCGTGGTCGAATCGCAACTCGAGGAGATGCGTTCACAGCCCGGCTATGAAAGCCGGTTTGTTGCCAAGGTCACCTCGCAGGTGCCGGAGGACGAGCAGGACGCCTACGGCCGCGCCGTCCAGGAACTCGACACGATCAAGAAGGTGGAGCGCGAATCGAAGCAGGCAGCGCTGGCCAAGATCGCCATTCTGCCGTGCATCATGTTCGTGTGCTACGTGTTCTTGATCCTCTACTTCCGTGCCCAAGGCGGCTACAAGGCCGAGGTGCTGACAGGCCACTCGGCCGACGACGAAGAATTCACAGGTGGCGTACCAGGGCCCGTCAAGTAGTAGGCTTCGCCCTGGATGCGTGCCGCGGCTCTCTTGAGGCGTGCGCAGCGGGTACGGGCCTACAAACCACAAAGCTCACAGCGGGCAACTATGGTCGGTAAAACCGGCCCTACGGACCGCCAAGCGCAAGGCAAGCTATTTCCGGTGGAACCGGCCTACGCTTCCTGCTAGCGCTATTTGGTCACCAGGCGGATCGGATCGCCCTCGGGCACGTGCTTCATCGCCACTGAGTTCATACAGTACCGCAATCCACTTGGCGGAGGGCCATCGGGAAAGACGTGCCCCAGGTGGCCATCGCAGCGGGCGCAGCGGACCTCGGTGCGGATCATGCCGTGCGAGCGGTCAACGTGTTCCGTCACGGCGTCCGGGGCGACCGGTTGCGTGAACGAGGGCCAGCCTGTTCCCGATTCAAATTTCTCGCCCGACTTGAACAGCGGATTGCCGCAACCGGCGCAGACGTACGTACCAGGTTCCTTGGTGCCGACGAAACAGCCGTTCCAGGGAGGTTCTGTCCCGTGCTGGCGGAGTACCACGAATTCCTCGGGCGAAAGCCGCCGCTTCCATTCCTCTTCGGTCAACTCAAGCCGATCGACCATGACAAAGTCTCCTCGATTGCATGACGTGCTGGGCCGGCAAGGTGCGGTAATCCGTTTGATCCCATTCGCTGGCTCCCGGCCAAATCATTGTAATCCCGAGGTGCCTTCCGGGCGCCTCACCCGGCGGTGGGTCAAACTTCTGTTTTGTGCCTGCTGCCGCAAACTTCGGTTCGTAATGGATACGGTGTAAGATCGTTGGAGCGGGGCAGCCATTCCATTGATCCCCGATCGGCCCTTCAGGGAGATTCGCCATGAGCGACCTGGTTGTGATTGGATTCGATAATGAGCTTCAGGCAGAAGAAGTTCGGCTGGAACTGATCAAGATGGCCCAAGAGTACCTGGTGGACTTGGAAGATGCCGTGGTGGCCGTCAAGAAACCGGATGGAAAGGTGAAGTTGCACCAGGTTTACCATCTCACGGCGGCTGGCGCACTCCAAGGCGGGTTCTGGGGAGCCTTGGTGGGCCTGCTGTTCCTGAATCCGCTACTGGGGGCCGCTGTCGGCGCGGGAGCGGGGGCCGTTACCGGAGCCCTGTCCGATGTGGGCATCAACGACCAGTTCATGAAAGAAGTAGGCCAAACGCTCAAGCCCGGCGGTTCCGCCCTGTTCATCCTCGTCCGTAAGGCTACGCCCGACAAAGTGCTGGAGCGGTTGAAGGGCTATAACGGCAAGGTCCTGCAGACGTCGCTCTCGCACGACGATGAAGCGCGGCTGCAAGCTGCTCTCGACGCCGCTCGCGAGCAGTCGTAGCGCGGTTGGCGAATGACCGCAACGCGAGGGTAATTGCCGTGGCGAGGGCGGCGCAAGAAAAACCTGACTCGACGTTTGGCACGCTCGTTGAAGCATGGTGGAGTCGATCGGCGAGAGCAGCGCATAAGAAAACCCTTCGCACTGGCGCCGGGGCGGCTGGCGCCGGCGTTCGTGCGAAGGGAGCGGGCCCCCCACTCGCTGGCTTCGCCGCTGCCTCAGGCAGTGGAGTTCAACCGCCTTGGCTGCCGCGAATCAGCGATGCCTGCTTGATTTGGTTGGGACCGGCGGCAATGGGCCAGTGCCTGATGCTGCCGGTCGCTTGGTGCGCATTTAGCGGCGGTACGTCTGGTCCTGCTGCGGTACGGTGAAGCCGGGTCGAGCGACCGGTTCGACACCGCTCTGCTCGATGGCAGCATTGCGCGCACGCATCGCCGCAGCTTCATTCGAGAGCAAGAACTCAGGACCAGCCGGGAAATACTGCACGTCGTCGCTCATGTAGTACGGGCTGGGCAGAGTCTGGCCGCCGACGTCGATTTGGCAGCCGATCGCCGAGAAAGCGGCGTACAGCCCCAAGCCGCACAGGATTTTATGTTTCGAGGTTCTCATACTGCTGGGCTCCCCCCCGTTACGCCCGGAAATTCCTCCTACGCCCGGGCTTGCGTACCCACTGTATCGTCCGGTACGTGCGTGACGGTTGATCCGATTTTTCGGAAATTGCCGGTTCGCCGCTATCGGCGCCACTGAAGACGCCTGCGGCCAGCCGAGGAACGCTTGCGCGCCATCCGCAAACGGCTGGGCGTGCTGGAACGCATACGGGCAGGCGAGGAGTTTGCCCCCTGGCCTGATTGTCTCGGTGGCGCGCGTTGTGCCCGATATAATGAAACAATCCGTGGCGGGGCTTTGTTGGCTTGAACGGTAGTTGGAAATATCCGACGATCCACCCCATGGTACCGACGGTATGGCACCTGTTTTCGGGATCAAACCGGCAGAACGAACACGTGCCACAGCCGGCAAGCATTGCCGGAGATGGCACGTTCCCCACATGACGGCGGCAACTTGTACAGAAGGAACACGGTACTGCCATGTTGCGCACCCTCTTAGTCGGCCTGGCGACTCCTCCAGATGAAGGCACCGCGCCGCTTGAGCACGATGCCGCGGTCTGCTTGGGCATCGACTGGGCCAAGCGATTCGACAGCCTGTTGGTGGGCGTCGGCGTTGTGAACGAACCGGCCATCCGCGGATCGGTGACCCATCCTCGGGAAGGCGGCTACCTTTCGCACCTGCAATCGCAGTGGCTCCACGAGGCGCAGCGCCGGGTGCAGGCCCACTTGGAGGCGTTTGCGCACCGGTGCGCCGAGGCGCAAGTTGCATGCAAGCTATTGGAAGATGTCGGCGCGCCATGGCAGGAGATTCTCCGCGACGCCCAGCGGTACGATCTTATCCTGCTTTCGCAGAGCGGCGAGTTCGAGGGCGAAGTCGCCAAACATTCGTTGTACGAAGTGCTCCGAGCCTGCCCCCGTCCCGTGGTCGTGGTACCTTCACCGCCCCCGACCTCCGGCCAGGGCGAGGTGATTGTGGCGTACGATGGGAGCGTGCAGGCCGCCCGGGCTCTCCAGTTATTTGTGGGCGTGGGATTGGCCGCATTGGGGCCGATTCGCGTGGTGACCATCCACGGCGAGTCCAAGGTAGAAGCAGCCCGAATTGCCGATCGCGCGGTCCAATACTTAAGTGCCCACGACATCCGGGCCACGACTTCCGCGATCCAAAGCACGGCATCGACGGCCGATCTGCTGGCCGAAACGGCGGCGGCCGGAAATGCTCAACTGATGGTGATGGGAGCATGTGGGCGGTCGCGCATTGCCGAGTTCTTTATAGGCTCAGTGACTACTTCCATGGTTGAACGCTGCCCGGTTCCGCTGTTCCTGTACCACTAATCCGCTATGACCAGCAGTCCTGGCCGACCTGCCGGAAACGCACGATGGACGAAGAAGCAAGCTACATCTGCGATGCGTGCGGCGAGGAAATCGTCGTGCCGATCGATTGGTCAGCCGGGGCCAGCCAGCAGTACGTGGAAGATTGCCCGGTCTGCTGCCATCCCAACGTCATTCATGTCGATTTCGACGAAGACCATGGCGTGCGGGTGTGGGCGGAACCTGAGCAGGATCACCGTTGATCGGCGGGGGGCGTCACCGGAGTTGGGAACGGCGGATCAATCCCCGCCAGAGAGTGCCTGCTGAAGGGGGCAATCGCCTTCGATGGCTTCGCCTTGCCGATAGCGCTGGAGCAGTTGCTTGGAGCGCTGCGCCAGCATCCGCCGGACCTCGCGCCGCTTGCCTTTCACCCGAGGAATGGTCATCGAGTCGTAGGCCGTGGTTTGGTGCCGCATCCAGGCAATCACGGCCGCCTCGGCCCGCTGCTCGACGGGGATGCGCTGGGTTCGGGCCACGGTGCCGCTGCCAACAGGCGTCGCGTGCTCGGTAACGGCGCGAGCCAACCGATCGGCCAACGGGGCATAGCTGGGGTGGAAATCCAGGAATGCCAGCACCGCGGCGGTAAACTCCTGCACGTACTGGGTCTGTACCCTTTCGCGGCGCCGCGACGAGGCTTGCTGCTTCTTGGCGTACCCTGGAGTGGATCGTTCGGCCTCAAGCTCCGCCCGAATGCGCTCGATGGTGGCTTCATCGGCCAACACGCCCCGCGAGAAGAGCTTGCGACCCTTGCGTTCCTGCACCACCCAGTGCGCCCCGGCGGCTTTCACGCGGCGCGTCAGCGCGGCATCGCCTGGCGGCAGCAGGACCCAGCCTTCGGGAACCGTGAGTACCTGGCCATCGGCGGCGCGAACGGTGCCCGGGACAGGGCCGGGGGCAAACGAGGTAGCGGTTGGGTTCATCGGCGTGGCTTGCAGGGCAGGTTCTGACGACCGGTCGATGTTCCGGTTATCGGCACGCGAAGCCATGGGCTTTCAGCTTATGCGGGGCAGCGACCGGCGGGGCTGCGCCTGATTTCTGGCTGTCATGGCTCGGCATTGTATTCGCCTAACCGTTCAGCTTTGGGAAGGTGTTCCTTGAGCACAAACTTCGGCCGCGGATGCGAGTTCACATAGGCGGCAATGTCCAGGGCCTCTTGCTCGCTCAGGTGAGGATCGCCCAGCGGCATGGCAACCTTGAGCCAGGCTGCCAACTTTTCGACCCGGGCCAGACCGGCGCCGGTGTTGTACGACATTTGCCCCCACACTGGCGGGCCGTCGTCTGTCCCCAGGCCATCTTCACCATGGCATGCGGCGCAGTAGTCGGCATACAAGGCTTTGCCTCGCGCGGCATTGGCCTTGGCCAGGTCGATCTCCAAGGGACGGACGTGCCTGGGCCCTAGCGGCGCCTTGGCATTCATGGCCAGCCGCTCACCCTGCGAAAGCCAGGTGATGTAGGTTGTCACGGCGACCGAGACTTTGCTCCCGTTGGGGGGCCGTACTCCATTCATGCTCCGCATGAAACAGTTCAGGACGCGGTCTTCGAGCGTGATGACGCGCTTTTCGCGCGGCGACCAGGCGGGATACGCCGTTGCCACGCCGAGAAAGCTGGCCGCGTGTGGATCGGTACCGGCATCGAGATGGCAGGAGCTGCACGTCAGCGCGTTACCGACATACGGCTTGGAAAGCGGATGCTCGCCGGTCCTGGTGACAATCTCCTGGCCCAGCGCCACCACGTCGCCCAATTCACCCGGCGGCAGTTCGGCCGATTCC
>CAZEEG010000155.1:0-11929 GCA_964511065.1 uncultured Pirellulales bacterium | reverse complement strand
TCGCCCATCACGATGTCTAGTGAGCCCACGATGGCCGGCACGTCGGCAATCAAGCAATTGCGGCACAGCTCATGGCAAACCGAGAGATTGCAGAAGCAACTGCTGCGTGCACGGACCCGCCAGGGAATCGCCTCGCCGTTGCTAACAATGTAGAAGCCCATTTGCCCACGCGGAGCTTCCGTTTCCAGGTAGCATTCGCCCTTGGGCAGTTTTTGGGTGAGCTTAACGGGAATCTGGTGCGAGCCTTGGGCGGTGCTGTAGCGGTCCATCGCCTGCCGTACGAGGTCTACCGACTGGATGATCTCCAGCATCCGGACGTAGAACCGGTGCCAGCAATCGCCAAGCACTGCCGACTCGGGCACAGGGGGGTAGTCGTAGTCCTGGGGGTAGTGGCCATCGCGCTGGACAATCACTTCAAACGCGTAGCCATCGTACATTTGGGTATAGAACTCCTCGCCGTCGCGGCGGAGGTCGTGATCCACACCGCTGCCGCGCAGCACTGGCCCCGTGCAGCCGTAGTCGATGGCCATCTCGGGCGAGAGCACACCGATTCCGGCCGTGCGGCGAACGAAGATCGCGTTACTGGTCAGCAAAGCGTGGTATTCCTCGACCACCGGCAAGAACTGGTCGAGAAATGCTTCGCACTGCTTGAGCCAACCGCTGGGCAGATCGTGCGTGGCACCGCCTACCGTCAGATAGCTGTTGGTAAGCCGCGCCCCGCAGGCGGCCTCGAACAGGTCGAGAATCTTTTCCCGCTCGCGGAAGGCGTAAAGGAATGGGCTGAACGTACCCAGATCGAGCCCGTAGGCCCCCATGCCCACCAGGTGGCTGGCGATACGGCCCAACTCCGAGATGATGACGCGGAGGTGCCGGGCTTTCTCGGGCACCTGCATGCCCATCAATTTTTCGACCGTCATCGACCAGCCGAGATTCATGTTCATCGCGGCCAGGTAGTCCATGCGGTCGGTGTAGGGAATCCACTGGCGAGGGCTGAGGTTCTCGCCAATTTTTTCCGCGCTGCGGTGCAGGTAGCCGATATGCGGCGTGACCTCCGAGACTACCTCCCCATCGGTCCGCAGCACCAGCCGCAACACACCGTGGGTGCTGGGATGCTGCGGGCCCATGTTGACCAGCATCTCGTCGGTGCGAACGTCAAACTCGATGATCCGCGGATCGTCGTACGATGTGGACATGGGCGGGGCTTTCAGAAATTACCTATCGTTGACGGGGTGGTGGTTCGGCAGTTGCGGCGATGGATCGAGAGGCCTTCTGCTCGCGTCGTCAAACGGTTTCTATAATACGTGTCGCCAAGGGGGACCGCATCCGGCTGGTTGCTCCAACCGGCCAAACATTCGCAGCAGTGCTGTGATATTTGCCGTTTTCTCCTTACCAATCCGTTTGTGAGGCAGGGCACGGACAAGCGTTAAGGGGTGCCGCAGGATGCCTTAGCGGCAGCGGATTCCGTGGTACTCCAGCGGCATCTCGTAATCCTTGCGGAGCGGGTGCCCTTCCCAGTCTTCAGGGCAGAGGATCCGCCGCAGATTGGGGTGCCCCACGAAGTGCACGCCGCACAGGTCGTACACTTCCCGCTCGTGCCAGTCTGCCGTGCTCCATACTGAGGCGACGCTGGGGACCTCGGGCAGTTGGCCCGGTTCGTCATTCTGCCAGCGCGGGATCAGCACTTTCAGGACCAGGCTGCTTTTGTTCTGGAAGCTCCAGAGGTGATAGACCACCTCCATATGCGGCTCGAAGCCAGCCTTTTGAGCCTTCTTGGGGTCAGGCTCGAAGTAATCCACGCCCGTGATGCAATTGAGGAACACAAACCGCAGGTCAGGTTCATCGCGCAGATACCGGCATACATCCACCAAGGCCTCGGGAGCGACCTCGATCCAGGGATCGATCGCCTCGGTATTCACCCCGCGAATGCCGTCGCCAAACTGCTTCTTTAGCCGGTCGATCAATGCTTCGCCGCCACTCATGACTTCGCTCGATTTGCTCAGATGAATAGGTGGGCCGCTGTCGATTGGGGGGCGCGGTTCAGTGCTTAGGCTGCGAAGGTGTTGGACCCCACCGCCGGACAACTCGCAGAAGCGGTGCGGGTTTGCCATCTGCCTGAATGCTGCCTAGGGGCGGCCGGGCAGTGGCAAGCCGCGGGGACCTCAAACCAGCGCCGGTTCCTCGGGTTGCTCGCTTGGTTCGGAGGGCGGGGCGCGGCGCCGCTGGGGCTCGTCGCGGCTGACCGCCCGCACCCAGTCGATATCGCCTCGCATCCAGACGTAGGCAAACCCCACCAGCACGATGGCGAAGAACGCCGCAATGTCCAGGAACGAGAAGATTGCCAGTTGGCTGGCATGCTGCTCGATGGCGGCATTGCTGAGATTCTCGCCGCGGGGGAGCGCATCGGCTGGAACACCCAACTCGCGGTAAAGCCCTTGGGCGGCAGGTGTGAGTTGGCCGTCTTCCACCTTCACCCAGGTCGGGTCCTTCAGATGCGTGGCCTTGCCGTAGACCGTGGCCCAAGGAAAGAAGAAGGCCACTTCCACGTCGAAGATCAGAAACAGTAGCGCCACCACATAGAACCGCAGATCGAACTGCACAAAGCTGGAACCGATCGACGGTTCGCCGCATTCGTACACTTCCTGCTTTTCAGGGTGCGGATCGCTTGGTCTCAGGAGCTTGCCCAAGAACAAATTCACGAACAGGAACAAAGCGCCAGCGCCCACGAACAGGGCGATGTAGGCGACAATGTGGATGGAACTCATCGGGTGCCAACTCGCGTCTGTGGCTCATTCGCTGAAACGGCGAGAATCGCAACGCTGCGATCATCGCAGGTGTTGGACAGGCAATCGCTTCAACCTCCATCGCCGACGCGCCACGCGGTATGATGCCGCGCGCGTGCCCACAATGTTCCCCCTCGCCCCCCCCTGTTGATCGCTCCCATGGAGTGGGGGGCGCGCCCCCGCGGCCGGGCTGGCTGCCAGGGGCTGAAGATTCGAGCCCGCATTCTAAGGCGTGCGACACGAATCGCAAGCGCGTAATGCCCAGCCGCGGCAGGCCGCTTTCCCCTTTGTCATGCGGGGTGTGCCATACTTGTCACACGGCCATCGATGGTCCGTAACGAGGCGACGCCTGACAGCCAGTCGTTCCAAGATTGCAAGGCGCGTCCCGGGCAATTGGCCGCCGACATGGCATTCGGCGGTCAATTGCCAGGTGAGAAGCCCATTTGCCAGTTGCGGCCTGATGGCTAAGATGGGCGACTTAAAGCAACTTTATTCGTTCGGCAAAGCGGATAACCTGTCCCCAGGCTCGGCCGGGCCCCAAAGAAGCCCTCGGACGGGGGAAATCCCACAGCAGCAGAAAGTTACTCCCAAATGGAAGCTGAACTCGTCGTCATTGGAGGCGGACCGGGAGGATATGCCGCCGCATTTCTGGCCGCCGACAAAGGGATGGACGTCACGCTGGTCGAGGCCGACCCCCGCTTGGGAGGCACCTGCCTGCTGCGCGGCTGTATCCCCTCAAAAGCACTGCTCCACGTCGCCCGCGTGATCAACGAGAGCCAGGAGATGGGCGAATGGGGTGTTCAGTTCCAAAGCCCGCAAGTCGAGCTGGATGCCCTCCGGGCGCGCAAGGAGAAGGTGATCTCGCAACTCTCCGGCGGCCTCAAGCAGTTGGCTAAGCAGCGGAAGGTGCGGGTGATTCAAGCCCGCGCCAAGTTCGTGGATTCCAACACCTTGGAATTGTCCGGCGGCGATCCGTCGACGCGCGATGGCGACACGTTGAAGTTCAAGCACTGCATTCTGGCCGCTGGCTCGGTGCCGACCGCGATTCCCAGCCTGAGTATTCCATCCGATCGCGTGATGGACAGCACCGGCGCGCTGGATTTGCCGGAAATTCCCGAGTCGATGTTGGTGATCGGCGGCGGATACATCGGCCTGGAAATGGCCACCGTGTATGCGGCCATCGGGTCCAAAGTTTCGGTCGTGGAACTGACGCCGGGCCTGCTGCCGGGGGCCGATCGCGACCTCGTCAAACCGCTGCACAAGCGACTGGAGAAGTTGCTTGAAAACATCTGGCTCGAAACCAAGGTGCTGGGCCTGAAGGACGTGGGCGACGGAGTCGAAGTCGAACTGGAAGGCCCCGACGGCCAGAAGCGGACCGAAAAATTCGCCCGCGTGCTGGTTTCCGTTGGGCGGCGGCCCGCCAGCCAGGGATTGGGCCTGGAGAACACGAAAGTTCAACTCGACCAGCGCGGCTTTGTGGTCCTCGTCGACGACAAACAGCACACGCACGACCCCAATATCCAGGCGATCGGCGATATCGCGGGCGAACCGATGCTGGCCCACAAGGCCACCCACGAGGGCAAGGTGGCTGTCGAGGCGCTGCTGGGCGAACCAGCGGCGTTCGATCCCAGGGCCATTCCGGCCGTTGTCTTCACCGATCCCGAGGTCGCATGGGCGGGCCTCACCGAAAGCCAGGCCAAGGAACAGGGCCGGCAGGTGGAAGTGGCCCGGTATCCCTGGGCGGCCAGTGGCAAGGCCGTCTCGCTGGGCCGCACCGAAGGGCTAACCAAGGTGATCTACGATCCGGAGACGGAGCGTATTCTGGGGGTGGGCATCGTTGGCCCCTCGGCTGGGGATTTGATTTCTGAAGCCGTGGTGGCCATGGAAACCGGCTGTACGGCCCGCGACCTGGCCGAGTCGATCCACCCGCACCCCACTTTGAGCGAAACGCTGGGCAACGCGGCAGAAATGCTGCTGGGCACGGCAACCGAGATCTACCGGCCGGTACGCAAATAGGGTAAGCTTTCGTAACCGTCAAAGTTTGCTGCCGATTATGCCGATTAGGCAAATCTCGCGGCGTTGCGCGGTGAGTTGCGCAGTGACCGGTGCCTGAGCAACGGCGTTGCCGTTGCTGGCGGCGCCGGTGCTGCTGGCAGCAGCGGCCCTGCCTTGGGCTGCGAAAGGGCATGGAAGTCGCCCCCCGCCCCCCCTGGGCAGGCCGTCCGTGGATTCGGAAGTGCGCCGGCCTTCGCGCTGGTTGCCTGCTCCGCAATATTGCGCTGCAGGTGCGGCGAAATGATCCGGAGGCCAGTGGATCCACGGCCCGTTGAAAGGCCATAAGAATCTGCCCGGCGAAGGCGATGACGCCGGCACCGGCAGGCCGGAGTGCGGCAGTTGCCTGATGGTAACGCCAAGTGGCACGCCCCGTGCAAATTTGGGGGGGCAGTTTGGAGAGCCCTACGGGGGGCGCCGCCACGGCGCAACGATACGAGACTAGAATCGAACCGCAACGGTTGGCCGCCGGTTCGATGTCCAATCCACAGTCATCTTTGCTGGCTGAACTGGGAGACAACAACCTATGGTCCAGACCCTCGAAATCAAGCCGGGCGATGCACTGCTCAACGGCAAGGACGTCGATCCTACGGAAACCGCCGAATGGTTGGAGTCGCTGCTATATGTCTTGAAGAGCAAAGGGCCTGGACGCGTACGGCAATTGCTCTCGGTGCTGCACGACGCCGCCCAGCGGGCCGGCGTAGAACTGCCGTTCTCCGCCACCACCCCCTATGTCAACACCATCCCGCTGAACAAGCAGCCCGTCTATCCCGGCAACCGCGAAATCGAACGCCGGATCAAGAGCATCATCCGCTGGAACGCCATGGCGATGGTCACCCGCGCCAACAAGGAGTTCCCCGGGATTGGAGGGCACATCTCCACGTTTGCATCGTCGGCCACGCTATACGAGGTGGGGTACAACCACTTCTTCCGCGGACGTGGCGACGACAACAGCGGCGACCAGGTTTACATCCAAGGGCACGCTTCGCCGGGAACGTACGCTCGCGCATTCCTGGAGGGCCGCCTCACGGAGCAGCAACTGATCAACTTCCGCCGCGAATTGGAGCCCGGCGGCGGTCTCTCCAGCTATCCCCACCCCTGGCTGATGCCCGACTTTTGGGAGTTTCCCACGGTGTCGATGGGGTTGGCGCCGATCATGGCCATCTACCAGGCGCGGTTCAACAAGTACCTCGCTGATCGTGGCATTAAGGACACCCGCAACCAGCACGTTTGGGCCTTCCTGGGCGACGGCGAATGCGATGAGCCGGAAACCCTGGGGGCGATCACGCTGGCTAGCCGCGAAAATCTGGACAACCTGATCTTCGTGATCAACTGCAACCTGCAGCGGCTTGACGGTCCGGTCCGCGGCAACGGCAAGATCATCCAGGAACTGGAAGGCATCTTCCGCGGCGCTGGCTGGAATGTCATCAAGGTGATCTGGGGGCACGACTGGGACCATCTGCTGGAACGCGACGATAAGGGCCTGCTGGTCAAGCGGATGGGCGAAGTCGTCGATGGCCAGTACCAGAAGTACGTCGTCGCTGGCGGCGATTACATCCGCAAAGACTTCTTCGGCAAGTATCCCGAGTTGCTGGACATGGTGAGCCACCTGTCCGACGAAACGCTCGAGCGGATGCGCCGCGGCGGCCACGATCCGGAAAAGGTCTACGCCGCGTACAAAGCGGCCATCGAGTCCAACCGGCCCACGGTGATCTTGGCCAAGACCATCAAGGGATACGGCCTGGGTGAAGCCGGCGAAGGCCGCAACGTCACCCATCAGCAGAAGAAGCTCAACGAAGAAGAACTGCGCGAGTTCCGTACCCGGTTTGGCATCCCCATCTCCGACGAAGAAGTCGCCAAGGCGCCGTTCTACAGACCGCCTGAAGACAGCCCAGAGATGAAGTACCTCCACGAACGCCGCAAGGCGCTTGGCGGTTACGTGCCCAGCCGCAACCCGAATCCGATCAAGTCGGAAATGCCGACGTTCGAGGAATACAAGGACGACGCCACGATCGCCGGCAGCGGCGACAAGGAATGGTCCACCACCATGGGCTTTGTCCGCTTCTTCACGAAGCTGCTCCGCGACAAGAAGGTCGGCAAGCACATCGTGCCGATCGTGCCCGATGAATCGCGCACCTTCGGTATGGAAGGCTTGTTCCGGCAGATTGGCATTTACAGCCATGTCGGCCAGTTGTACGAGCCGGTCGATGCCAAGCAGGTGGCTTACTACAAGGAAGCCAAGGACGGCCAACTGCTTGAGGAAGGCATCACCGAAGCCGGTTCGATGTCGTCGTTCATTGCCGCTGGCACTGCCTACGCATCGCATGGGATCAACATGATCCCGTTCTTCATCTACTACTCGATGTTTGGCTTCCAGCGGATTGGCGATTTGATCTGGGCGGCCTGCGATTGCCGCGCCAAGGGCTTCATGCTGGGAGGAACCGCCGGTCGAACCACCCTCAACGGCGAAGGGCTTCAGCACCAGGACGGCCATAGTCTCCTGATCGCCTCGGCCTTCCCCACGGTACGCTCGTACGATCCGGCCTTCGCCTACGAAACGACCGTGATCATCCTCGAAGGCATGAAACGCCTGTACCAGGAAGGCGAGGACGGCATCTACTACATCACCCTAGAGAACGAAAACTACGTGCATCCGCCCATGCCCGAGGGCGTGGCCGAAGGCATCATCAAGGGGATGTACAAGGTGTCCTCGCGTGAGGCCGATCAGGCCAAAGCCCGGGTGCAACTGCTGGGCAGCGGTGCGATCCTCCGCTCGACGCTCAAGGCCCAAGAGATTCTGGCCGAGCGCTACAACATCAGCAGCGATGTGTGGAGTGTCACCAGCTACACGGAACTGCGCCGCGAAGCCTTGGCCTGCCGCCGCTGGAACATGCTCCATCCGACGGAACCGCCGCGGCGTTCGTACCTGGAGACGGTGATCGAAGGCGCCGAAGGCCCCTTCATCTCCGCCAGCGACTATGTCCGCCTGGTTGCCGAGCAGATTGATCCGTGGATTCCCGGCGGCCTGTTTGCCCTGGGAACCGACGGGTTTGGCCGCAGCGATCAGCGTTCCAAGCTGCGGCGTCATTTTGAAGTGGATGCCGAGTGCGTGACGGTGGGCGCGCTGTGGCGGTTGGCGCAGTTGGGCCAGTTCGAAATGGAACAGGTGAACAAGGCCATTAAGGACCTGGGCATTGATCCGGAAAAGATCAACCCCATGACCGCCTGATGCCCATGCCGCGGCATCTCCTGATGGAACGGCCTCTGTAGCCGCACCGGGGCTACTGCTTAAAATGGACGACGATGGCTGCGCCCCGGCCGTGGCGCGGCCATCGCTCCGGCCACTCGCTTTTTTGGGTGGGGCGCCATGAGGCGCGGCACCGCTACGGCTCATGGCTGCACGGTCACGGCCCTTCCGATATTCTTTGTCTTGCCGATACGCTCTGTCTTGCCACGTTCATTCAGCCCTGCCACGGCACTTGATTCTGCTCATCGACAATTACGATTCGTTCACTTACAACCTGGTCCAACGGCTGGGAGAGTTGAATCTCGGCCTGCCGATTGAGGTGCGCCGCAACGACCAGGTTTCGCTGGAAGAGATCGAGCAGATGGCGCCCAGCCACTTGATCATCTCGCCCGGGCCGTGCACGCCCAGCCAGGCCGGAATCTCCGTGGCTGCCGTCGCCCGCTTCGGGCCGCACATTCCAACGCTTGGCGTATGCCTGGGGCACCAGTCGATTGGTCAGGCATTTGGAGCCCGGATCGTGCGGGCGGACCGCCTGATGCATGGCAAGACCGATCTCATTCACCACGACGGCCGCGGCCTGTTTGCCGGCATTGAGAACCCGTTCCAGGCGACGAGGTATCACAGCCTGGTGATTCAGCCGGACACGCTTAGCGATGATTTCGAAGTGACCGCCTGGTCGATCGATCCCGAGGGCAACCGGGAGATCATGGCGATCCGCCACAAACGCTACCCGATCCAAGGGTTGCAGTTTCACCCTGAGAGCTTTCTTACGCTCCGCGGTCACGACATTCTGCGGCAGTTTGTGCGCGGTTGAGCGCTGGCACAGCCAAGACCCATGGCCGCCCCGATAGCGGGGCGCAGCACCAATATGCTGACGCCCGCGGCGGCCTATTCGTCCCAGCAGTCGCTCGTTGTCCGCGGCCGCACGGTAATGCGGTCAGGCCAGGACTGGTCTGCCTGGTGCGGGCCGTCGGTGCGTTCGTGCGCCGGGTCCAACCGCAGCCCTCGCCGCAGCTTCTTCGGTTCTTCGGCCGGGGTGTCGGGTTCCTCGACCCGGTTGCGCGAGAGCCACGTCAGCAGGGCCGGCAAGGTGATGAGCGAGGTCAGCATGCAGCAGGTCACGCCGATCGTGAGCACCCGGCCGAGACTTTGCAGTCCCTGGTGGCTGGCGATCATCAGGCTGCCGATGCCTACCATGGTTGTGAGCGTTGACAGCACGACGGCCGAAGCGGTGGAGGCGCTCAGTCGGTAGCGGCCCCGCTGATGCCGGAAATCGTGCATGATGTGAACGCCGTCGTCGATGCCGATACCCAGGACCAGCGGCAGCACGATCATGTTGGCCGGGTTCAGCGGCAAGTTCAGCCAGCCCAGGAGTCCAAACATCATCATCAACCCCAGGCCCATCGGAAGCAGGGCCAAGAGCGCTTCGCGAATGTTGCCGAAATCGAGCAGCAGGATTACCACGATTCCGATCAACGAATAGAGTGCCGCCTGCTGATAACTGCTCTTCATTTCGAGCGAGGCCTCGTAGGCTTGCAGCGGGTTACCGGTCACGCGCGGATCGACCGTGCGGACTTCGCTCACAAACTGGGCCAGGGTCTCCATGTCCCAAATGTCGCCTTGCCCGTAAATCTTCAGCAGGTGCCGGTCCGTCTTGCCGACAAACCGCGTCACCAGCCCGGCGGGCAAGTCGTCGAACTTTGGCGGTTCGGGATTGGAGATACTGCGCAGCATGTGCAGCCGGCTGAGCAGGTCACCGGCCATCTGCTGTTGAAAGTTTGTCAGCCGTTGATAGCACTCCGGCAGCGGCAGGCCGCGGAGGGCGATCCGCACCTGCTCAATCGCCCGCTCTGCACGTACACCGGCTGGGCTTACGCTGACCAGTCTCTGCAAATCGGCCAGTTGGCTGCCCAAGGCATCGGGCGAATCCACGGCAATCCGCGGCGGACGCTCCGGCAACTGGGCCAGGCGTTCGTGGATTTGCTCAATGAGCGGCCGTTTGCGCTCGTGGTCTGATGGCAGCAGCGAGACGATCTCTTCCACGCGCTCGACGGAGTCGAGTTCGAGAAATTTTTCCTTGCGGGCGAGCAGTTCGTCGCGGCTTTCGGCGATCGAGAGCGCAAACCACACGCTCTGATCATTGTCGCGAAGCAGCTTTCGCTCGAGTTCCACGCTCTCCAGGCCGCGTGCCTGGAGATTCAGCAAATTGTGATCGTACCACAGATGCTGGACGCCCGAGCCCAGTACGACCGCGGCGACGACAGTTCCGCCCAGTACCCACTTGATCATGCGAGGCTTGAATAGTGGCTGGACCCACGCCGCCACATCCAGAGGTTGCGGAATGTGTTCGCCTCCTCGCCGGCGATCTGCCAGGTAGATCATGGCCGGCAACACCAGCAGTGCGGCGGTGGCGCACAACAGAATCCCGCCCCCGGCGATCACTCCCAATTCCACCACGCCCGTAAACGAGGTGACCGCTGCCGAGAAGAATGCCATGGACGTTGTGACCGCTCCGGCGAGGACGCCGGGGCCGATGCTCGACGACGTTTCCAGCAAGGTCTTGCGCGGATCGCGGAGCTTGGGGCGGAGTTCGAGGTACCGCGCTACGTAGTGGATCCCAAAGTCGATCCCCAGCCCGATCAGCATCACGCCGAACGATACGCTCAGGATATTCAGGTGTCCCACGGCCAGGGTCAGGTAGCCGAACGACCAGGCCATGGCCAGCAGTAGTGCGGTCACGCTCATCATCGGGTGCCGGATACCGCCCAGGCCGGCCAGAAACAAACAGGCCACCCCGAACAACGACAGGATCGTGGCCTGCATCATCGATTCGCTGCTGGCCTTCATCTCGTCGTATTCCAGCACCGGCAGGCCCGTCAGGCCGATTTCGACCTCGGGATGGCGGGCGGAGGTGGTGGCGATGAGTTTGCGCAGGGCGGTGATCGCTTCGCTGCCGCGTTCGAAGCCGTCGCTTTCCTGGTCGGCCAGCTTGAGCATGACGATGCCCCGGCGGCCTTCGTTGGTGAGCAGGTATTCGGAACCAAGCTCGCTAAGCGTGGCCACCGATTGCGGCATCACCGGCCAAGGCGAGCGGTAGCCACCACGGTCGCTGAAGCTGGCCAGCAGGCTCTCGGCCAGCCTGGCAACCTCGGCCAGCAGGTGCTGGGCGTCGGGAGTGCTAAAGAGTTCGGCCGGCAATTGGCTCAGCCGCTGTTGCAGCGATGCCACCATCTGGCCCACGTTCAGCCGGGACCAATCGCCGTGAATGATCGGGTCGATCCGAGCCGTAAAGCGGTCGGCAGCCTGGATTTCCGCCTCGCCCAGATAGTGCAATCCCTTGGAGCGGATTTTGGACAAATCCACCTGGTGCAGTACCGCCTGGAAGAGGTGGTCATCGCGGCCCAGGGCCTGCGATAACTCTTCCAGGACCGGCACAACTTCATCGCGGCTGGGGCCTTCCACCACGAGCAGGGCGTCGTCCTTGTCGCCGAACTCGTTGATGTAGTCGGTCCATAACTGATTGTAATCGCTGGCCGGGTTCACCAGGTCGGAACGGCTGGTGTGAAATCCCATCCGTGTGCCGGCATAGGTGAGCGACAGCGCGGCCGCCCCGATGGCGATCGCGAGAATCGCCACCGGTTGGTTCAGTACCAATCGTGTGGCCCACATCAGGGGACGTTTCATCAACGACTGCGCTTCGGCAGCAGGCCGTTCCTCAGACATGCGCGCGTGCATCCGTGGGCTTGAGCCGTGCGGCTTCCCTGCCGCTTGCGGGGTGAGTTGGGAAGGGGGATTCTAGCCTTGTCAAATTGGGGGAACAATACGAGTCGCCCAGCCGTGCTGGCATGGG
>CAZEEG010000154.1:0-12054 GCA_964511065.1 uncultured Pirellulales bacterium | reverse complement strand
GAGTTTAACGGCCAAGCCGCGCGAGGACGATTCCCCCCCGGGAGAAGTTTCCAAGAGCAAGGTGGAGTCGAACCTGCCGCGCCGGCGCGAAAAATGGGATGCGCCGCAACTTGCCGTACAGCGTCCACCTAGCCCCCCCATCGCTCACATCGCCATCAAAACAGCGCGCTAACCGACTTGTTCAAATGGATGCGTTTGATCGCTTCGCCCAGCAGTTCCGAAACCGACTGCACGCGGATATTCGGCAACATCTGGTCGGGCCGTAGCGGGATGGTGTCGGTCAGAATCAATTCTTTGATGGGAGCCGCACTGAGGCGGTCGATGGCCGGACCACACAACACGCCGTGCGTGGCCGCCACGTAGATTTCCTTGGCACCCGATTGGTGCAATCGTTCGGCCGCGCCGCAGATGCTTGAGGCGGTGCTGATCAGGTCGTCGAACATCAGGCAGACCTTGCCTTCGACCGGGCCGCCGATGATGTTCTCTTGCCGTGTCTGCTCCGCACTGCTGCGGCGCTTGTCCACAATTGCCAGCCGACCACCCAGCGTAGCCTTGTGCGTCAACGCCCGCTTGATACTGCCTTCGTCGGGGCTGACGACCACCAGTTCCGACTCGGGAATCTTCATCTTGATGAAGTATTCATCGAGCACCGGGGCGGCGTGCAGGTGATCCACCGGGACATCGAAGAAGCCCTGAATCTGGTAAGCGTGCAGGTCCATCGTCAGCGCACGGTGGGCCCCCGCGCGCACGATCATATTCGCCACCAGCTTGGCGGTGATCGGCACCCGGCCTTCATCTTTGCGGTCCTGCCGGGCGTAACCGTAGTAGGGCAACACGGCTGTGACGCGGCCGGCGCTGGCCCTCACAAAACTGTCGATCATGATCAACAGTTCCATGAGGTTTTCATTCACGGGCGGACACGTGGGCTGCACGATAAAGCAGTCGCGCCCCCGCACGTCTTCATCGATCTTGCAGGCGATCTCGCCATCGGGAAAGTTGCCGATCGAGATTCGGCCCAGGGGAATCCCCAAGTACTCGCAAATGCGGGCGGCCAGCTTCGGGTTCGCGCGGCCGCTGAACACCTTCATTTCCATGGAAGATGCAAAACCCCGGCACCGAGGGAATGTGGGACAAAATCGCCGCCAGCGACCGCAACAACGCCCGCCAGCGGTGCGGGAAGCAACCCGCGCGGCCGCCCCGCTGCCCTCCCCAGCACAGGAAAGCAGAGAAGCACCGCCGACAAAACCATGCCTGCGCAGCCAGCCGATTTCCGCACAGGGCCAACGGCAGGCCAAGGTGTGGCCCACCGGGCACTGCCAATGAGCTGGCCGCGCAGCGGCTATTAAGAGATTCTAGGGTACCAGTCACCTTCTGCGAACCACTCGCAAACGAGAATTTGCCCTCCCCCCCGAGGTGACGCCTCTTGCGCGGAGATGCCCACTGCGCGGTGGCGAGCGTGCAAGCGGTTCCAGCCGGGTACGCTTGAGCCGGCGCCACGGCCGCAAGACTGATGTACGCGGCAAGTGCGCTGCAAGCTACCCAAAGATCATAGGGCGCAGACTCGGACTCTTCTTGCTGGCATACCGCTGCGCCGCACGCCCCGTCCGTTTGCGATACCGGATGCAAGGCTCACAAAGCCGGAAAGGTTTTCGCCAGTGTTTCATTGGCATGGGACGGCCGAATGGGCGATGATGGAAGTTGAAGTGCCCTGGGCCGCGGCACTGAATCTGCTCTCTTGCCCTGCTGGTCGCGGCTCTGTTCTTGGCCGTTTCCGGTGCACGCCCTCTTTGATTCGCCCGCCTTGTCGAATCTGGCCTCGGCCCGTTGAATCGTCGTGAGAGCATTGTCGCCCCGGAGGCATGCACGAACGGTTGCACCTTCAAACTGGCGAATGATCGCCACCTTCGGCGGCCGCACACAAGGCATGGCAAGCTCAATGAGTACGCTGCCCGAGCCTCAAATCACCGCTGCCTCGAATGCCCCGTCGCTGTCACCTACGGTCCCAGCGCCACGCCGTACGGTGCCAACGGGAGATACCCCGCTGGAACGTGCCGGCGTCTCGGCCGCGCCATCGACCCGGCGCAAGGCGCTCAAAACGCCCGTCTGTTGTTACGCCTTTTTTGAGCGTGTCTTTGCCCAGTGTGGGTTCTTGGACCTGACCGAAGGTATGTATTACGGCAATCCGGACCTGCCATTTGCCCAGGCACAGCAGAACCAGATCGACTGGCTGTTGGACCAGGTCGGCTGTGGGCCGGGGAGCCGCATCCTCGATATCGGTTGCGGCAACGGCACGCTGGTTGAAACGGCCGCCCGCCGCGGAGCGAAGGCCGTGGGCATTACCATTTCGCCCGATCAGATCCGCCGCTGCCGCCGCCGCGGGCTGGACGTGCGACTGCTCGATTACCGCGACTTGGGCGACGACTGGAACGGCCGCTTTGATGGCATCGTTGCCAACGGTTCCATCGAGCATTTTGTGCAGCCGCAAGACGTGCTGGACGGCCGCGACGACCAGGTCTACCGCGAGATGTTCGCTATCTGCCGCCGCGTCCTCAAGCCCGGCAGCAACGGCCGCATGGCCACCACGGTGATCCATCAACACGAAGGCACGCCGCCGATTCGTCCGGAGGATTTCCTGAAGAGCCCCTTCCGCTTTCGCTGGGGCTCGCCCGAGTTCCACTACGCCCTGTTGCAGCGAGGGTTTGGCGGCTTTTATCCGGGGCCGGGACAACTGGCCCGCTGCGCCGAGCCGGATTTTGAGCTTACGCTTGAGGTGGACGGCACCTGGGACTACCACCTTACCTCGGAGTACTGGATGACCGAGGTCCGCCGCAAACTTTGTTCGTGGAAAACCGGCACGCGAATGCTGCCCCGGCTGATGGCCTATGCCATGCGGCATCCGTGCCATGCGGTGACGATGTTCGTCTGCATGTTCATGGCGGAAAGCTGGCAGCGACAATTCCGCGGTGAGCATCCTCCCACGCGCTTGCTGCGGCATGTCTGGCAGACCCGGCCTTAACCTAAAAGCCAGGATTGAAGCCGGCCGCCGATGGCTGCACCTGCGAGCCGATCGCGGCGCTACAGATCGAGCGGACCCGTTGGAGGCTGCGGGGTGCGCGGCACCTCGGAATCGCCCTGGTTCTCGCGCAGCAAGTCTTCGAGATCGAGCCGCCGCGTGAACATCGCCAATTGGCCATCGGCCGTTCGCGGCCAGGCATCCGGCGGGCGGTCCCAGTACAGTTCCACGCCGTTGCCGTCGGGATCGCGCAAATAGAGCGCCTCGCTGACGCCGTGGTCGCTCGCGCCGTCCAGGGGAATTCCCGCTCTAAGCAGTCGGCGCAACGCGTCGGCCAGCTCGGCCCGAGTCGGGTAGACAATGGCGATGTGATAGAGCCCTGTGGTGCCGGGCGGTGGCGGCGGCCCGCCAAGACTCTCCCAAGTATTCAGCCCGATGTGGTGGTGATAGCCGCCCGCCGACAGAAACGCCGCCTGCGCGCCGTACCGCTGGGTCAGTTCAAACCCCAGCACGCCCTGGTAGAACGCGATGGCCCGTTCCAGGTCGGCAACCTTCAGATGCACGTGTCCGATGCGCGTTTGCGGATGGATTGCGCCGAAACCCGCATTTCCCGTTTGTCCGGAACTCATGGCTGCTTCCCGCCCAGGTACCAGAAATTCACCCGTTGAGTTATCACCGCCACGTGAAGTCTACCAGTTCCGTCTGGCACATGAGCGGGACGGGCCGCCGAATGCCTGTCTTTTCGGCACGCTGTTTCTGAGCCGCTGGTTATCCCAACGGCTCTACAATCCCGCATCGAATAAACCATCTCGGCAGGCAGCGAAGGCCAGCGCATGTCGCGCTTGCGCGAGAAGCTCACATAAGGTCCCGAGCACCACTTCGAAACAACGGATAAGACTCACCCCAGCAGCCAACGGGCCAGATTGAAATACACGATCAAGGTCAGCGCATCGGCCGAAGCGAGGGCGACCGGCCCAGCGGCGATTTGCGGGCTGCGATTGAAGAGATGGAACACGTGCGGCATGGCCAATCCCAAGCAAGCGGCAAAGGCCATGCTCACCGCGATGCTGGCCAACAGCATGAACGATGCAACGACATTGCCCAACCAGATGTATACGGCGATGCCGGCGATGGTTCCGCATGCCACTCCCAGCAGGGCTCCCGTCGCCAACTCGAACCGGAGCTTGCGTCGCAGCCCGATCCGCAGCGGCGTTTGGTCGCGGAGCGACTGCACGGCCAGGCTGACCGATTGCGAGGTCACACTGCCGGCAAGCGCCAGTACCAGCGGGATGAAGGGAACGACGGTTGCCAGGTGGGCCACCGCATAATACGTATTGGAGATGCTGGCCGCCAACAAACCGCCGGTCAAGGTTGCCATCAGCCAAGGGAACCGTCGCCGGAAAAAGCTGAAGACCGATCTCGGCCGGGCGTCCGCCGCATAAACGCCAATCACCTGGAACAGGTCACTGTGGCTCTCCATGCGATCCAGGTCGCTTAGTTCTTGAGCATACAGCTCCACATCGACCAGCCCCAGAATCCTGCGTTCCTCATCCACCACCGGAAACGCCAGCAACTTGTGGAGGATGAAAAATTCACAAGCATCGAGCAACGTCGCCGTGCTGGGAATGGCAATCACCGGCTTGACCATGATCTCCCGCAACAGCTTTTCGCGTGGGCTCAACAGTAGCCGGCGGGTCGGGACAACGCCCTGCAAGCGGCCGTCGCTGTCGGTAACGTAAAAGTAGATGATCCTTCCCGGCGGCTGCATTTCCCGGATCGAGTCCAAGGCCTGGGCAACGGTCAGGTCTTCGCCAAGTTGCACGAACTCGGTGCGCATATGCTCAAGGACGGGACTGTCGAGCTTGTCGGCGGTCAAATGTTCCGTCATGGATTTCTTTCGGCCTGGTCGAGTTGTTAAAGGTTGCGTCTCAAGGGTCCGGGCGTGGAGCAAATTTTGCTGTAAGCTTCAGGGCTTGCGTCACACCCGATCACCACCAAGTGGCCAGCGCCAGCGCAGCAACCCAGCAAGGTCTTTGGGGGACGCTCCCCGGCGGGAAAGCCGGCGCGCTTGCTCCACCGCAATGGGCAATCGGCCGCGGTGTGTCCCCTCAGGGAATGTTTGTCTCGTCGGCTGGCTGAACCGTCGCAGCTTCGGGCGAATGGTCGGCCACAGGCTCGCTCGCGTTGCGCCGATGTTCGCGCAGTTCGTCGATGAGCGACCCTTCCCAAAGGGGAACGCCCGTGGCATATGCCGCGCGGGCGATCATGTGCGCGGCCACGGGTGCTGTGAGGAAGAAAAAGCCAATGACCAGCACGGCCCGGGTCGCCACGCCGAGATGATCAAAGTGGATGGCCACTCCCAACAGCAGGCATCCCACCCCCAGGGTAGATGCCTTGGTCGCTGCCTGGAGTCTGATAAAGATATCGGGCAGGCGCAGCACGCCGATCGCGGCCAGGAGCATGAACAGGCTGCCGATCACGAGCAGCACCGCGTTGAAACGCTCACTCATCGCGTGCCCGCCTTTCTACGTATCTGGCAAAAGCCACCGTGCTGAGGAA
Source organism: uncultured Pirellulales bacterium (assembly GCA_964511065.1). Classification (GTDB taxonomy): domain Bacteria; phylum Planctomycetota; class Planctomycetia; order Pirellulales; family S012-138; genus CALBRZ01. The sequence continues at coordinate 6,482 of CAZEEG010000154.1, read as the reverse complement.
TCCCACCAGCGCCAGCACCGTGGCGGCATCCAGCAGAACGGGTTCGTCGGTGGCTACCGAGTAGGCGGCAATGATTCCCACGGCTTGAACGCCCATCAGGTCCAGGGCCACCACGCGGTCGGGCAATGTCGGCCCGCGCACCAAACGAATGAACGTCAAAAAGAGGGCCACTCCGATCAAGACCAGGGCCAATTCGGCTGCAACTTGCGCCGTCGTTGAGCTATCGGGGTTCATCGCAACAACTCCAGCACGCGCCGTTCCAACTTCTCCTTGACAGAGCGCCGATACGCCTCGACGTCGCCGCCGTCGATGTACATCGCGTGGACGTACAGCAGGCTCCGGTCCTCGGAAAGGTCCAGGCTCACGCTCCCGGGGGTCAGGGTGATCAGGTTTGCTAACAAGGCGATTTCCGCTTCCGTACGGGCATCCAGCGGGATCGCCACCACGCCAGGGCATACGTACGATTCTTCCGTGAGCGGAGCGCGAAGGCTCTCGGTGACGGCGGTGGACCGCCTGGCTGTGGCTGCAGGTGCCGCTGCTCGGGCCGCCATGCTCTCTGGGCGCGATCGGGGCCAGGCCCCCGGCACCAGGACATCGTAGGCCACCCGCAGATTGGCGAGGAATAAATCCCAGATATAGCGTGAGGCAAAACGCAGCGCCACGGGCATCTTGGTGAAGTAGGTCGAGGGCCCCAGCACCGGTCGAGCAAAGCGCAGCACCAGGTATCCCAGCGCAAAGCCGACGGCGAGGTTGGGGGCTGTGAAGACCCCGGTTGCCATCCCCCACGTCATGGCCAGCAGGATGTTCAGCATGAACAGGTTCACGGGAGGCCTCCCAGCACGGCGTGGATATAGGCTTCGCGGTTCAGCAACTGTTCTGCCGCCGCCGTGGCCAGCGTAAACACGAACTCGGCGCCCAGGCCAATCGCCACGGTCAGCACCGCAAGCACGCTGATCGGAAACAGCATTTGGAACTTCTGCCCCGCGGCGATCAGCGGCACCACGCCATCCCCGTTCGCATTGTCAGGCATGGGCTTCCAGAAAGCCTCCGCCCAGATTTTCGTCATGGAGAACAGCGTCAGCAAGCCCACCGCCAGTGCGGTGGCCGCGATCGCATACTCGCCCGCGCTGAGCCCAGCCTGCACCAGCGAGAGCTTGGCGAAGAACCCGGAAAGCGGCGGGATACCGGCCAGCGATAGGGCCGGGATCAAGAACAATACGGCCAACAGTGGCTGCGATTGATACAGTCCCCCCTGGCGCTTCAGTTCGAACGTCCCACACAATCGCCGGGCCACACTGCTCACCAGAAACAGATTCGTTTTCACAATGATGTGGTGGGCGATGTAGAAAATCGAACCAGCCAGGGCCAGGGCCGCCAGCGCCGGAGAGTCGACCAGCCCCGCAATTCCCAGGCCCATCGTCATGTAGCCAATCTGGCTGATGATGTGGAACGAGAGCACGCGCCGAAACTCCTGCTGCGCCACCGCGCCCAGCACACCCGTCACCATGGTCAATCCGGAGAGGACCAGGATCAGCAGGTGGGTGAAGGCGGCCTCCTGGACAAACAGCAAGGTGAACACACGGATCAGCGCATACACCCCCACTTTAGTGAGTAGGCCGGCAAACAGGGCCGAGGCCGCTCCCGGTGGCGTGTGGTACGAAGCCGGCAGCCAGAAAAACAGTGGAAACACGGCTGCCTTGATGCCAAAGGCAACCAGAAACAGCATGCCTACGGCGGTCACCATGCTGCTTTCATGGATGCCATCGAGGCGTTGGGCCAGATCGGCCAGGTTCAGCGTGCCGGTCAGACCATAGAGAATACCGACCGCCGCCAGGAACACGGCCGAGGAAACCAGATTCAGCGTAACGTACTTGATGCCGCCGTGCAGTTGAGCCCGCTCGCCGCCGAGGGCCAGCAGTACGAACGACGACATCAACATCACTTCAAACCAGACGTACAAGTTGAACAGGTCGCCGGTCAGGAATGCGCCGCACACGCCCAGGAGCAGGGCATGCACCAGGGGGTAGTAACCATAGGCCTCCCGCCTGCGGTCCATACTGCCCAGCGAGAATACAACCACGGCCAATCCCACCACGCCAGCCAGCACCACCATGATGGCGCTAAACAGGTCGGCCACCAGGGTGATACCAAAGGGTGCCGGCCACCCTCCGGCCTGGGTCGCCATCGTGCCGTGCATCCAGACGGTGGCGAGCAGGGCCACGCCCGCCCCCAGCAGGGCCACGGCGCCGATCACGGCCAGTGCTCGATGCAGCGAAGTCTGCCGCCACGCCAGAAACGACGTCGCAGCCGTCGTCAGCGGGATCAACAGCGGCAATACCAACAGCACGTTGCTCGTCATTCGCTCACCTTCAAATCATCTGGATCGTCGCTGCCGAAGGTCTGGTATCCCCGGTGAAACAACACCAGCGAGAAGGCAAGTACGGCAAAACCAATGACAATGGCTGTCAGGATCAACGCTTGGGGCAATGGATCGGCCGAAGGCGCAACCGGTACGGTCCCCTCGGGCGGAGCGATGGGAGGCCGCCCCCGCGTCAACCCGCCCACCGTAAATATCAATAGGTTGGCCCCGTGCGAAAGGAGTACCAGCCCGAGGATCAGCTTGAACAAGCTGCGCCGCAGCATCATATAGGTACCCGCGGCATACAGGCAGCCCACGACAATGGCCAAGACCGTTGCCATGCTACTCCTCAGCTAGGGGAAGGATGATAGACAGCGTGACCCCAATCACGGTGATATAAACGCCCACATCAAATAGCAGGGGCGTGCCCACAGCCAGTTCGCCAAAGCCCGGGACCGAAACCTGCCCCCACAGCCCCTTAAGCAGCGGGTAGCCTTCCAGCAGACCTAAAATCCCGGCGCTCGCCGCCACCAACAGCCCCCCGCCAAAGAGCGCCAGCGGGCTAATCGGCAACAGCCGCCGGGCCGCCCGCACGCCAAACGCAAATCGGTACACAACGAAAGCCGAAGCCGCCACCAGGCCCGCGCTGAAACCGCCACCCGGTTCGTTGTGTCCGCGGAGTAGCAGAAAGAACGAGAACAATAGCAGCAGCGGCAGCAGCAATCGCGTGGCCGGGCGCAGGATGAACGAAGTTGTCGCCCGATCGCCGCCCGCCCGTCTCACGTCGACCTGCCGCCTCACATCGACCGGCCTTTGGGGCGTTGCGCCGCCCTCGGGCGGCACTTCGGTAAGGTCGCTGGGAAGCACGTCGCTAACTTGTTCTCTCCGCTGCCGCAGTTTCAACAGGGCAAACACCCCGACCGCAGCCACGGACAAAACCGTGATCTCACCGAGGGTATCCAGCGCGCGGAAGTCAACGAGGATCACGTTCACGATGTTCCGTCCGTGCCCTTGAGTGACACTATGCTCCTCAAAGTACGCCGAGATGGATGGATACTGCTCCGGGGTGCCAACCAGCACCAGCGAAGTCATCAAGCCGCCCACGATCACGGCCAGCACGGCGTCCCGAAATCGGGCCATGGGGTCAGCCACGGGCCGAGGTTCCGGCAGGTGGTAAAAAACCAGCACAAACAAGATGACGGTCAGCGTTTCAACCAGGAACTGCGTCATCGCCAGGTCGGGCGCGCCGAACAACACGAAAAGCAGCGCTACGCTGTAGCCCACGACCCCCAGGGCCGCGATGGCAGCCAACCTCGCCTTCATCAACAGGGCCGCCAGAATCGCCAGCAACATCAGCGTGACCAGCCCTGCTTCGTAGATGCGCAGGTCCGCCCAGTCGAACGACGCCTCCCACGGTCCCCGGCCAAACAGGGCATAACCCGCCAAGCCGACCGTGGCGGCCATCGTGATCATTAGGTAATAGCGCAAGTAGCCGCTTTGAAGCAGCCGTGTCTGGCCGAAGGCCAGACCGTTGAGCCCCTTCAGCGCCAGCTCGTACCAGCCCGCCGGCCCCCACCGCGCAGCCTTCGCCCCCCACGTCGCGAGGTTCCGAATGACACCTCGTCCCAGGTAGACGCCCACGCCCCCGGCCAGCGTGAACACGCTCAGCCAAAGGGCGGGATTCGGCCCGTGCCACAGCGCCAAGTGGAGTTCAACGGGTGTCCCTAACACTGAAGCGCTTGCCGCCGACACCAGTCCGTTGGCTACCCACCCGGGCCATAATCCGAAGGCGACGCTTAGCCCTGCCAGGGCGAGCGGGCCGAGCAACATACTGAACGGCGCCTCGTGCGCGGGCTTGGGGGTGGGCAGCGCCTTGCCCAGAAACGGCCGGAAACCAACCAGGGCCGCCGCGGCCACCAGCAGGATGTTTGCGGCCACGGCCGCGGCCGTTACCCATGCTGCGGCCGTTGCATGCAGCGTCGCCTCATACGAGAGCTCCTTGGCAATGAAACCAAACAGCGGCGGCAATCCGGCCATCGACAGCGCGGCCACCCCGGCGGCTAGGGCCGTAATCGGCATTGCCCGGCCAAGCCCGCTGAGGTGGTTCAAGTCGCGCGTGCCCGTCTCGTGATCGACGGCCCCGGCAACAAAAAATAGCGCGCCCTTGAACAGGGCGTGCCCTAACAGGTACGTCATCGCTGCCGGGATCGCCAGCGGTCCCCCCAGCCCCAGCAGCAGCATTAACGTGCCGAGCGAACTGACCGTCGAGTAAGCCAGAATCTTCTTGAGGTCGGTCTGGGTAAGCGCCATCCAGGCCGCCACCAGCATGGTGACCCCGCCGGCGGCTGTCACGCTCAGCAACCAGATATCGGTACCGCCCAAAGCCGGATTCAGTCGCGCCAGCAGGTACACGCCCGCCTTGACCATCGTCGCCGAGTGCAGATAGGCGCTAACCGGAGTCGGCGCCTCCATCGCACTGGGCAGCCAGAAATGAAACGGGAACTGCGCGGACTTGGTGAACGCCCCCAGCAGGATCAGCACCAGGGCCGGCGTGTAAAGCGGGTGGGCGCGCAGGCTATCAGCCTGGTCCACCAGGACCGATACTTCCAGACTTCCGCCCGCCTGCCCCAGCAGGATCACCCCGGCCAGCAGCGCCAGCCCACCTCCGCCGGTTACCAGCAGCGCCTGCAAAGCCGCGCTGCGCGCTGATGCCCGATCGCTGTCAAAGCCAATCAAGAAATAGGAGCTCAGGCTGGTTAGTTCCCAAAAGACGTAGAGCAGCAGCAGGTTGTCGGCCAGCACCAACCCCAACATGGAAACCAGGAACAGCAGCAGCAAGAAAAAGAACCGGCCCAGGTTAGGGCGACCGGCCATGTACCCGCCCGCGTAGATCAGCACAAGCGCACCGATCCCGCTGATGAGCAGCACGAACAGCAGGCTCAATCCGTCGAGGGTCAACGAGAGATTGACTCCCAGGGAAGGCGCCCAGTTCAGGTGGAACTGGAAGTTCTCCCCCGACACAACCGCAGGCAGGAAACTGGCGAAATAGCCGGTGAGGACCAGCAGCGGCAGCGCAAGCGCCCAGCCGGCGATGCGGCCAACGTGCTCCGGAGCACCACCCATGTTCGGATTGGTATCCGCCATGTTTGCAGAAGCTCCTCGTCAGGCGCGGTGGTCCAGTTCCGATGGGCCCGGCGCCGCATTGGCGGGAGGGGCTTCCTCTTTGGTAAATGCCTTCAAACCCACGACGCCCAGGACAATCAAGCCGATGCAAACCAGCCGGGGCCAATCGCGCGATTCATTCAGCAGGATCATCCCCACAATGGCCGTTCCCACGGCGCCGATCCCTGTCCAGACCGCGTAGGCCGACCCGATCGGCAGCCCCACCGCGGCCCAGGCCAGCAGATACATGCTGGCGACCATGGCCAACACCGTTCCAACCGACGGCCAGAACCGCGTGAAACCCGCGGTGTATTTCAGCCCGACGGCCCACAGGACCTCGAACCCGGCCGCAATAAACAGGATGATCCAGTATTGATTCATGTACTTCCCTTCTGCTGCCCCCCTCCTTTTGGCCGCCGTCTGGGATAGCCAGATGGCAATGCCCCCCAGTTTCTCACGACCTGCGCTCGGCCGATTCCCCCCAACCGGCGCCTGCCCTCGCCACCCTGCACTCCCTTTGGGCGGGCTGATATTGGCTTAGCCTGGCTTGGTTTGGACCGTTTCGTCGGTGATGAGTGTAGCCGTCCGCGCGGAAAATCGGAACCGACCCACCCCAATTGCCCTGATTGCCTCAATGGCCACAAAGACGGCAGACGAATTGGCCTTGAGCATTGGGTTCAGCAGCCTCGGATTCGCGCAACCATTCAGCCAATTGGAAGAACGCACCAAACGTTGTTAACCTGGGCGCTCTGCCGTCGATCCGGCAAGGTGCTAGCGCGCGAATGCTAACTTCAACAGGCGATATCAGATGTCCCTGTTTGCCGCCATCCGCATTCGGCTGAATGGTTACGGATCCGCAAGGGCAAGCGAGGGGAGCAGCGAAGATTTGCCCGGCTACCTGGACGTTGAGGCGACATCGGTCGTCTTTGAGCGTCCGCGTGGCCATTCGGCAGCAAGATTT
>CAZEEG010000153.1:0-12098 GCA_964511065.1 uncultured Pirellulales bacterium | reverse complement strand
AGAGATATGAAAGTGGAGCCGAGGGGACTCGAACCCCTGACATCTAGCTTGCAAAGCTAGCGCTCTCCCAACTGAGCTACGGCCCCCCAAGCGTTCAACGGAACCTTTGGAACCGTCGGCTGCCGGTGGTCGAGAAAAGCAGGCCAAGGTGCGGCCGCAAACCTTCGCAGATCGCCGCGTATCGCTAATACCAATACGCTCCAGGCCTTCCAATTGCTTTCCTTTCACTGCTTGGGATTATATCCTCAGCACTTGGGCTCGCAAGGCAGGCTTGCCGCACAACAACGATGTTGCCTCGCCTGGCGGTTGGTGGATCGGTCGGCGGCGATGGGGTTTATGCGTTCGCTTGCCGGTGCTCGGCGCTGCCCGCTGTGGCCTTGGCCGGATGACGCCGGCCAGGTGGATTGGCAACAGGCGCGGCTGGGGGGTATGTTCGCCCTCGCTCCAATTTGCCCAATGGCATTCCAATCGAACGAGTGAATTGAGGCCCGAGATGATGAGGCGATTTCCGCGGTACGCGGCCAAGCGTTCTTGGGCGGTTGCGGCCAGTTTGGGCGCACTGCTGTGGACCGTGCTGCCGGCCGCCGCGCAAGAGTGGACACGGTTTCGCGGCCCCAACGGTTCAGGCGTGGGCAGCGCCAAAGGACTGCCTGCGGAGTGGACGGGCGACGATTACCTGTGGAAGGTGGAACTTCCCGGCCCCGGCCATTCGTGCCCTGTGCTGTGGGGGGAGAAGCTGTTTCTCACGTGCGGCGACGAAGCGTCGGGCGAGCGGGTGGTGATGGCGTTCGATGCACCCACGGGCAAATCGCTTTGGACGCGGCGGTTCCCTTCCCAAACGCATCGCAAGCACGCCCTGAACAGCCTGGCCAGTTCCACGCCAGCGGTCGATGAGAGCCAGCTTTACCTGGCTTGGGCCACGCCCGAGGAATTCATCGTCCAGGCTGTGGATCACGATGGGCGGCCCGTGTGGCGGGTTGACCTGGGACCGTTCAAATCGGGGCATGGGTTTGGTGCTTCGCCCATCGTGGTGGGCGAGAACGTGATTATGCCCAACGAGCAGGAGGGCGAGAGCTACCTGGTGGCGCTGAACCGTCGCGATGGCAGCATTCGCTGGCGGATTCCCCGCGATTCCCAGACAACCTACACCACTCCCTGCGTTCACCAGGCCGGCGACGGGCGCACGGAGGTGATCTTTACCAACTTCCATTACGGCATCACGGCCGTGGATGCGGAAACCGGCGCCATCCGCTGGGAGAAAACGGTGTTTCCGGCCGAGCCGCTCGAAACGGCCATCGGGTCGCCCATCCTGGCCGGTGAGCTCGTGTTTGCCACCAGTGGATGGTTGGGCCGGGCAGGACACGTGGTGGCGGTGAAGTTGCCCAAGGGGGCGGAGCACGAACCGGCAGAAAGTTACCGCTTTGAACGGGCGGCCCCATTGAGCACCACGCCGCTGGTGGTTAACGATCTGATCTTTCTCTGGGCCGATGAAGGCATTGTTACCTGCGCTGATCTGAAGTCGGGCGAAACCCATTGGCGGCGGCGGGTGGGCGGCACGTACTACGGTTCTCCCATCTATGCCGATGGCAAAATCTACTGTGTTTCGGCCGACGGCGAAGTGGTGGTCCTGGCCGCGTCGGCCAAGTATGAACAGCTTGGCCGCACGCAGTTGGGCGAGCCAAGCAACAGCACGCCGGCGGTCGCACACGGTCGGATGTATCTCCGCACTGTCAAGCACTTGATGGCCTTGGGGCCCAAACCATAAGCCGGTAGCGCAGCGTGTAGACCGGGATCTTACAGCCGACCAGGTCCGGTGCCGGCCGCACACGGCGCATCGCGTTCCGTAATCGCAAAGGATCAATGATGGCTTTCCGCGTGCTGTTGGCCGGTCTGTTTCACGAGACACACACGTTTCTGCAAGGGCAAACGCCGCTGGAAGATTGGGCCGTTCGCCGCAAAGAGCAAATGCTGGCCGCAGAAGGCGATGGTTCGCCCCTGGGGGGCGTGCTCCAGGTGGCCAAGGAACAGGGCTGGGAGGTGATTCCCTCGATCGACATGCGCGCCACGCCCAGTGCCTTGGCGGCCGATGAAGTGGTGGAGGTGTTCTGGACGGCGCTGGCCCGCGATGCCGAACAGGCCCTAGCCAAAGGGCTCGACGGTATCTACCTGGTGCTGCACGGGGCGATGGCTAGCGAGTCGTATCCCGACGTTGAAGGCGAAATCCTGGAGCGGCTTTCCCGACTGTTGGGTGATGCCGATATACCCGTCTGCGGCGTGCTCGATCTGCACTGTAACTACACGGCACGGATGGCCAGGCACAGCAACGTGTTGGTGGCCTACCGCGAGAATCCGCACACCGATGCCGAAGCAACCGCCATCGACGCCGCCCGCATCCTGGGCCGCCTGATGCGCACCGGCGAGCGGCCAACCACCGTTTGGGCGCAGCCGCCGGTCATGTGGCCGCCCACGGGCGTCGGCACGGCCGACGATCCGATGCGGTCGCTGGAAGCGATGGCCCGGGCAATGGAGCGGGAGCATCCTCACCTGCTGGCCGTCAATGTGTTTGCCGGGTTTGCGTTTGCGGATACGCCAGATACGGGCGTGGCCTTTTCGGCCTGTACCGTGGGCGACAAGGCCGAGGCACAACGCTGTGTCGACCGGCTTCGCGATTGGGCCTTCGAACATCGCGAATTGGGCAACGTGATCGATCCCGACATCGAAACCGTGATGGGCGAAGTGCTGGCCCGCTCAGCCCAGCAGCGGCCGGTGCTGCTGGTTGAACCTTCAGACAACATCGGCGGCGGGGCACCCGGCGATGGCACTGGCGTGCTCAAGAGTTTGCTTGCGCACAAGGCGCAAAACGCGGTGGTGGTTATCAACGATCCGCAAGCCGTGCAGCAGTTACAGGGGCTGGCGCCCGGGCAGAAGAGGCACCTCGACATCGGCGCCAAGGGCAGCGCCATGAACAGCGGCCCGGTGGAAGGCGAGTTTGAGTTGGTCTCGCTGAGCGATGGCCGCTTTGAACTGGAAGACCGCAACAGCCACTTGGCCTCGATGTACGGCATCCATATCGACATGGGGCCCTCGGCCGTGGTGCGGATCGACGGCGTGCGCGTGCTGCTGACCTCGCACAAGACGCCACCCTTTGATTTGGGCCAATTGCGCAGCCAGGGCATTGTGCCAGAAGAAGCGGCAATCATCGGCGTGAAAGCCGCTGTGGCGCACCGCCGGGCGTACGATCCCATCGCCAAGGCCAGCTATACCATCGACACCCCTGGTCCTTGTTCCAGCAACTTGAAAACATTCACTTACAGACAGCTTCGCCGGCCGATCTTTCCGCTGGATGATGTGAACCGCTAGTGGCCCGAACGGCAGCACCAACCTTCAGCAAGCAAGATGACCAACCTTCGCCCGCTGCTGGAAGATGCCGTTCGCCGCGGCGCTTCCGATATTCACCTGCAAGCCGGTACCTCGCCCATGCTGCGGATCGAGGGCGAACTGCAGAACTTTGAAAACACGGCACCACTGAACCACGAAGACGTGCTGCAGTTCATCGCTTCCATCACGCCCCAGCGCGGCCCCGACGAACTGCATGCCGCCATCGTTCGGGGGCTCGATTTCGCCTGGGACGTGCCGGATCTGGCGAGGTTCCGTTGTAGCGCCCACCGGCACCTGGGCTCGGTCGGCATCGTGATGCGAATTGTCCCGCGGAACGTGCTGCTGCCCGCGGAACTGGGCCTGCCCGATGCCATTGAAGCCATCGCCCGCAGCCAGCGAGGGCTGACCCTGGTGACGGGTACCAGTGGGTCGGGCAAGAGCACCACGTTGGCTGCGATGGTCCAAACGCTCAATCAGTCGGTGAAGGCGAAGATTGTGACCATCGAGGACCCGGTGGAGTTCATTTATCCGCAGCAGCAGGCCCTGATCACGCAACTGGAGGTGGGCAGCGACACGCCGTCGTTTGAGCAGGCGCTGCGGCAAGCACTAAGACAGGACCCCGACTTGATCCTGATTGGGGAACTGCGCGATGTCGAAACATTACGGATGGCCCTCCGCGCGGCCGATACCGGGCATCAGGTCTTTGCCACGCTGCACAGCGCCAACGCGGCCCAAGCCGTCGAGCGGGTGATCGCCATGTTTCCCGCTGAGGAACACAAACTGCTGCTTTCGCAACTGGCGGGGTCCATTGAAGCGATCATTTCGCAGCGGTTGGTACGCGCCAAGGACGGTCGTCGCCGGGCCGTGGTTGAAATCCTGCGCGCCACGGCAGTCACGCGGAAACTCATTCTTGAACAGCGCATCCTGGAACTGCGCGATATTGTCGAAAGCCGCGAGGCCGGCATGCAGAGCTTCGATCAGCACCTGCTCGATTTATTCGACCAGAAACTCCTCGCAGAAGAAGAAGCCGTTCGGGCAGCCACGAATCCCGAGCGACTTTCGATGGAAATGCAGGGCATTCACCGCAAAATGGGCGGCCTGCGGCATTTTTAGCCGTGCCCCGATAAGAGCAGTACCCGACCCGTTTACGGTTTCCCAGCAACCGTTGACTGTGTCTCCAGGGGATGCCACGCGGGGATCGACAGGTCATGTACCCTATATATCTTATCTATAGCGTGTGGTCCGCAGCAGACCCTGCCGTCTTGGCAGGTGGTCGGATCGGCCACTACGATTACTTGCCGGCTGTGAATGTCCGTTCGATGCGTGCCACGTTGCCGCGGTGGTCGCGGACGGAAACCGTCAGTGTCCCCTCATTCACTGTAAGCGGTTTGGTCAGCTCCCATTTCCAGCGGTGGCCGTCCAATGCGGTGAAATGCGGGGCCAGGTTCTCACCGGCGGGAATGCCGTCCACGGCAAAGTCGGCGATGACCTCGAAGCTTTCGGGGGCCAGGCCACTGTTGTAGTCGTGCATGCCGATCACAATCCGCTGCACCGGGCGGTTGATGTTGCGCTCGATCAGCGCGGCCTCGCCCAAACGTACGGTGAGGGTGGGCCGGGTGTCATCGGCCAGATAGCCTTGGCTGGTGGGCTCTTTGCTGCGGGGATCGTAGGACGGGTCGAGATCGATGGGGCAGCCCAGGTCGATCCAGCGGACCATGGTGCGCCGCTGTTCGTCGGTGAGCGGAGCTACCTGGATGGTCTTGCCGTCTGGGCCAACATACGTGCCGGCCACTGCTTCCGGGGGCGGCATCACGCTGCCGGTGTAATCGATGTCGCCCAGGTAGAGCCGGTCGCCTGCGTCCGGCTGGTTACCGCCGGGCACGTGCAGATCGTCCCTGCGGGGATCGTCCGCGGCAATCCACTGGGTATCCAGCGTGTCGTTGCTCCAACCGTCGAGCCGCTCGCCAAAGATTTTCCATGCCAGCAGGCTGCGGCGGGACTGGAATTTCCAAACGTAGTGCGATGCCATGTCGGCATGGAACAGATGGCGTACCACCAGTTGGCCGTTGCTCCTGGCTTCAACCCGGCGAGGGCTGAACCGGCCACGCTCGTCGGCCGCCAGGCGGAAGTAGGTGCCGGGCAGCCCGTTGATCTTGGATTCGTCGTCGTCCAGCACCAGTCCGCCGGCCGGCTTGTCTTGCTGCCTGCTGTGGCAGGCGGTGCAACTGGCCCGAAGGATGGGCTGAATGTCGCGGAAATACTCCACATCGACCGGGCCAGGTTCATACCGCAGGTCCGTTTGATGTTCGGCATCCCATTGACGGGAGGAACTGCCGGTATCGGCCGCGGTTACCAGCGGCGTGGACTTGGTCAGGTCGAAGATGTCGTAACCGGCCGTGGCCGCGAACGTGTTCTCAAATGGCGTAGGTTGTTGGCTGTGTGCATGGCAGCCGCCGCAGTTGTTGCGCACCTCGCCAGGCCGTAGTTGGTGCCAGGTCTGGGCCATGTTAAGCGTCATTCCACGGCGGTCGATGGTCTGGAACGTGAACGGAACATCGGCCGGAATTTTCGCCAGGAAGCTCGTATCGGGGTTGCCGTCGGGATCGAGCGGTTGCTTGCCGTCGATGAACTTCCGCAGCGGGATTTCGCCCAAGATGCGCAGGCGCTCCATGGGATGGTTGTGATAAGCCGGATAGCCGTGCTGGTTGCCCTGGGCATTGGTGTGGGCGTTTGGCTCAAACGCCACGATCCGCACGGCGTGAATGTCGTCGTTGGAGTAGCGGCCGGCATCGGCTCCCTGGCCGCGCCAATTCCACGGAGTGCCCGTGTATTCTGAGTCGTAGGGGTCCCAACTCCGCCCGCGATAATCCTTGGGGAATGTGGCGGTTACGCCACCCGGTTCCACCGCGCCCATCGGGGCGCTTTCCCGTTTGTAAAAACTGGAAGTGCCGATCAGCGCGAAGGGGGTACCCTCGGGCAGCGCCTTATGCTGTTGGCCGTCGTTTGCGTGCCTGAGTTGCCGAGGCGCTTTGACACCGTAGATGCGCTCGTAGGGTACCAAAGGCCGCGGCCACTGTTCGTTGTACTCCGGTGCGTTCTTGATGAGCAGCATCTGGCCGGGCTCGGTGGTGACTTCGCCGTTTTTTAGCAGGTAGATGCCCGAGTCGATCGGCTGAGGCCCCATGAAGCTCCGCACGGCACCGGCAGAACCGCCAATGGGCCCCAGCGTCCAGGCCAGCAGCAGGTGGTTATCGGGAGCACCACAGGGATGGGTAACTTTGCCGATCCGGGGCGATTCCGGATCGCTGGCCACCGAAGGCCAAGCGGGAAAATCGTTGGTGCGAATCCAGGGGGTGATCGATTCCATCCCAAACGGCGTATAAGGGATCCGAAATGTCATGCCGTTGGAACCCAGGAAATTCCAGCCTGGATTACGGACATCGGCGATATGGCCGGGCCCAAAGGCGGATTCGCCGCGTGGCACCGTGGGAGGCAACTTGAACAGGGTGCCGAACCCCTTCTGGTTCTGGTTGTAGTACAGTTCGACGACAATGTTGCCGTCGGAGAGCTGGGTCTGGAAGTGCCACGAGGAAGGGCTGCTATGCCCATGCAGGGCGCTCACAACCGGATTCCAGTTGGTGCCATCGGGATGGATGCTCCAGATGCCCCACAGGATGTAGTTGCGCAGCCCCATGTTCTCTAGGCTGCTGAATAGCAGGCGGCCATCCTTCAGGATGACCGGGTGCAGTGCGCCCGCCATGTTCAAGTGGCCGATGGTTTCGATGTTGCGGCCGTCGTCGTCCATGATGTGCAGTTGCATCGCCACCTGAGGGTAACTCTTGGGCGGCGGAAGATAGCCGTTGCGGCTGCTGACGAATGCTACCTTGCCGCCAGGCACCGGGCAGGGGTGCATGTTGTACACGCCGTACCGCTGCTTGGTGTCCGGCCGATTGGTCGCAAACTCCTGGTGCGTGAGCCGGACGATTTTTCGCGTGGGAACGTGAATTTTGTAGATGTCGGCCCCGGCCTCGTTGGGATCGCCGGTCGCCTTGTGAAAATGCGTGTAATACACCCATTGGCCGTCGAAGGAGACATAAGGATCCTGGATGGCGCCCTCGCCGCCGGCTACCAGGCGTTCTTCGGTGCCGTCGGGGTGAAGCAGCATCAGGTCGCTGCCCGGGGTTACGTTGAACAAATGGGCAAACTCGGCCCAGCCGGCCGGGCGGTCGGGCTGATCGGGCAAATAACGAGGGCTGCGGACATACACGATGTCGTAGTCGTACCGCACCGCCGCATCCTCACCGATCGCACGCGGCGCGATGTTGATCGGCGTTTCGGGCAGTTTGTCGGCCCAGACTGGCGATATGGCCGCCGCAAGGACCACCGCCACAAAGATCACCGCCGCCAGCACGATCGCCGGAGCGAGCCGGGCATGCCGTGGCGGGTTGAACTTCCATCGCAGTGTGCACCGGAAAGAACGTCTCATGGCTCTACCTCGACAACGGGAGCGGGCGGACGTGGCAACCCAGCAAAATGTGAACGCAGTTTGGGCCGCCGGGGGCGACGACGCCCGTGGCGACCCTGGAAATGCAATGATGGACGAGCGTCGATGGGTTAGCTGATGATCGGGGGGACAATCCGGCCGCCCTGCGGCTGGCCGCCACGCGAGCGGCCGGCAGGCGAGATATCACCTTGGTACGGTGCTCGTTACGACAGAAACGCGGCCTGGCAACCAGGTGAACTGTCATACAGACCAGCGCTGCGGATCAAGGAGACAATGTCGCTTGCCGGCCCGACTGACCTGCGGGGCTTGTTTGCGTAGTGGAGCGGTTCGCTTTCAGGGTGGCGCGCCGCCACGCCCCCCCGGCGAGCCACGACTGCCGGCGTACCCATTGCCTACGACCGGGCTTGTCCAAGTTACCACCGAACCCTGGGAGAACGACCGTTCACGGCACTTCAGGGAGCCGACTGACAAGTTCGCAACACTCAGCGCTGGCTCGTGCGAGCCTGCGAGCCTGTCGGCTAACGAAGAATTGCTGATTTCGCCAACAAAGTTACCAGCACACCAAGCGAAATGAACGGTGGAAGTGCGTTATTAAAGTTGAGGGGGTGATGCGAGTGGCTCTGCCCGGGCGGCTGCCGCGGCATCGCCAGGGCCAATCGCCGTAGAGACAGGTCGGCTCAAGTCTCCTGCTTTCCCTAAATTAACAAACCGCGGGGGCGTGTCGGCGGGCCGAATTCGTCGGGCTGGGCTTGATCGGCGGAGGGGATTGCGAGCTTTGGCGGGGTCGCGGACGGGGGGCAGCAAATTATTACAAGTACTTGAGCCAGAATATGTTATCTTTTAAGTGTTGCGCCGCGGCACGGTTTGTCGCCCCGGTAGTTAGGAAATTCCTGACTGTCCGGCGCGAACTTTTCGAGATCAAAACCGACTATTTGAGCGTAATACCACTGGCCGCGGAAATTGGGCACTGGGCCGGTTCCGCTGAACGCTGCCAGTTTCCTTTCCTCACTTCGACGTGACTGCTTCGTTTGGGTAGCCGCTTGCGGACCAAGACCGGTCCAGGCCGTTGCTCGCGTATTACCAAGCATGCCCCTTCCACAGGCGGTACTTGCCGCAGGGAAAATGCTGTGCGAGGGGTGCCGTGAGCGAGGAGGACTCGCGAATGCACGAAAATTACCGCATCGCCGCCTTGAAGCAGCTTCGCGACCAACTGCGGTACGCCCCGCGAGAGCAGAAACTCGCCCAGCTCGATCGGACCGAGAAGCTCCTGGAGGAGTTGGAAGCTGGCAAGACGTACACCTACGAGTACATCTGCTTTCGCATCACCGAATACCGTCCACGCCAGTTCCCCACGTTGAAGATGAATGGCGAGGACGTGCGGCATGATCTGCGGTTGTTCGTCGAGGATGTTTCCGACGCCGCCGCGATCGACGCCACTGCGGCCGGTGAGCCGGTGTTCACCGTCGAAGACCTCAGTAAGCGGTTTCGTGTCTCCACCAAGACCATCGCCCGCTGGCGGCAGCGCGGACTGGTCAGCCGGCGGTTCGTCTTCGATGGCCGCAAGCGGGTGGGGTTCCTGCAAAGCTCGGTGAACCGTTTTCTCCAGAACAACGGGGAGCGGGTGGAGCAAAGCAGCAAGTTCAGCCAGCTAACGCCCGAGGAGCGGCGGGAAATTGTCCAGCGGGCCCGGCGGTTGGCGCAGGCCGGTGGTTGCCCTTCGGAGGTCACGCGGCGGATTGCGGCCAAGATGGGCCGCAGCGTGGAGACCATCCGCTACACGCTCAAGCAGTTCGACAAGCAGCATCCGGAACTGGCGGTGTTTCCCGGTGCAACCGGACCACTTTCGGAGGAAGCCAAGCGGAAGATTTACCAGCAGTACCGGCGGGGCATTTCCGTGGAAGCCCTGGCCAAGCAGTTCTGCCGCACCCGGACCAGCATTTACCGCGTTCTCAATGAGATGCGGGCGGTGCGAATCCTGGAGTTGCCGCTGGACTACATCCCCAACCCGATGTTCGATCGCCCGGGCGTGGAGGCCGAAATTCTCGGCCCGATGCCCGGCGAGGAAAAGGCGGTCCGCAAGACGCGTCCTCCGGCGGGGCTGCCCAGTTACCTGGCCAGCTTGTACGAGGTGCCACTGCTGACCCGCGAGCAGGAACAGCACCTGTTTCGCAAGTTTAACTACCTCAAGCACAAGGCTTCCAGGCTCCGCGAGCGGTTGGCCCCGGAGGGCAAGCTCGACCCGGGCCGCGTCAAGACGCGGTTGCTCGACCAGATCGAAGAGTTGTACGAAGCCGTGGTTGCAGTAAAGAATGAGATTGTGAGCCGCAACCTGCGCCTGGTGGTTTCGATCGCCAAGCGCCATGTCGGCCCCCGCGACAACTTCTTCGAACTGGTCAGCGACGGCAACGTGTCGCTGATCCGGGCGGTGGAGAAGTTTGATTTCGCCCGGGGCAACAAGTTCAGCACGTATGCGACCTGGGCGATCATGAAGAACTTTGCCCGAACCATCCCCGATGAGAACCGTCATCGGGATCGGTTCCGGACCAGCCAGGAGGAGATGTTCCAGGCGGCTTCGGACACGCGGAGCGACCAGTTCGAGCAGGAGGCGGCCCAGGCCCGGCGCGAGGAGCAGGTGGGGCGAATCTTGCAGCAGCTTGACGAGAGGGAGCAAAGAATTATCATCAGCCGCTTTGGGCTGCTGCGAGGAACCGAGCCGCAGACGCTCAAGGAAGTTGGCGAAGAGATGGGCGTCACCAAGGAGCGGATTCGGCAACTCGAGGCACGGGCCCTGACCAAGCTGCGAAAGGCTGTCGAGGACCAACACTTCGACGTCGAATTGCCGTAGGGTCCAGGGAGTCCACCAGGCCGCCCATGCGTTCCCGGCCCCACAAGCAGTGCTTGTGGGGGTTCCGCCGGGCGGGCAAGGCGGGCAAAAAGCGGTTTCCCTGGGGACAACCCGTCTTGCGGCCTTTGCGGCGATCGTTATAGTAATGGATTCTCGCGGCGGAACTCATCGGCTAGCGTAGCTCAATTGGCAGAGCAGCTGATTTGTAATCAGCAGGTTGTGGGTTCAAGTCCCTCCGCTAGCTCATCCAGAGCGGGCGAGGTCACTTGGTTCCCACCCCGCTGCCGAGCAGTCCCAGCGATGGCCGTGTGTTGCCGCTGGTGTCAGAAGTTGGCCCCCAAAATTTTGGGGGTTTCAGTTTTCTGTCGCCTTAGCGCTGCCCCGTTCGCGAGCGACAGGCTTCGCCTTGCCGGGTGCCCCGCCTTTCGTCCAAGGCGCGGTTGGTTGGTGTGGCGGGCCAGTCGCCAGTTGGTTTGCGATGGAGGTGTGAATCGAGAGTCACGTTTGGCCTGCGACGATGATTGGTCGAGGCAGCCAAATGGCCGGCACTTCGGCGGCGGTCAATAATGAGCAAACCGCCGCGATTGGTGCAAAAACCCTGGGGGGTTTCCCGAGCGGTCAAAGGGGTCAGACTGTAAATCTGATGGCATTGCCTTCGCAGGTTCGAATCCTGCACCCCCCACTGATGTTCGTTGTGTGTAAGCCTGTTCGCTCCTTGTTGGGTGGCGGGTTGGCTGCGGTGCGAGGCGCTTCGCTCCGGCTGGTTGCACGGCGGCATGCAAAGCGCAGTTGAGGTAATGGCCCTGGATTGCGCCACATTTTGGCTGGCCGCGGGGCGTGGCGGGTTGCCTCGTCGCGCGCGGCGGTTTAGGCGATTGGTGTCGCCCTGGTTGAGGTTAGGGTTCAGGCCTGGAGTGGTTTGTAGGTCTGCCAGGGTTGCCGATTGGTTGTGGCGGGCTGGCGAGGCATAGGCGTCTGGCTCGGGATGGAGTAAGATTAGCGCTGGCGCGGGCCCCGGGTGGTGCTTGGTTTGGGGTTGCTTCCCCGGACGGCCACGGCTGACAAGCGGGTGTAGCTTAGTGGTAAAGCTCCAGCCTTCCAAGCTGGCTACGAGGGTTCGATTCCCTTCACCCGCTCTGGATGGATGTTGGTAGGAGAGGTCGCTGCTTTCGGGTTGAGTCTGGTGTCGCTGAGCCTGAGGAGTTAAGCGGGAAGTCGCGGGCAGGCGCAATGTTGTGGGCAGGAGAAGTGATTGCAGGAAGATGGGGCAGAGCAAGAAATGCTTGCAGTAAATATTGTGGGCAACTGAATTTTAGGCTGCTGTAGCTCAGTTGGTAGAGCGCGTCCTTGGTAAGGACGAGGTTCATGGGT
>CAZEEG010000152.1:0-12104 GCA_964511065.1 uncultured Pirellulales bacterium | reverse complement strand
GCCCTATCACGCGGCTGCGAGGGCTGTACCGCTTCCAGGTGCAGGCCCAATCGCCACACGGCGAGGAACTGCGGGCCGCCGTGGCCAAGGCCGTAAGCGAAGTGAAAGCGCCCGAGGGCGTGCAGTGGATCGTGGACGTCGATCCGCTGGAAATGCTGTAGAACCCACGCCAGCTCGAAGGCGCTTGGCCTCCGATCTCGCTGCCGGGATTGTTTGACCGGCACCATGCAGTCAACCACAATGGCGGACGCATCGGCGGTTGCCGATGATGTTCCAGAGTTGTAGCCGGAGGGTTGACGCATGGCGAATGGCACATGGCAACCGCGCCGCGGTTTGGTGGTCGGGCATCCATCGTTGATTCGCCTAGTTCTGTTCGTCGCACTGACAATCGCGTTGGCCTCGCCGGCGGATGCCGCCGACGATGACCCGCAGGCCAAGCGGCCGCCCAACTTCGTCATTGTCTTTGCCGACGACCTGGGTTACGCCGACGTCGGCTGCTTCGGAGCCCAAGGCTACCAGACGCCGCACATCGATCGGCTCGCACGCGAAGGCTGCCGATTCACCAGTTTCTATGTCGCCCAGGCTGTTTGCTCGGCATCGCGGGCCGCCCTGCTCACCGGTTGTTACAACGTGCGGGTGGGGATCCTGGGGGCGCTCGGGCCCGGCAGCGAGATCGGCATCGCCGACGACGAATGGACCCTCGCTGAGACGCTCAAGCAGCGCAATTATGCCACGGCGATCTACGGCAAATGGCACCTGGGACATCACCCCCAGTTTCTGCCAACGCGGCACGGGTTCGACGACTACTACGGCCTGCCGTACTCCAACGATATGTGGCCCTTTCATCCCACGGCCGGCGACCGCTTCCCCGATTTGCCGCTGATTGACGGCGAGAAGGTCGTCAATCCCAAGGTTTCACCAGAGGACCAACGGCAACTCACGACGGATTACACCCGCAGGGCGGTGAAGTTCATCGAGGCGCATCGCGACCAGCCGTTTCTGGTTTACCTGGCGCACAGCATGCCGCACGTGCCGTTGTTTGTGAGCGACAAGTTTGAGGGCAAGTCGCAGCGTGGCCTGTTCGGCGACGTGATCCGCGAGATCGACTGGTCGGTGGGGCAGATTCTCGAAACACTGGAGCGTCTCGACCTGGACGGCAACACGCTGGTGCTGTTCACCTCCGACAACGGGCCTTGGCTTTCCTATGGCGACCATGCCGGCAGTGCCCATCCGCTCCGCGAAGGCAAAGGCACCATGTTTGAAGGCGGCTGCCGGGTGCCTTGCGTGGCGCGGTTTCCCGGCCGCATTCCGGCCGGCACCGTGGTCGATGCGATGGCTTCGACCATCGACATTCTGCCGACGTTCGCCCACCTGGCCGGAGCGCCGCTGCCTCCCAACAAGATCGATGGGCTCAATATCTGGCCGCTGATGGCGGGCCAGCAGAACGGGAAGCCGCCCCGGGAGACTTTCTACTTCTACTATGGCCGCGAGCTGCAAGCGGTGCGCGAGGGCCAGTGGAAGCTGCATTTCCCCCACGGATACCGCACGCTCCAAGGGCGGCCCGGCGGCACAGGCGGCCAGCCGGTACCGTACGCGCAGGCCACCATTGGCCTGGAACTGTTCGACCTGGAAGCAGACGTCGGAGAAACCACCAACCTCGCCGACAAGCATCCCGAGGTGGTTGCCCGGCTAAAGCAACTGGGCGATCGCGCCCGGGCCGAGCTTGGCGACAGCATCACCAAGCAGACGGGTTCCGGCGTTCGACCGCCCGGCCGTTTGAAGCAGTGACTCTTGCCCCCCTCAGGGGGCGCGTTACCGCGAGCCGAGTTGCTGCGTGTCGCGCCCGGCGAACCGGTTGCGCGCCACGTTGATGGCGGCAGCCATGACGGGATCGTCGAGGCTGGAGGGTTGCGGCACCACGTCGCCGGTCGGCTTGGCCACTTGGTGCACGGCCACGTCCGGCGACACGCCTACCTTGGTGTACGGGTGACCGTGGGGCGAGTAGAACTTGGCGGTGGTCAGGCGAATCCCCGCTCCACCCACGCGGAGCGAGAAGATGCCCTGCACGGAGCCTTTGCCGTAGCTGCGGCTTCCCACGATCGTTCCGCGGCGATGATCGCGGATCGCCCCGGCGAAAATTTCGCTGGCGCTGGCGCTATCGCCGTCGATCAGCACCACCAGCGGAACCTTCCAGGTGCCCGAGGCATGGGCCCGGTACGTGTAGTCCTCGGCGGAACTGCGACCGCGGGTGGAGACGATGACGCCCTGGTCGACGAACTTATCGACGGCTTCCACCGCGGCCGTGAGCAAACCGCCCGGATTGCCCCGCAGGTCGATAATCAGGCTTTTCATGCCGGCGCGATGGAGTTCCCAGAGGGCGTTCTCGATGTCCTTGCCCGTGCTCTTCTGGAACGCGTTCAAACGGAAATAGCAGATACCCGACTGCGGATCGATCACCTTCATGTCGGAGATGCTGGGCACTTCGACGGCCGCGCGGCGAATCTTCAACTCGCGCGGCTGCTGGCCGGGCGATTCAACGGTCACGGCCACGACACTGCCTTCGGGACCTTGCAGCAGATCGGCCGCGGCATCGCTGTCCATTTGCACGGTGGAGCGGCCATCGACGGCTGAAATGTAGTCGCCGGGCCGGATGCCCGCGGCTTCGGCGGGGCTGCCGGGGATGACCCGCAGAATGAACAGCCCCCGCTCGCCCGACTTCAGTTCGATCCCCAGGCCGACGAAGTTACCTTCGATCTGCGAGTAGACCTCGTTGAGCTCGCCGCTGGTAAGGAACGAGCTGTAGTCGTCCAGCGTGTTGGCGGCGCCGCAGATGTATTCCATCGTGACGGCCGTGCGGGGCAGGCGTAACTGCTGCTCGGCCATCCAAGCGGCCAGGTTGACGGCTTCGCGGGCTTCCATCCGCGAGCGGATCGGCATGGCCGCCAGGCGGTTGCGAAGCTGTTCGCGGAACCGGTTGATGTCGTCGGCTGATACCCCCTGGAGATACCGGCCGAGGAATACCTCGTCGGTCAGGGCGATCTCAAACATCGTGGTGCCGTACGCGACCAGCGTTTTCCAGTTGGGCGTATGGACGTAGTGGGTTTCGATCTTGAGAGCCAGGTCGGCGTAGATCGCCAGGGCATCGCTGGGGGTATGCTGCAATGAGCGGATGAAGCTCTCGTCTTCGTAGCGGCGGCCCAGGTCGTAGTGCATGCGGGCAAACAAGTGCCGCGTCTGAAGCACCGGTTCTTTGGGGAATTGCTTCAGGGCCTCGTCGTAATGCGCGTAGGCTTCGCCCCAGCGGCGATCACGTTCCAGGCGGTCGCCTTCGGCAAGCACCTGGTCTAACGAGGCGCGCTCGGTCTGACTCGCCGGGGAAGCGGCCGATTGGGCGGCCGCTGGTGCCGGAATCCAAAAAGCAAGCAGCAGGCCGAGCGCGGCAAAGGCAAGCTTTATCATGGGAGATAGACTACCGTCCAAAGGGAAGGAGCAACGCCGGCAGGCGAGCAGCGCGTGCGAAGCGAGGGCGAGGGCCAGCCATCCGTTGTGGCGACTGCGCTTCGCGGGCCGCAAGCACGCCAGGTGCCATGAGGTCCGTCGTTAGACGGCCGAAGGACGGGTCCGGTTCTTCGACCAGTGCGAGTATAGATCGCGAAAAGTCGAAGGTCAAAAATGGGAGCCCCCAGCGGGGCCACATTTTACCGGTAGAACTGTCGCAACCTTCACCCGGGGCCAAGTTTATGGCGGTAATGCCGTTTGCCCGACCTGCGACCGGCAACTGGACAACCCCCGCCGGCCCATGCAGCGCGCTGCACCCGCTATCATAACCAGCACCAGCGAAAAAGTTTACGCCGATAGCACCAGCGGCCGCCGATGCGGTTTTGCTCGGCCACGAGCGCATCCCGGGGGACTCGTCGCCGGGCACGGGGCGATTGCCCGCTGATGGGTGTCGCCGCGGAACTTCCGCTGGGTGTGGGCCTTTCGCGAGGCCTGGGCGGTCGATGCTGGCAATCGCCGCCTCCGGCCAGCAATTCGCGTTCATGCCAAACCTGCGCTTGAGTGGGTGCTTGCAGGGGGAATAAAATGCAAGTCCCTTCGGTTGCCACTTCCTCGCGCGATGGACCGCTCGCCGACTCAATCGGTCACAAGGGGAAACGCGGGAGCCACCCAAGAAGTGGTGGCAGGGAGTACGGGGCAGCGTCCGCACGACATTTCAGCTTGAGGCAATTTGGGGTCCGATGCTTTCGACGATCGAACATATCGAGAACGTCATTGCCAACTACCAGGCAGCCACGGAGGCCAACCGTAAGACACCGGGCCGCGTGGGCAATGTGGTCGAGATCACCGCGGAACTGGCCGACGAGGTCATGATCACCGCCGACCTGCACGGCAACCGCCGCAACTTCACAGCAATCCGCCGCGTGGCAGCCCTGGATCAGCACCCCCGCCGCCACCTGGTATTGCAAGAGGTTTGCCACGGCGGGCCGACTTATCCGGGCAACGGCGGCTGCATGTCGCACACCATGCTCGAGGATGTGGCGCAGTTGAAGGCCCAGTATCCTCATCAGGTCCACTTCCTGATGAGCAATCACGAACTGGCCGAACTGACCGACTATCCCATCCTCAAGCAGAAGAAGATGCTCAACCTGCTGTTCCGCTTGGGCATGCAGGAGGCCTATGGCCCGGCGCTGGAGAAGGTTCGGGAGGCCGCGCTGCCGTTTTTGCGTAGCTGCCCTCTGGCGGTGCGTCTGCCCGGCGGCGTGCTGGTTTGCCACAGTGCCCCGGCCCATTTTGACGCCCGGCAGTTCGATCTGACCATCTTCAACCGGCCGCTGGAGGCCGACGACTTCATCGAGCATGGCGACCTGTTCAGCCTGGTCTGGGGACGCGACTACTCGCAGGAAAACGCGACCGCCTTCGCCGAGGCCATCGGGGCCAAGGTGCTCATTCATGGGCATGAGCCATGCGGCGACAAGGGGTACTCCGTTCCCAACGAGGTCCAGATCATCCTCGATTGCTGCGGAACCAAGGGCACCTATCTGATGGTGCCCACGGGCCGGACACTTTCGCACGCCGAACTGGTAGAGCGGATTCAAGAGTTGCCCACCTGAGCCGGGCCGGCGGATCGCTCAAGGCTGGCCCCACCTGCCAGAGCGGTCAAGCACCCCGCCTGAGGAGGAATGCCCGGCCGTGCTTCAGCGGGTCATTCCCACGTTCGGCAGGGCAGGGTACAGGGCGCTTCCCCGCTGTTGGCGGGAGCCGGTATTTGGCGACGCGAACTATTGTTCTGGCCCTCTTGCATGCCGAAGAAAGGATCGTATAATTCACCGACACCCGACGAGAACGGGGCCGTAGCTCAATTGGTTAGAGTACTGGACTGTCGATCCAGTGGTTGCGGGTTCGAGTCCCGTCGGCCTCGCTTCAAAGCACACGCTCGTTGCTCCCCAGGCGGCGAGCGTTTATTTTTGGCTTTCACGCCGCTTGCCCAACGTGCTGCCACTGCCCTCTGTGGGCTGCGAAACGCTTGGCAGCCGCTACGTGGGCTGAGTGGGGCTTTGTTCTTCGATCGGCCCATCCCCCCTTGCCGGTATCGCCCGCCACGCACGCTATGGCCGTCGACAAGTACCAGCCCGGCGAACCGCGCCCCCCTGAGGCCCTGGGCCCCGGCATCATCATCAGTGCCGACACGCGTCGGGCGAACCGCCTCCCGCCAGGGCAGGTGCGCACGCGGAAATGGCCCGTCCTCCAATACGGCCGGATCCCGCACATCGAACCGCAGCAATGGCAGTTGGAAGTGTTTGGGCTGGTGGATCGGCCTTGCACGCTTGACTGGGAAGCCTTCCAAGCGCTGCCGCGGGTGCAGGTATACTCCGACTTCCACTGCGTAACCCGATGGAGCCGGTTGGATAACGTGTGGGAAGGCGTTTCCACGCGGGAGGTCCTCAAGCTGGCCGGAGTGCAGCCTGCGGCCGCTTTTGTCATTCTGCACGGGTACGACGACGGCTGGACCACCAACCTTCCCCTGGTCGATTTCCTGGCCGAGGACGCCCTGCTGTGCGACCGGCACGACGGCCAGCCGCTCAACGACGACCACGGCGGACCGGTTCGGGCGATCATCCCCCGGCTCTACGCCTGGAAAAGCGCCAAGTGGCTCAAGGCCATTGAACTGGTGGAGCACGACCAGCCAGGGCTTTGGGAGCGGATGGGCTACCACGACCACGGCGACCCCTGGGTGGTGAGCGACGAATATCCCGACGGCGAGCGGCTCCGGCGACGATAAGCCCGCCCGGCGATGATGGTTCCTGCGACCGTTGAATCGGGCGGCGCGGGGAGGGGGAGCGGGCCGAGCACCAGGTGCCAATCCCCCCTGCCGTATCCGAAAAGCCAGATTTAAGTGGATTCTCCCGCCGCCGCGGGCATGAAATAATGCAATTGACCACTGCTGCGTCGCTGTGTTAGTTTTCGCAGGCTACCTGCTTCGCCTTCGCGCGTCCTGCTGTACGTAAGGCGGATTCGACACGAGGATTTTGTCTTGAGCTTCGCCACTCTGGGCCCCATCGCCGTCCACCTGCCGGAGAAGGTCGAATCCAACGAGCAGCTTCGGGCAGAGTTCCCCCGGTGGGATATGGATTTGATCTATTCCAAGACCGGCATCGGCAAGAGACACATTGCCGCCGAGGACGAACTTTCGTCGGACTTGGGATGCAAGGCCGCGGAGCGATTGTTTGCCGAGTACGACATCGACCCCAGCAGCATCGACTTTCTGCTGCTGTGTACCCAATCGCCGGATTACCCCCTGCCCACCACCGCCTGCATCATGCAGGATCGGTTGAAGCTGCGGAAATCGTGCGGAGCGCTCGATTTCAACCTGGGATGCTCGGGTTTCGTGTACGGCCTCTCGTTGGCCGATGGGCTGATTCGGGCTGGCTCGGCCAAGCGCGTGCTGCTGATCACGGCGGAAACGTACAGCAAGTACATCGATCACGCAGATCGTTCGCTGCGTACGATCTTTGGCGATGGCGCGGCGGCCACGCTGATCGAAGCCTCGCCCGAACCCGATCTCTCGGCCTTCAGCTTTGGCACCGACGGCAGCGGGGCCGACATGCTGCTGGTGAACCAGGGAGCGTTGCGGCAGGGCGAGCGCGCCATCCAACCGCGCAAACGCCAACGCTGGAACAGCGCCCTGTACATGGATGGACCGGGGTTGATCTACTTCACCCTGGAAATGATCCCCGAACTGGTGAACCAGGTGCTCGATCGGGCCAAGTTGACGGCCGACGACATCGACCTTTACCTGATGCACCAGCCGACCAAGCTGCTGCTCGATCAACTTCGCGATAAGTTGCAGCTCGACGTTCAACGGATGCCGATGCTGCTGGAAAACTGCGGCAATACGGTTTCCTCAACCATCCCGCTGGTTATCCAGGAGCTGCGAAGCCAAGGGAAACTCCGCCCCGGCACGCGGACCATGCTGGCTGGGTTTGGTGTGGGACTGTCTTGGGCTGGCTGCATTTGGGAAGAGCGCTGGAGCCAGACCCGCTAGGCAACGAAACTTCGAAGGCAGTACTTCGGCGGCGATATTTCGACAATGCGAAAACGGCCCCCGCGACGGTAGCCGCCTCGCACCAGTTGCCCGACTCCGCGAGTGCCTCCCCCACACCCGGCGCGAATGACCGACTACACCGCTTGCTGCGAAAGGATTCGCAACATGGCCGCCACGGTCCCGCCCAAAGCCCCCGCCGCCACCTCTGGCGCGGCAAGCACCGCTGCCCGCCACTGGGCCCTGACCGGCAGCGAACTGCTGGCATTGACCGGCGGCCTGACCGTGCTGCTGATCGCCACCAAGTTGCTGCTGTTGCCGTTTCCCGTCGAGACGGCAGGCGAATTCATGCGGTGGCTGCTCCGCCTGGCGATTGTGGTCTCGGCCGACGTGTGTTTCGCTATCGGATTGGGTCTGTTCACCCTGGTGCTATCGGTCGCGGCCGGGCCGTGGAAAATGCCGCGGCTGGCGGCCCGGTCGATCGCCTTCCTGCTGTTCTACGCAGCCGGCCTGTACGGCGTGGCATCGGTGTCGATCTTCCGCTTCACGATGGTGCCGCTCACCCTGCCAGCCCTCCAGTACGCCGGTGGGCCCGGCTCCATGGCGTCTTCGGTCTCGGCCTGCCTGGACCTGGAAACCGTGTTGGCCTTGGCCATCGCCCCGGCGCTGCTGCTGGTGATTCCACCTTTGGCCCGGCGGTTGGCGCCGCCGTTCCCCTGGAGGCCGTCGTGGCCTGTTGCCGCGGGTTTGCTTTGCATCGTGGCCGCCTATGGACTAATCACCCGGCAGTACATCCAAGCCAGTTGGACCGACCCGAATCGCTGGGAGCGGCGGATCAGCGCCAGCCCTCACGCCACGCTGCTGTGGTCCTGTGTTGAGCAATGGTGCCTGGACGGCGACGACCGCTGGAGCGCCCTGCTGGAGGAACCGGACAACCGCGATTGGACCCTCGCCCGGCCAAATTCCGGCATTCGCCTGGCGTTGCCCGCCGACTTTCGCCCCCGCAACGTGCTGATGATCGTGCTGGAAAGCGCAGGTACAGATAGCCTCGGCCTCTATGGCAGCCCGCACGACACCACCCCGCACTTGGAACGACTGGTTGCCGAGCAGGGGTTGGTGTTCGACAACTTCTATGTGCAAACCCCCAACAGTTGCAAGAGCCTGGTTTCGCTGACGGCGAGCGTGGTGCCACGGTTGGATTGGTGGCTGATCGTCCGCGACTTCCCCGGCTTCAAGGTGCCTACAATCGCCCAGGTGCTAGCCGAGCGCGGCGTGCGCAGTTGCTTTGCGCACTCAGGCTACTGGAGCTGGAAGGGCCGCGATGGTTATCTCGCCGCCCGGGGTAACCCAACGTTGATCGACGCCGCAACCCTGGTGGACTCCGGAAAGGCTCAACCGCTGAACTCCTGGGGCGTGCCCGACCGGCCGATGTTTCAGGCGGTGCTCGATTGGATCGACGAGCAGCCAGCCGTGCCGTTCTTTGCGATGGCCTACACGATCGAGACCCATCACCCTTACGTGGCGCACCCGCCGCTGGCCGACTTTGAAACGAACGACGAAAAGCACCTGCGATATCTGAACGCCGTGCGAAACGCCGACCGCCACATCGCCTGGCTGGTAGAAGAATTGGCTGCCCGAGGGTTGTCCGACGATACGCTGATTGTGGTCACTTCCGATCACGGCGAGAGCTTTGGGCAGCACAATCAAACGGTCCACAGTTTCTCGGTGTACGAATCGGCCGTTCACGTGCCGCTGGTGATGCTGCACCCTGCACTCAAGAGCCTGCCTGACCGGCGCATCGAGCAGGTGCGGCAACAGATCGATCTGCCGTACACGCTGACCATGCTGCTTGGCTGCCGGCCGCCAGATTCCTGGCAAGGACAGGACCTGTTTGCCGCCGATGACCGCAGGGCTTACTTCTTCTCCACCGGGAACAACGTGGCCTGTGGGCTTCGCGACGGGCCGTACAAGTACCACTTCTACATCGATACCGGCCACGAAGAACTGTTCGACGTGATCGCCGACCCTGCCGAACTCAGGAACCTGGCAGACGAAGAGCCGCAGCGCTGCGACGAATACCGCCGCCGCTGGGGCGGGCTGATCCAGTTCCAACCGGCCTTCTTGCGCCGCCACGGCGCATAGTGTGCGGATGGGCCCCCCGCCCACCCGTGCCACGGCTCTGCGAGCTGTGCGCAGCGAAGTGCCAGGCCCGCAGGTCCGCAGGTCCGGCGATTGCCGGACATGGCACCAGATACCGCCTGATACCAGATAAGCGCGTATCAATGGCTTGGCTCAAACACGCGGTGTGTGCATTCTTCGGCTCAAACGCGTGGCGTGCGCGCTTTCGTCCGGTGGAACTGGACCTGCTGGGCGCATCGAACGTCCGGAAACGGCGCGCCTAAAACGCCCACAGCAACAGCAGCGAGTAGTCGATATCGTTGTACTTGGCGCCGCTGGGTGTGCTGTCGTAACGATCGATCACGCCCAGCTTCAAGCTGAGGTTGTTTTCCTCGTCCAGCACAAACACCCAGTTCAGCGTGCTGTTGATGCGGTAATCGTTCAGGTCCTCCACCGAGGGGTAGTAATCCACGTTCAACGCCAGCGACTGGCGGGCGCTAAGCTGGTGGCTGAACTCGGCCCCAAACACGGCTTCTGGCTTGAAATCGTCGTCGGGACTGTCGATCTCCTTGGATCCACCGAAACCGGCCCGGGCCAGCAGGGTGGTAGCGTCGGTGTCGATGAACTGGTAGCCCACGCCCGCATCGGCCGTGAGCCGCAAATCAAAATTGCGGAACTCGTCGTACTCCATCAGCCCGTGAACATACGGTGTCCACCGTGAGGCGTTCAGCCATTCGTGCCGGGCTTCGGAGAAACTGCGATTGGCGGTAACGTCGCCATCGCTGGAGTTCTGCAGATAGGTGGTCATTAACGAAAGCAGGCTGCGGTCGGTCTTGCGCTTCGCCTGGCCGCCCGCCCGGAGGTTGAAGGTCTCGCTGTTGCCCGAACTGCCATTGATGCCCAATTCCACGTTCCCTTCCCACAGCTTGATGGGCGGGACCGGTTCGGCAGGAACAATGATCTCGGCTTCGCCGCCCGCCTCCGCGGCAATCACGCCTTCGACGGCCGGGACGGCAAGCTCCTCAATCGGTTCCGGCGGCATCGCTCCCGGCGGTGGGGCCGGCAATTGCTGGCCGGCGGCCCCGGCAGCGTGGATGGGCGGCAAGCTGCGGGCAAGCCGCACGCCCGGTTCAGCCGCCGTATCGTTCCATACAGCATGGTATGGAGCGCCCCAGCCTGCGCCCGTGGCGGGGTACGGCATGGGCTGGTGGTGCGCGTTGCCCGCCATGGGCAGGGAACCGGCCGGTGCAGCAGGTGGCGGCGTTGCAGGCCCGGTCTCAGCCCCGCCTTGGCTGAAGGCAGCCCCCGTGAGCAAGGCCAGCAACCCCATTGCCCTGAACCAGCCGGAAACCAGGCCCTGCATGCAAATCCCCCTTGGTAGCAATGCTGCCGCGCAATAACTGGCCGTTCGCGTTGCTCAGCCCAAATGCAACAGGAACGTATTCAAGAACGCACCATCGGCGCAAACACCCGAGGCGCCACAAGCCTTATATTCGGCACACCTTGCCAGCCGCTTGAGAGGGTGGCCAAAGATGAGACGCCAACAGCGCGGTACGAGCGAGAAGGCTGCCAGCAGCACGAGCATGTCCAATGCAAGCAACCAGGCGGCCGACGGCGCTCAGAACAGCCGCAACTGACCCGACTTGCCTGTTGGAGGCCGGAATAAGTCGCAGCGCACCTTGGGCAAAGCACCGTCCAGGCCATGCTTCTTGGCAAACACGCGAAAGACCCGCTGAATCTGCTCGGCGATTGGGCCTTCGCCGCGCATCCGGGTGCCAAACGTCGACTGGTTCAACTGGCCGGCCCTGGTTTGTCGAATGAGCCCTTCCACGCGTTCCTTCTTGAGCGGTTGCGTCCGCTGCAGCCATTCCAAAAAGATCGGCTCCACGGTTAGCGGCAACCGCAGCAGCACGAAACTGGCCGAAACCGCGCCGGCCTCCGCGGCCGCTTCCAGAATCCGCGGTATCTCGCTGTCGTTCAAACCAGGGATCACCGGCGCCACCATCACTCGCGTTGGAACCCCCGCGGATGATAACTCGCGGATCGCGCGAAGGCGTGCTGCCGGGATGCTCGTGCGCGGTTCCATGGCCCGCGCGAGTTGAGCATCGAGCGTGGTGACCGATACGTTAACAACCACCAGGCCGTCGCGGGCCATCGGTCCCAGCAGGTCGAGGTCGCGGACCACCAAGGCGTTCTTGGTCACGATCCCGACGGGTTGCCGTGCCTCGGCCGCCACTTCCAGACAACCGCGCGTGAGCCGGAACTGCCGCTCGGCGGGTTGGTAGCAATCGGTCACGCCCGAGAACGCCACCATCTCCGGTTTCCAGCGGTCGCTGGCGAGAAACTCGCGGAACAACCGCGGGGCATCGTGCTTGACGAGAATCTTGGTTTCAAAGTCCAGCCCTGCATTCAGGCCCAGGTACTCATGATAGGGCCTCGCGTAGCA
>CAZEEG010000151.1:0-12279 GCA_964511065.1 uncultured Pirellulales bacterium | reverse complement strand
ATCAGCTTGCGGCGGCCGAGCGGTTCTTCCACCGGCACGGCCGATAGCCCATGCCGCCGCGCCAATCGCAGCACTTCGGCCCTCGACATTCCCAATCGCACCCGGGCGATACGGTGGGCGGGAATGGCGAATTGGCCCACCGGTTCGTTGGCCACGGCAAACAGCCCTTGGGCCAGTTGGCGCTGGGCCGGGCGAAGGATGCCGGCTTCGTGTCCTTCTTCCAAGACGTTCTGCAGTTCGCGCCGGGCCAGCAACAGCTTGAGTTGCTGGTGCGACTGCCCGGCCAACAGTTCCAGCAGTCGGCCAAATCCGAACAGCACCGCACTGAGCGGAAGGAACAGCAACCCAAACAGCAACAGCAGCGGCCCGCTGCGGCGCAGCAGGCGGTAGGGTGCTTCAAAATAAAGCTGCTTGGGGAGCAGTTCGCCGTAAACGAACAGCACGGGAGCCAGCACGATGGGCGTTGCGATCTCGGCGGCGGCCCCGCCCAGGGCCAGGGCCTGCGAGCCCATCACGGTGGCCAGCGAAACCAGGTAGTTTGCCAGGTTATTGCCCACCAGCATGGTGCCCACAAACAGGGCCGGCCGGTTGACCAGCCACCACAGCCCCCGCGCGATCAGGTCGCCTTCCATGGCATCCAGTTGCAGCCGTACACGGGTGACGCGGTAAAAACCCGTTTCCGACCCGCTGAAGAACGAGCTCAACATCAGGCCCACCAACCCCAGCAGTAGGGCCGCAATCATGACGGTTCCTCCTGCTGCTGGCGGCGCCGGAACTCGACGACAATCTGACCGCGATGGAGCGATTCGATCACTTTAAGGTGAAAGCCGTTCCAGTCGCACTCGTCGCCCACCTCGGGCAGCCGCTGCATCAATTCCTGCACCAGGCCGGCAACGGTGATGCTGTTCAGCTCCGGCCGGTCCAATTGAAAGTACTTGGCCAGCCGCCGCAGGCTGGTGATGCCCAGCACGTGATACACGCCCGGCTCCACTTCCTCAATCGGCGAGCGGTTGAGCAACCGCAGGCTGCGGCTGGCATCCTCGGCGAAGATGGTATCGAGAATATCGTCGAAGGTAAGCACGCCGATGGTTTCGCCGTGCTCGTTCACCACCACCGTCACGCGGCGGTCCCGGCGCAGCATCTCCTCCATGGCCGCCGCCACGGGCGCACTCCAGGGAACGTAAACCACCTCCTCCGCGTAGCGTTCCAAACGCTCCTCCGGCAGATGGTGCAGGTGCGTCAATGGCACCGCCAATGCCACTTCGTCGGTGTCTGGTTCTGAAACCAGCAGGTATCCGCCCGGCGGTATCTCACCATTCAAGTCGCTCAACGAAACCGGCGGGCGGAAGGTGCGGGTTTGCGTCCGGGGCGTCATCAGCTCATCCACCCGCAGGTCGGAGAGCGAGAGGATATTTTGCAGCACGGCTTCTTCGTGCCGCAGCAGTACGGCATCGGAAGTGGACATGCTGACCGCGCGTTCCAGATCGCCCAGCGCCAGGTAGGGTTCTGGCTGGAACCGCGGCAGGATCAGCCGCCGCGACATCAGCGTGACAAACCGCAGCAGCGGTATCACCGGGTGGAGCACGCGCACCGCCACGGCCATCGGCACTGCAACCAGCGGGGCCAAAAAACGGCTGCGCAGCACGGCAATGTTCTTGGGCAGCATCTCGCCCAGCAGGATGATTCCCAGCAGGGCACCTACCGTCAGTCCGCCGGCCTCGGCCAGCCGGCCCTGGCTCTGCAACCGCAAAGCGACGATCGACGACAGCGCGAAGTAGGCCACGTTAATCATCAGGTTGCAGAACAGCACCGTCGTCAACAGGCGGTCGGGCTGTTGCAACAACGCGGCCGCGATCTGCTCGGCCGTATTGCCGTTGGCCAGGGCGCGCCGCTCCCGATGGCTGAGATAAAACAGCGCGGCTTCGCTAGCTGAGAAGAAGGCCGAGCCTACCAGCAACATTAACATTGCCAGTAGCCAGGGTGCGAATTCGACCAACAGCGCCACGCGGGAGCGAGCCTCGTAAGTCCTGGTTGCTTGGAGACAGTCTGCTGCCGCCGCGGCGTACACGCCCGCCAGGCGGCAGCAAGCGCGCTATTCTAGCCTTTGCAGGTTCGATTGCTAACGCGGGCAGCCTGGAGGCAGCAGCCGCGATCTTGCCGCTGATATTGCCCCCCTTCGGTTACGTCGGCAGCCCCCTCGTTTCTGAAGTACTGCCAACCACCCGCGCTCGGCAGGTGATTGACTCCAGAACTCTATTCCTAAAGCCAACGAGTAATTCGTCTTACGGCGTGCCCCTCCACTGCGGGCGGGCTTGGGGCCTGCATCGCAGCACCACCAAGGGGGGCCGGACACCGCCAAACCTTGGGGAAGGCGGAATTTAGACTGTAACGATTATTTCGCTTCAACCGGATTTGCCGCAAAAGCCGAAGATAACGAGCGTGGCAGTAACTCCGGC
The DNA here is from genome assembly GCA_964511065.1 of uncultured Pirellulales bacterium. GTDB lineage: Bacteria > Planctomycetota > Planctomycetia > Pirellulales > S012-138 > CALBRZ01. The sequence continues at coordinate 9,823 of CAZEEG010000151.1, read as the reverse complement.
AGGTACTGCGCAACGGAGGGGGAGGCACTGCGGTTCAGCCCACGCAGGAGGAAGGGCAGAGCCGCTTGGCCATCCCGCGCAGTGAATCCATGACCGGTGCCATCTGTCTTGCCCAGTGTGGGGCAGGTCGCTGGATGTCTGAAGGGGGGATTAAGTATGAAGCGTCAAGTGCTCTCGAGCGCGCTGTTGCTCGGGCTGGGACTAAGTAACCCGTTGCTGGGGCAGCATCCGATCGAAGCTCGGGACAACGACCATCGGGCCGCAGCACCCGTCCGTCGCGGTCTGCTGCCAGCCATCTTCCAAACCAGGCAGCCACAGCAAGACACGGCAGCCACTCCCCCTGGGAGCAGCCACCGCCCCCTCCCCGCAACGGGTGCGGCGCAGCCTTCTCCCATGCCCCACCCCCCCGCACTGCACCCGATCCACGCCGCGCAGTCGATGCGCGCCATCGCGCACCTGCCGCCGGCCAATGATTCAGCGGGCGTGCATCGGGCAGGTGGTTCCGCGGGCTGGGAACGTGCCTACATCCAGCCCGTGAGCTTCCTCAGCGACAGCAGTGGGCAGGCCATTATCGACGCCCATGATTCCGAAGCGATCATCCAAGAAGCGACGGACGCCATCCGCCTGAACCCGGGCGATGCGGCGGCGTTCGTGCGGCGCGGCGTCGAGTATGCGCGATTGGGCCGGTTCCGTGAGGCCATCGACGATTACAACACCGCCATCCGCCTCGACTCTGAAATGACCAGCGCTTACGGCAATCGGGCTCTGGCCTATCACGATACGGGCCGATACCGTCAGGCCTTGGAGGACTTCAACCGGATCCTCACCCAGAAGCCGCAGATGGGGAAAGCATATCTCGATCGCGGTTGGACCTATCACGCCCTGGGGCAGTTGGACAAGGCCGCTGCCGACTTTGCCAAGGCCATCCAGTACGATCCTTCGCTCGCCGAGTTGCTGCCGGAAGACGAGCAAGAACCCTCGTTGGCTGCCGGGCCGCCAACCGTCCCCTCCACGGCCGACGCAGAAACAACCTTGCGCCGCAAGTCTCCGGCTTCGCTTGCGGCGACCGGCGATGGACCGCCGGAACCCGTAGAAGAGGTTGAACCCATCCAACCCGTTGAGCGACCGGTGATCCGTTCGCAGTCGCTCCCGGCAAAGCAAGCGGCGCCGAGCGTCGTGAAGATCGAGGCAAAGCCGGAACCTGCCGCAGAACCGCTTGCTGGTGCCGCTCCGGACACGCCCACGGCACCAGCCACGGATGCCGAGGCTGATGCAACGGCCGCGCGCATCCCGCTTTTGGCGCGGCGTTCAAGCTCGCAACGCCCCGTCATTCGCGAGCAAACGGCAATTCGCGAGCAACCGTCGAGTACGGCTGCGGCTGCCATCGAGCAGCCTGTCCCGGCAGTTACGGTGACAGCAGAACCACCAAGTGCCACGATCAAGACGCGCATCACCGTGAATGCACCCGCGACGACAACGCCGAGGGTCGCCGATCAGCCAGCGCTGGCGGAAAAGCCTGCCGCTGAGAAGCCCATCCCGGCCCCTGGGCCGGCGCCCGCCAATGAATCGCTGGCCCCCGAGATGTCAGCGGAGGCCAAGACCGAGTCCACTCCTTCCAACCGTTCACGCGGCCCGCTGTTGAGCCGGCGGCGCGGCGGAATGTTGGCGCGGGCCGGTGCCGAACCCTCGGCCGATCCACCCCGTACGGCTGTTGCCGACACGCCGGCCGATCGCGCTGGCGCAACCAACGGCGGTTCAGGCCAGGAGCCGTCGACGGCATCGGTAGAAACGCAGCCCAACAACGCTGAACCGCCGGCCGCCCCCGCTTCGACACAACGGGCTGAACCCGCCCAAGTCGCCGATGCCGCGCAACAAAACGCTCCGCGCGCCGCGGGGGCTGCGTCGGGCATCTTGAGCCGTCGCCATCGGGACGCCTCGCCCGACGACCGTTCCGTTGCCACGGCTGCCCCCCAGCTCCCGACCGCTGCCGTGGATGGCCCCAGCCAGCCGCAGCCCGAGGCACCGCTTCTGTCATCGCGCACACCGGCCGCTCCGGAAGCGGAGGAAGCCGCGCCCGCGAAAACGGCTTCGCCTAAGACGGTGCTGCGTCCACAAGCGCCGCTGGCGATGGGGGCCGGCGCCGTGCCGTTGGCGATCCATCGCACGCAACCGCAGGTCGCTTCGCCATCGCCGGAACTGAACGCCGCACTGAAATTGGCCCAACAGGCGTTGGAGGCGGGCGAGCCCGGCAAGGCCGCTGGCCATTACAGCAACGCCCTGGCGCTGGCTCCACGATCGGCCGAAATCTTGGCGGCCCGGGCCGTGGCTTATCAGGCTGCCGGCCAACACGAAGAAGCCCTCCGCGATGCCCAAGAGGCGCTGCGGCTCAATCCCGATTGTGCCGACGCCATCGGTTGCCTGGGTATGCTCGCCGCCGCCGACGGCCGATTGGAGGAAGCCCTGGCACACTTCGAGCGGCAACTGCAACTGGATCCCAACAATGCTGCTGCCCATCTCCACCGAGCATTAGCTTGCGAAGCCACGGGCCACCAACAACAGGCCCTGGCCAGCTACCACCTCGCGATCAAGCTTGAACCGGATTGCGTAGAGGCTTACCGCCACCGTGGTCTGCTGCTTCTCGATCTGGGCCAGCGGGACCTGGCACTCCGCGACTTGAACGAGTTCGTTCGCCGCAGGCCGCAAGACGCGCAAGCGTACTACCACCGCGGCCAGGTTCATGCCGCCATGCAATCGTGGGAGAAAGCGGCGGCCGATTTCACCGCCGCCGTGATGCTCGACCGCAAGCACGCAGACGCCTTGCAAGCCAGGGCTGAAATCAGCCAGCACACCAACCGGCATCGCGATGCCCTGGTTGATTACGACGAAATTCTCCGGCTTCAACCGGATCATGTTGCCGCACAGGCCGGGCGCGTCGAAGCCCTTACACACTTGAACCGCTGGGACGAGGCGCTGAAAGCGCTGTCGAACCTGATCGATCAACAGCCCGAGGTTTCGCAGTGGCGGTTGCGCCGGGTCGAAATCTATCTCGAACTGGATGATCCCCGCCAGGCGCTGGCCGATTACGAAGCGCTGCGAATCCAAGATCCGCAGCAGTCGCGTTGGCACGTGGAAGCTGGCCGGTTGTTCCTGGATTTGAACCAGGCCGCGGACGCCTTGGCCGCCGCCGACGCGGCCCTGGCATCGCAGCCCAACGACCGCGATGCCTTGAACCTGAAGGCCGCGGCGCTGTTGGCACTGGACGAGTTTGAACAGGCGGTTGCCGTGTTCGATAACATCGCAGCCTTGTATCCCAAGGATGCCGAGAACCTGGTCCATCGCGGACTGGCCCGCCTGCACTTGGGCGATGACGGGGGAGCCGAAGACGACTTCAGCAAGGCCATCGGCGCCTTGGATCAACCGGCCGAGTGCTATGCCTATCGTGCCATGGCGCGAACCAACGCCGCGAAGTATGCCCAAGCCATCGACGACTGCGATGCCGCCATCGAGCATGGGCTGGAGTCTGCCGAGGTCTATCGCCTGCGAGCGCTGGCCAAGGATGGGCTGGGGAATGCTCCAGCAGCCGAGGCCGATCTGGCCGCCGCCTTGGAAATCGACCCCGACCACATCGACTCGTATTGCACGCGAGCCAGGATGCAACTGCGGATGGGCCGGTTGAACCATGCTTTAAGCGATCTCAATCAGGCGGTTTCGCGCGATCCTCAGCACGTGGAGGCGGTGCTGCTGCGAGCGGAAGTGAATCTGGCCGCCGGCAACATTCACGATGCCGTGGCCGATGGCGAGCGGATCGTGAGCATGGCGCCGGCCGACCCCCGCGGCTACAACGTGCGGGGCGAAGCGCAGCGCAAGCTGGGTAACTTCGCCGAGGCCATGGACGATTTTAACAATGCCTTGCGGATCAATTCGGCATACGCGCCGGCGTACACCAACCGCGGCATGGCGTTGCTCAACCAGGGCCAGTTCGACGAAGCCCTGGTAGACCTGGAGCAGGCTCTGGCCCTGGCTCCTGAAGATGCCTACTCCTACCTGGTGCGGGGCGAGATTCTGCGCAACCGGGGCGACCTGGAAGCGGCCCTGGCCGATTTCAGCGAAGCCATTCGGCTCCAGCCCAGCAACGCCAAAGCCTATGGCCACCGAGGCATGGTGCACCTGAAACAACAGAATTGGGACGCAGCCATCGCCGATTACACCAAGGCCATCCGCTATAACCCAACCTATGCCGTAGCCTACTACGACCGCGGCAAAGCCTATGCCGCCAAGGGCGATCACGACCGGGCCACGCACGACTACCGCCGGGCCGTGGAACTGAACCCGCTCTATGAAGGCGCCTACTACGAGTAACGCGATTGCCGCCGGGCCGTCTTCAGCCGCGGCGGATCCATGGACTAGGAACTCGGGGCGGAATGGACGTGGGCATGGTCGGTACATTGCCGACCATGCCCACGCCTTCCCAAATGCTGCAGGATCTTGGGCGTCCATGGCAGCCCGAACGTGGAGCTTGTTGCGTGGCCGAGTTCATTCGAGGCCGCCACTGACTTCCCAGTCGGCGCAGGCAGTGTCGCCCTGGCCCCGCTGCCAGCCCCCACTCGTCTTTTCCCCGCCTGGGCTTTTTGCTACCGTCCGTCGGCACCAGCCCCCCAGACCTCCTCTTTCCACTGCTGCCAGGCAACTTATGCCCCAGTCGGATTCACCACAGCCGTCTTGGGATGTCGATATTGGTGTGATTTACACCTACGAAGACCACTTCATGCCGCGGTTGCTAGCAACGCTGGCCGCCTCGGGCGTCGGCGTGCGCAGCCGGTTGCTCCTGGTCGACAACGTCTCCGAACGCGGAGCCGAAGTCTGGAAACCTCACTTCCCTGAAGTGACCATCCTCAAGAACGAAACCCGGCTGGGTTACGCGGCTAATCTCAACCGCATTCTGGCGGCGTCCACGGCCCGGTATGCCCTGCTGCTCAATACCGACATGTACTTTGAACCGGCCGAGCAGTGCCTCGCCCGCATGGTCCATTTTATGGATCAGAACCCGGAGTGTGGGTTGTCGGTGTGTCGCATCTACCATCCCGACGGCAGCTATGCATTCCCTGCCCGGCGTCTGCAAACCTGGAAAACCGTGGCGGCGCGGCGGCTGAAGCTGGACCGGCTGTTTCCCAACGAACTGGACCGCTACCTGTATCGCCAGGTGAATCAGAGCGGACAGCACGAGTGCGAATGGGTGTCGGGCTGCTTTATGATGGTCCGCCGCGAGACGGCCCTGGCCATTGGCGGGCTGGATACGGGCTTCCGCAAGTATTTTGAAGACGTGGACTACTGCCTGCGCGTCGCCGCCGCTGGCTGGAAAGTCATGTTCAACGGCAATACTTCAGTCGTTCACTGCGAACAGCGGGCCAGCAAGAACCTGTTCACGCGCGACGCGATGCTGCACCTGCGCTCGAATCTCCGATTCATGCGCAAATGGGGCCGCAACCCGGCCAAGACGGTTGCCCGGCAGCGAGCCCTGCTGGCCGCGCAAGGCAAGCTGCCTGTTGTCACAATGCCCCCAACACGCAAAGCTGCTTGATCGCTCGATTCAAAGGCCCGCGCGCAGCGGCCGTTCCCAGGTCGGCAACCGGCGCACGGTTGCAGCCTTGGATGGAACGCGGCATCGCTTCTCGGCGCGCACGGCGCTCGGCAAGCCGCGATCCTGCGGGTATCAGGGCCCACTTGGCGCTGACCAGGCATTGCAAACCGCGTGCATGACTTCCGGTACCCCCGGATGTGTAGCGCATGGGACTGGCGTTTACTCGCCGATGACTTTCACCAACACCCGTTTGGGCCGGCGGCCGTCGAACTCTCCATAGAAGATTTGCTCCCAAGGGCCGAAGTCCAGCTTGCCCTCGGTGATGGCGACCACCACTTCGCGGCCCATGATTTGGCGTTTCATGTGGGCGTCGGCGTTATCCTCGCCGGTGCGGTTATGTGCGTAGCGCTGTGGCGAGGCGTCGAACGGCGCCAACTGTTCGAGCCACCGCTTGTAGTCCTGGTGCAGGCCCGATTCGTCGTCGTTGATGAACACGCTGGCGGTGATATGCATGGCATTCACCAGCAACAGGCCTTCCTGTACGCCGCTCTTGCTGACGATCTCTTCCACCTGCGGTGTGATGTTCACAAAGTCCATCCGGGCAGGGACGTTGAACGTAAGATACTCGCGGTAAGACTTCATCGCCGTTCCTTCGCGCTGGTAGATGCTCGGGGTTTCGTCGCATTCTACCGGCATTGAGCCAGCGGTGCAGGATGCCCCGGCCGCGCCGCGGGATGCTCATGCGGCCTGGCCAATTGATCGGCCACTTGCCAAGGTGCCGGCACGGCGGGCATCATGGCCATCTGCAATTGGCACACGCTGGCGGTTTAGCACCGGCAATCCCCTTTTTCATCCGGTCTTGTTCCCATGGCCAAGCGCACGTCGGCTGCCGTGGTTCGATGCCCTTGGGCACAAGGCGAGCCGTCCATCGCCTATCACGACCAGGAATGGGGCGTGCCGGTCCACGACGACCGGTTGCTGTTGGAGTTCCTGATTCTGGAAGGCGCCCAGGCCGGCCTGAGCTGGGTGACCATTCTCAGGAAGCGCGAGAACTACCGCAGGGCGTTCGATGGTTTCAATGCCGAAGCCATCGCGCGGTACGACGACCGCAAGCAGCAGCAACTTCTGCAGGACGAAGGCATCGTACGCAATCGGCTGAAGATCGCCTCGGCCATCGACAACGCCAAGGCCTTCCTGGCCGTGCAGGAAACGTTCGGCTCGTTCGATGCGTTTATCTGGGATTTCGTGGACGGCCAAACCATTCAAAATGCCTGGCGGTCGATCGAGCAGGTGCCCGCCAAGACCGCCCACTCCGACGCCATGAGCAAGGAACTGAAGCGGCGAGGCTTCCGCTTCGTGGGCAGCACCATCTGCTACGCCTTCATGCAGGCGGTGGGCATGGTCAACGACCACCTCGTTCATTGCTTCCGGCACCAGCCGCTGCAGGCTCAGCGCAGCAAGTAAACCGCCCGCTAAGCCGCTGCTGCGTGCATGCTTGGCCGATGGCAGCCCCCCGCACCGTGGCAAGTGTCGCAGGTTCGACACCGGGCGCGCCATCAAATTGACGACAAACTCCCGCCCAACCGGCAGGCGATGCCAGCGGCGCAAATAACGCGCAAACATTTACTTTACAAACATTTACTACTCGCGGCCAGTAATGCTACGACGCTTTGGCACGGTCGATGCCTTTAAGAGCTAGCGTTCCTGGCGAGGCAGTCGCCGGGCCCCCCAAGACCCAGTCGATCAAAGCGAGGAGAAATCAGATGAAGCGTTTCTTGTTGGCTGCCGTGGCCGTCGTCGGATTGGTTTTTGCCGCATCGCAGGCCGAGGCGGCCCCCCGTCACGGTCACCGACATGGCAATCATGGTCATCATCATGGCCACCATCATCACCACGGCCACCGCCATCACCACCACGGACATCACCACCACTTCCACGGATACCGGCCGTATTACTCCGCACCGGTTTACGTGTATCCGCGGTCCAGCTTCAGCATCACCACGCCGGGCTTTGGCCTGTGGCTGACCCGGTAGGAAGCTTCCAGCAAGACGGAGGCCGGAACGAGCGTTGCCCCCGGGGCGGTGCGGTAGCAGGCACCAGCCCGCCCCGGGGGGCATCGTCACGAGGCACGGAACCCTCCCCCCGTGAAAGCCGCCCTGGGTGTATCCGCCCGGGGTGGCTTTCTTGCATTCTCGGGCCCGTGCTCGCCCGTAACCCGGTTATGTTCCAGGCCATCAACCGTGCAATTACCTGGCAGCCATGCGTGTGAGGGCGAAGCGGCACGCCATCATCCGCCCGTGCGCAAACCGTCAGCCTGGCGCCCGCTTCTTCAGGAACGAACGCCAGGCTGAACCGAAAGCATCAGGCAAAGCAACGCCAGATGTCTGGAGGCGGATCAACGGTTGCGGTGATCGCGGACCGTGGACATGGGTCGCCGCGGCGTGCGGTGGTCCCGAACAACCGGTCCCGGCCGGGTCGTACGGTGGTCGCGGACGACGGGTCCATTGGGCCGCGGGCGGGTGGGCACGGTTTCGCTTTCGCGATCTTCGCGCGCCACGGGTCCGCCGTCGTCAACCCCCAGGGCCACGGCGGCGACAATCAACTCGGCTGCCGATTCCCAGCGGCCATCGATCATGCCACCCAGCCTGCGGAGCACGGCTTCCGCGCTGTCGCCGGCGATGGGCAACTTGGTAAAGTGGCCGACCAGCTTACCGACGTACGAAGAAAGTCCGCCGCGGTCGATCTTCATGTCGACCGAAACCACCGCGCCGCCCCGCTTGTGGATCGTGTAGTACAACTGATCGTCGGGCCGGAGGGTCAGGTGGTGTGAGATCTGCCCGCGGACGATCACTCCCCCTCGACTGCGGACCACCTGGGCCTTCTTCACATTGAACTCGTGCCCTGCCACTTTCAGTTTCTTGGCTTCGGGGCCGCGAAGGGCGGCGTCGGTCGCACGCCGCAGGGCCGCGCGGCGCTCGGCGGCCGATTCGGCCCGGGCTTGCGAAGCAACACAACCCAGCGCCAACGCCGCCAGCAAGGTGCAGGCGGCGGCTTGAGACAAGCGGAGATTCATCGACATCCTCATTCGGTTGGGGAGTGAGGGACCCTGCGGCGCGGCCGCCACAGCGGCGGCACATCGAGCAGCGATCCCGAAAAATCCGGAAGGCAGGCAGCAACTGGCGAGTATTCGCCCTGGGCTGCCTCCCTCTGTGCCATGCGCATCGCACGGCAGCGTGTTACCCGGAAATCTGCGCTGCCCCGAAAAACTCCGCTGCTGAGAAATCCGCTGCTGGTCACCCGGCACCGGCCGCCCCCTGCTTTGGCGGCCTCGGACGTGCGGGAGCGGAAACCGGCCGGAAAATCCCGCCTTTTTTGCGTTGTGCCGGTTCCCCCCGCCGGCCCCCCTGCGGCTTTGGGGCGCGAAACGGTAGAATGTTGGGGGTGGAGTGCTGCCGGCCTCCCGACTACCGCCATCGTGTAAACCACCAGGGATGATATGACCAAGCATATTTTCGTAACGGGAGGCGTCGTCAGTTCGCTCGGCAAGGGGCTTACCAGCGCCTCAATCGGCATGCTGCTGGAGCGGCGTGGGTTGAAGGTGCGGATGCAGAAGCTCGACCCGTACATCAACGTCGATCCAGGGACCATGAGCCCTTACCAGCACGGCGAGGTCTACGTGCTGGACGACGGCAGCGAAACTGACCTGGACCTGGGCCACTACGAGCGCTTCACCTCCAGCCCGCTCACCCGGCACAGCAACTACACCACCGGCCAGATTTACCTGTCGGTGATCAACAAGGAACGGCGCGGCGAGTTCCTGGGAAAGACCGTGCAGGTCATTCCGCACATCACCAACGAGATCAAGGGCGTCATCCACCAACTGGCCGGCGACGATGTCGACGTGGTGATCACCGAGATTGGCGGCACCGTGGGCGATATCGAAAGCCAACCGTTCCTGGAGGCCATCCGCCAGTTCTCGCTCGATGTCGGCAAAGAAAACTGCCTGTACATCCACCTGACGCTGGTGCCGTATCTCAAGGCAGCCGGTGAATTGAAAACCAAGCCCACCCAGCATTCGGTGGGCGATTTGCGGCAGATTGGTATTCAGCCCGATATCCTGATCTGCCGGACCGAGCGTTCGCTCCAGCACGAGGACCGGCAGAAAATTGCCCTGTTTTGCAACGTGCCGATCGACGCCGTGATCGAAGAGAAGGACAAGGACTTCTCCATCTACGAAGTGCCGCT
>CAZEEG010000150.1:7706-12280 GCA_964511065.1 uncultured Pirellulales bacterium | reverse complement strand
ACAGCACCGCGGCGTAGCCCAGGTCGGCCAGTTCTTCCAGGGTCAGGATTGGGCTGCGGCCAAACTCGGTCATGTTGGCCACCAGCGGAGCCTCCACGGCCTGGGCGAACTGCTCGAATTCCTCGGGGGTTTCCAGGGCCTCCGGAAAAATCCAGTCGGCGCCCGATTCCAAATAGCGGTTCGCGCGGAAGATGGCGTCTTCCAGGTCGGTAACGCCGCGGGCATCGGTGCGGGCGATGATCACCAGGTCGCTGTCCTGCTTGACGGACGACGCCGCCTGCAGCTTGGCGCACATCTCGTCAACTTCGACCAGAGTCTTGCCCGAGAGATGCCCGCACCGCTTGGGAAGCTGCTGATCTTCCAATTGGATGGCGGCAGCACCGGCCAGTTCGAGTTCCAGCACGGTGCGCTGCACGTTGAGCGGCCCGCCGAAGCCGGTGTCGGCATCGACAATGATTGGCAGCCCCACGCTCCGCGTGATGTAGCTTACCTGCTGCACCAGTTCAGTGAGGGTGAACAGGCCCACGTCGGGCAGGGCCAGCGTTCCGGCCGAGAAGGCCGCGCCGGAGAAATACGCGGCGTCGAAATCGTATTCTTCGATCAGCCGTGCCGAGAGGGCGTTGAACGCGCCCGGCACTTGGATGGTATTTTCTTCAACAGCCTCGCGCAAAGCGCGGCCGGGCGTCAGTTCGTTCACGGTAGCGGTTCCGGCGGTGCGTGGAATGGGACCAGGATCGGTGCCCATTCTCGCAAAGGGCGGCCGCAGTTGACAATGCCCCGCCGCGCCGGTTGCCGCTTAGTTGCGGGCGTAGTCGGCGACGACACTGCGCCGCGGCACCATCACCGGCACGGCCTGCACGTCGAAGGGGATGCCGATCAGGCTCTTGGGAGGACCGCCCTTGATCGGGTCGACACTGAACTTGCGGATGACTTCGTAGATTTTGGGGTTCAGGTCCGTCTTGCCGTCGGGCAGTTCCGTACCCAGCGAGTCGAACGAACCCACGGTCACGATGCTGGCGCAGCGGTCGTGAAACTCATAGGCTTCGTAACCGTTGAGGCGCAGGGCCTCACACAGCTCATGGGCCCGGAGAGCGGCTTCCGCCAGGCGGCTGCTGAACGAGCCCTGCTTCTCCAGTTCGCGGATTTTCTTCTGGTTCACGATCACCGTGCCGGTGAACGTGGCGACTTTGACGGAGTACTTGCCTTTGCAATCGAGCAGGCTGTGCTTCACCGGGCGATTCATCTCGTAGACGAAATCATCCACCAGGTAATCGGGCAGTTGATCGTCGGGCAGCATCGGGTTGCGGGTCAGAAAGGCGCTGCCCATGGGGCCATAGTTGCGCGTGGTGTTGCGGACCATGATTTTGCCGTCGCCCTTGTACAGTTGAGAAAGCCGATTCTGCAACTGCTGGGTATCGGTCACCTTCTGGCTCAGCCGCAGACCGATCAACTGCTGGTAGGTCTTGCGGTTCTGTTTGGCCAGTTCGACGATGTTCAATGACTTGGGATCGGCCAGCTTGATGTGTTCCAGGTCGCGCTGCGCCGTGGCGTCTTCCAGGCTGGGGTAGTTGCCCACCAGCACGGCAAACTGCTGGCTCTGCTCGTTGTAGTCGTTGAGGTACCGCATCCGCTTGGGCTTGCCGTAGGGATCGACGCCCAGGCCAACCAGCGATTCCTTGGAGTTATCGAATACGATCCGGTGCAGGTACGCTTCCAGCTTGAGATCGCGGCGAATCTCCAAGATCAGTTCGCGGGCTTGTGCCTCGGCGCCGTCGCCCGAGAACGTGGCGGCCATGATGAGCCAAGGACCGTGCGACTCGGTGAGGGCATAGTCGGCCTGTGGATCTGCCGGCACGCGCTTGAAGAGGTTCAAGCGTTGCAACGGTCCCTGGGCCACGGCAGGCTGCGCGGCCAATGTGGCACCCATCGTGACGACGAGCAGCGACGCGATCCCAAATCGGCGCATTTCCATTCCCTCGTTGTACGTCCTGATCGTGACGGCACGCGCCACCGCCTGGCGCACCGCCGGCAGTCCAATGGGTGCCAATTGCGGCGCAGCTTCAGCGCGGCGAACATCAAGGCAGTTGAAGGTTCGGCCAAGCCTTGTCCAACAGAAACGATGTGCTGGCAGCCGATTGTCCGGTGCCGTCGTTGAACAGTTTTCCCGCAGCCTGGACCGAAGCGGGCCGGACCATAGCACAAGGGTGAGCGGCGTTCCAGGCCGGTTTCAAGGCGCCTGGGTGCATGGGCCTTTGAAGCGAATGCGCAAGCTGGCCCGTTCGCGCCCCCCGCCGGCCCGCTGCAAGTTGATTCCGGTAGCGGCGCTTGTCTGAATGGCGCTGGAATGCACCGCTGCCAAAGCTTGCCCCCGCCCAGTCGCGGCCTTCATGAACGAAACGGGCAGTACCAACGAAAAAGCGAGCTGACCGCGGGCATGGGCCGCAGTTCGCTCGCTTTTATCCGACCGCCAGGCACTGACTGTTCACGCGGGTGAAGCCTCAATGCGCAGGCAGCGGTTCAAAATTCGCTGGACAATGTCGCTTAGCAATCCGCTGCTTGGGGATGCGGTACGCAGACGGTACAGCCTGGGGCCCCCTGGAAGCAGCCGCCTCAGTAGGAAGCGGTTTCGGCTTCCGGATCGGTAGGCTCGTAGGTCAGCACAAAATCCTCGAAGCGGATCTGGTGATTGCCGTTGGCCATCACGGCGAACAGCATTTCAAGGACCTTTTCGATCCGGCCGCGCACCAGACGATAGAAGTTGTGCTTGCCTTCGCGCCGCGGCTCGATCAGGCCCGCCACCCGCAACAACGCCAGGTGATGGCTGACGGCGGGCTGGCTTTGTTGGAGCAACTCGCACAGCGCTCGCACGTGCAACTCATCCTGCTGCGAAAGATAGAACAGGATGCGTAGCCGGGTTTCGTCGGAGAGCAGCTTGAATACCTGCACCAGATCCTTAATGGAACTGTCGGTAGCTTCAGGCAAGGAGCCGTTGCCGGTCATAAGTTCTGCCTTCGAAGGCACTTGAGTAATCATCTTGAAATGTTCCTCGGGTGTCGTACCACCGGCTGCCTGGCGGAGCAGCAAGCCGATGGGGGTAGACGGCGACCCGCAATTGAGCGGCTTCGTCGTCGAAAGCGCGCAGCACCACTATCGAAAGGGTCAATCCACGGACGCTGCACACCTAGACTCGAATCCGTTCACCCGCCAAGGCCATTGTACGGGCGTCTACATGCGCTCGATCCATTCGTTTGAGACATGCGCCCCTTGTTCCGGCGTCGCAGACGTGTACGAACCCCGCGAGGGCAACCCTGGCATAGGGAGCCTTTTCAAAAGGGTTCATTCATATTTTAGCCAGCTCGTCCTTTCCATGAAAGAACCATCGAACATGTTTTTCTGAGTTTGATCGACCAAACAGTATGCTAGCAAACATGTTCCGTGGGGTGGTTTCCCTGGTAACCTCCCCACGGCCGTTCGGACAGCCATGGGCCTCCCCCCGCATGCGGTGGAAGGATCGAGCCGCGGGCCTGCGACAACCTGCCGCGACCTTCCGGGCGGTATGCCGCTGGATGGTACGCGCCAATCAGGACGCCCCCTCAGGCCGCGTGCGGCAAGAAAATACTAGCGACTCGATCTGCGGTGGCCATCCATCCCGCGGGGGGCCGGGCCACATTACGCAGTGTCAGCGCCCAGCCCGCAATGGTTTGATCCCTACAAACCGGGCAGCCCGCACAATGGCCAAACGCCGCAGGACTGCTGGCGCGAGCGTACGGGGCCCAATGATACGGGGTTGCGGGGCACGGACACCGCGGCCGTATCGTGGCAAGACGCAGACACTTTGGTTGGTACCCGCGCGACGTTGCGAGCCCGGGCAGTCGGCAGGGCGCCCCTACTTTCCCCGGGGGGAGTTGGGATCGTTGGCCACGAAGCAAGCCGCAGGGTGGGGCTCCCCTTCCAGTGGCGGGGGCGATTGCGTGCAACGCGGCTCCACCCAGGGGCAACGGTCGGCAAACGAGCAACCGGGATACTCGCGGTCGGGCGAAGGCACGTCGCCCGTAAGCACCTGGCGGCGGCGCTGCTGCTCCTTGACCGGGTCGGGAATTGGCACCGCCGAAAGCAGCGCTTGCGTGTAAGGATGGCGCGGGCGGGCATACAGTTCGTCGGCGGTCGCCACCTCAACGATCCGACCCAGATACATCACGCCAACCCGGTGCGAAATGTGGCGCACCACCGACAGGTCGTGGGCGATGAAGACGTAAGCGAGGCCCAGTTGCTGCTGCAGCTCCATCAGCAGATTGATCACCTGGGCCTGGATCGAGACATCGAGGGCCGATACCGGCTCGTCGCACAAGATGAGCTTGGGCTGAACGGCCAAGGCCCTGGCGACGCCGATCCGCTGCCGCTGTCCGCCGGAGAATTCGTGCGGGTATCGGTTCAAGTAGCGGGGATTGAGCCCCACCAGTTCCATCAACCGCAATACTTCCAGCCGCCGCTCATACGGAGTGCCCAGGCCAAAGATCTTCATCGGTTCGCTGATGATCGCCCCCACGGTCATCCGCGGATTGAGGGAGGCGAAC
>CAZEEG010000150.1:0-7696 GCA_964511065.1 uncultured Pirellulales bacterium | reverse complement strand
TGGAAGATCATCTGGATCTGGCTGCGATACGGCAGCATGGCGGTATCGTCCAGGCCGTCGATCCGGTCGTTCTCCCAGTAGATATGGCCGGAGGTCGGCGGAACCAGGTTCAAAATGGCCCGGGCGGTGGTGGACTTGCCGCAGCCCGACTCGCCCACCAGTCCGAGCGTTTCGCCGGGGTGAACGTCGAACGAAATCCCATCGACCGCGCGCACCACGCCGCGCCGCCGGTTCCACAACGGGCCGCGGGCAAACGGAAAATGCACGCGCAGGTTGTCCACGCGCAGCAGCGGCAGTTGGGCACGATCTGCGGCGGTGCGCTCGCCGGGGGACGCTGTGGCCGCCGGGGGGGGAACGTTACTCATCACTCCTCCTCCACCGCCACGCGCGACTGGTGCTCGACATCCACAAAACAAGCGTACCGCCGCTGGCCGATCCGCTCGGTGAGTGCCGGCACTTCTTGAGGGCAGCGGTCGATGCGGAACGGGCAGCGCGGATGGAACGGGCAGCCCGAGGGAATCTTGGTCAAATCGGGTGGTTGCCCTGCGATGGGGTCCAACCGCGTGCCTCGCTGCTCGTCCAACCGGGGGAGACTGTTCAACAGCCCCAGCGTATAGGGATGCCGTGGCTGGGCGAACAGCGAATTGACATCGGCTTCTTCGACAAACCGGCCGGCATACATCACGTTGACGCGGCGGCAAACGTTGGCCACCACGCCCAGGTCGTGGGTGATGAGAATCACCGCTGTGCCTTCCTCCCGCTGCAACTGCTGGATCAGTTCCAGAATCTGCGCCTGGATCGTCACATCCAGCGCGGTGGTCGGTTCGTCGGCGATGAGCAAATCGGGCTGGCACGAGAGCGCCATGGCGATCATCACCCGCTGCCGCATTCCGCCGGAGAACTGGTAGGGGTAATCGTGGACGCGGTTGGCGGCGGCAGGAATGCCGACCCGCTCCAGCATTTCCACGGCGTGGTCCAGGGCTCGCTTGTACTTCCATCCCCGGTGCAGCATGGTGACCTCGGTCAACTGCTGCGCCACGGTGAGGAACGGGTTCAGCGAGGTCATCGGGTCCTGAAAGATCATGGCGATGCGGTCGCCGCGAATCTTCTGCAACTCCCGGCGGGGCAATTTGAGCATGTCGCGCCCGCGGAACCGCGCCTGGCCCGACTCGATCTTGCCCGGCGGTTCGGGAATCAGCCCCAGGATTGCCAGGTTGGTGACACTTTTTCCGGAGCCCGATTCGCCGACGATGCCCAGCGTTTCGCCCTGTTCGAGCGAGAAGCTGACCCCATCGACGGCGCGGACCGGGCCCTGATCGGTTTGAAACGAAACTCGCAGGTCTTCAACTTCCAGCAGCATGCAGCAATCCCGGGGGCGAGCAGCCTGGCAGGTAGCAAACACTCGAGGGGGCAGGAACGGTTCAAGGCGTAACGTTGACCGCTCGCGCCGCACCGCGGGTTACCGATTTTTCATCCGTGGGTCGAGAGCGTCGCGGAGGCCGTCGCCCAAAAAGTTTAGCGCAAACAGGGTCGCCGCCAAAGCGATGCCGGGGTACACCACCATCCACCACACGGTGCGGACCGGGGTAATCACCTCCACGCCTTCGTTGGCCAGTAGACCCCACGAGACATCGGGCCGTTCCACGCCCAATCCCAGGAACGACAGGAACGCTTCAAACAGCATCACCTGGGGAATGGTCAGCGTGAGATACACGATGACCACGCTCAACAGGTTGGGCACCAAATGCCGGAAGATGATCCTCCGCCGACTGGCCCCGATCACGCGGGCCGCTTCGATAAACTGCTCGTTGCGCAGTGAAACCACTTGCCCCCGCACCACGCGGGCCATCGTCAACCAGAAGATAGCGCCCACCACCAGGAAGAACACGGTCAGGCGGTCGATGCCCCAGGAGGCCATCTTCTCTTTGACTTGTTCGGTATTTAACAGGCTGATGATGAAAATCACCACAAAGATGAAGGGGATCGAATAGAGGACATCGACGATTCGCATCATCACGTTATCGGTCCGGCCGCCCAGATAACCGGCGATGGCCCCGTACGAGACGCCAATCACCAGCGCTACCAGAGTGGCAACCAGCCCTACCAGCAGCGAAACCCGAGCTCCCCAGAACAGCCGTGCAAAAAGGTCGCGTCCGAGTCGATCGCGGCCACAGATGGAGTTGAAGCACCAGGTGCCGAAGATTTTGCGGCGGAGAGCCAGTTGGCCGTTGTCGAACCAGTTGAGCGGCCCGAAGCCGTCGGCATCGAGCTTGGCTTGCATCTCGGCCAGGTGCGCGGGGCCCCATCCTAATCCCACACCCGGTGCAATGCCGACCGCCGTACCGAGCCGTTCTTCCGCGATTTCGTATTCCTGAATGAACAGTGGCGAGGCGGTGGGCGACTGGAAGGAAAGCTCGGTCAACTGCTGCCGGGGTGGTTGCAGCGGTAACAGCGGCGTCAGCAGCGCCAGGAGCGAAAGCACGATCAAGTAGGCCATGGCGGCCATGGCCACGCGGTTCTTGCGCAGCCGCATCCAGGCATCGCGCCACAGCGACACACCCTGGATTTTCTCGGCCTCGGCCAGCAGGCGCTGGTACCGCCGCGCCTCATCGGGCCGCGTCGAGGGCAGTTCCGGTGGTTGATGGGTTTCAGTCATTCGTTCCGGTCGCTTGTTCAGCTCTCCAACGGCATCCCCCCCGGTGGCTCACCGCGCGGGGGGCACCATGCAGGGTTCTCCAAGCAGGGCTCACACCAGCTTCACGCGCGGATCGAGGATGGCATAGGAAAGGTCCACCAGCAGATTCATCACATACAACAGCGTGGTGTACAGCAACACCAGGCCCATCGCCAAGGGATAGTCCAGTTGCAGCGCCGCATTGACGAAATGGACGCCGAGGCCGGGGATACCAAAAATCTTCTCCACCACCAGCGAGCCAGTCAGGATGCCCGCCGTGGCAGGCCCCAGGAACGAAACCACCGGCAACAGCGCCCCTCGCAGGGCGTGGCGGGTGATGACGGTCCGCTCCGATAATCCCTTGGCAAACGCGGTGCGGATGTAATCCTGGCCCAGCACGTCGAGCATGCCGGTGCGCGTCAGCCGCGCGATATAAGCGGCATAGGGTGCCCCCAGGCAGAAAGCCGGCAGGACAATGTTTGAGACACGCCCCCATCCGCCCGGCGGAAACAGCGGCCACAAGAACACAAACAGCAGAATCACAAGCCCTGCGATCACGAAATTGGGCAGCGCAATGCCGACGGTGGCCACGGTCATCATCGAAAAGTCGGCCAGCGAACCGCGGCGCACGGCCGATATCACGCCCGCGGTCATGCCCAGCATCAGGGCGAAGGTCAGCGCCAGGATGCCCAGCGAGGCCGAGACGGGAAAGCCCTGCGCGATGATCTCGTTGACGCTGAAGTCCTGGATTTTGAGACTCGCGCCCAGGTTGAAGTGCAGCACGATCTGCCGCAAATCGTGCGTGTATTGTTCCAGCAGCGGCCGGTCGAGGTTGTACCGCCGCTTCAGATTCTGCTCAATCTCCGGGGCCAATCGGCGCTCCGAGGAGAGTGGGCTGCCGGGGACCGTCCGCATCAAGAAGAACGAGATGGTATAGACCACCCACAGCGTCAATACCATCCATCCCAAGCGTTTGAAAATAAACCAGCCCATCAGCGTCCCTGCTCCTCCCAGTATGCCCGCTTGGCTTCTTCGTCGATCCAGATGGCTTTCAAGGGATGGACGTCTTGCAGGTTGCTGTAAAACCCGTGCACGTAGGGACGCACCATGTTCTTCGAGACGTAGAAGTAAAGTGGAACGATCGGCAACTCATCCATCAAGATGGCTTCTGCCTGGTGCAGCAGATCCAACCGGGCAGGAATCGCGGCCGGACCCGTGGCGCCCACGGCGATGCTGACCGTATCGCGCTCGGTGGCTGAAATGGCGCTGGTGGCATCTTCGATCAACCGCGTGTATTCGTCGTGGCGCCAGCCGGTCTGGTTGTTGGTGCCGTCGCTGATGAACATGTCGAGAAAGGTGTTGGGGTCAACATAGTCGCCGATCCAGCCCGCTCGCCCCAGATCGTACTGCAACTGGTTCACGCTGATCAGGTAGGAGTTCCATTCCTCGTTGCGAAGCCGGACGTCGATATTGAGGGTCTTGCGCAACTGCTGCTGGATCATCTCGGCGATGGCCGCGTGATCTTCCGAGGTGTTGTAAAGAATCTCGATGCGCGGCAGACCTTGCCCGCCCGGGTAGCCAGCCTGGGCCAGCAGTTCGCGGGCGCGGCTGGGGTTGTATTCTGCGGTGGTGGCCGGCGTGTAGCCGGGAATGCCCGGCGGGACCAGGCTGTAGGCGGGGACCTCGCCGGCACCGGTGATCGTGTCGATGATCTCCTGGCGATTGATCGCCAGCGAGATCGCCTGGCGCACGAGCTTGTTATCCAAGGGCGGCCGCGTGACGTTGATGCGGTAGAAGTAAACCGTCAGCACCGGGCTGGGGTGAAAATCCTTGCGCTGCTGCTTCAACAAGGCGCGGACACTGGTGGCTGGAACCGTGGGAATCCAATCCGCCACGCCTGCCTCGTACAGGTTGAGCATCGTCACATACGACTCCACCGCGAGCGCATCGACGGTGTTGAGCCGCACGTTCTCGCGGTCCCAATAGTAAGGATTCTTGGCAAGCCGAATACGGTCGCGCAGCCGCCGTTCTTTCAGGATGAAGGCGCCGTTGGTGACAATATTCTCTGGCCGCGTCCAGGCGGGACTGCCGTGGGTTTCAACGCACCGCTCGTTCACCGGGAACAGCGGATAAAACCCCATCAGCGTCAAAAAGTACGGCGTCGGGTTTTTGAGCCGCACGACGAATGTTTGCGGGTCTTCCGCGTAGATACCTACCTCGCTGAAGTCCAACAGCACCTGGCGGCAGACGGTTACCTCCGACGTGGCCGAACCGGCATCGCCGCCGGCCAGAAACCGATGCTGCTGGCCATCCTTCTCCAGCACGTAAAGATACTGGGGCGGCGGGGGATCTTCGTCGTCAGGATCGGGTGCCGGGCCGTACAGGCTCCGCTCCACAAATCGGTATCCCCGCAGCACCTCGCCCCGAATGCCCAGCAGATCGCGCTTCGGGTACAGTTCCACCTCCACCGGATCGCCTGGCGTCAGCATTCTGGGAGAGTAGTAACGGTCGGCGTTGTGGACGTAGCTGGTGAGCTGAAAGACGTACTGGTTAGGCGTCATCGGGTCGATGAACCGCCGGAACGTGTAGACGAAATCGTGCGCCGTGAGCGGGCTGCCGTCCGACCACTTCGCATCCTCGCGAATATGAAACGTGTAGGTGAGCCGGTCGTCGGAAAGGCCCTCGAACTCCCACCTGGTCACTTCGTGGCCGTCTTGATCGCGCACGGTGACCTGGCGGAAGTTGTCGGCAACGCCAGGGGTTGGCTCCAGGGTCTTGGGATCCCAGTTCACGAGCCCTTCGTAAATGGCCTGGATGATGCGTCCCTCGGGCTGGCCGGTAACGATCGCCGGATCGACGGATTGAATTTCCGTGCCATTGCAAAATGTGAAGTCGGCCGGGGGGAGCGTACCGAACGAGAGGGCCCACGCGACCGCGCCGGTCAGCACAATCAACACGATATAAGGGAAAGCACTCCGCAACATGCGATGGCCTTCAAGCACTGGGGGGAGAGAAACAGGCACTCCAGGCGTGGCGCGCGGCAGCCACGACGGAGCGCGGCGGCAGTCCCGCCGGCGCTACATCGTATCGAGCCTGCGCGAGGAGGGCAAAGGAACCGCCTGCGGTCGTTAGCCGGTCAGGCCTTCGATGGGTGGGCCACTGTAGATGTGGTGGGGGCGATCGACATCATCTTTCCAAGCGGCCGTGGCCGGAATGCCCAGTGCTTGGTAGATCGTCGCGGCCATGTTTTCTGGTTGTTGGGGATTGCTGGCAGGGCGGCCACCGTACCGATCCGATGAACCAATCACCGTGCCCCCGCGCACACCGCCGCCCGCGAAGAACACCGTTTGCACAGCCCCCCAGTGGTCGCGGCCGGGCTTGGCGTAGTGGCTTGCCAGGTGCGAAATCCGCGGCGTTCGCCCAAATTCGCCCGCCATCACGATCAGAGTTTCGTCCAGCAGACCGGTGGCCTCCAGATCGTCGAGCAGGGCCGATACCGCCCGATCGGTGGGCGGGAAGAGGCAATCTTTAAGATTGGGGAAGGCGTTACCGTGGGTATCCCAGCTTTCGTTATTGCCCAGGTTCACCTGCACCAGGCTGACGCCGGCCTCGATCAGTTGCCGGGCCATCAACAGCGACCAGCCAAAGACATTCTTTCCGTAGCATTCCTGAATCGCATCGTCTGCCTGGTGAACGTCGAAGGCCCGCTGGGTCTTGGGATCGGACAAAAGCGAGACCGCCTGCTGGCGGTTGCGGTCGAATTGTTCGACCTCGGCAAATGTCTCCAGCTCCGCCCGTTGGCGTTCGACATCGGCCAGCAGCGCTAACCGGCCACCAAGCCGGCGCCGGCCCAAACCCTCGGGCAGCGCCAAGTGGGGAGCCTGGAAGACATAGTCCTTGGGGTTCTCAGGCCCTCGCGCATGGTGAAAACCAAACTCCGGATAAGCCCCATACAACGTAGAGCGAAAATCCGAAGCCTTGATGAACCACGGGTCGCGGTGGCTGCCCATCTGGCCGGCAAACTGGCCCGGAATGACGCGGCCGGTACGGTGGATCAGCACCTCCGGCAGCACGACCGCCGGCGGAAGATTGTGCCGCGGGGTAACCGCATCGCCGGCCACAGCGGCGATGGAGGGCCAATCTCCTGCTCCCGGTTTGGCCGGGCTGAAACTCGGCGGAAGCGGTGTCTTGCCCGAGAGCATCACCATATGCCCTTGCGAATGCTCGTTGTAGGGGTGCGTGAGCGAGCGGACCAGCGCCCACTTCTGGCTCCGCTGGGCCAGCAGCGGCAGATGCTCGCAGATGCGGATGCCCGGCGTGGCCGTGTCGATTGGGTTGAACTCGCCACGGATGGTGTCGGGGGCATCGGGCTTGAGGTCGAAGCTGTCTAACTGCGACAAGCCACCGGAAAGGAAGATGTAGATTACGTTCTTGGCCGTAACAGGCTTCTTGCCCTGCGGGGTACCGGGGGTGGCGGCCTGGAGTGCGGCCAGGTGGTTCATGCCCAGCCCCAGGATGCCGATCGCTCCGGCCTGTAATGCCGTTCGCCGGGAGACCGCCGGGTGGATGAACGCTGGTGCGGCGCGACGAGACTGGGCAGGCTGCATGGCGGGAGGCTCCTGGTCCAACAGAAACCGGGATCGATGGGGGGAGGGGTACGTTGCGGCCAAGTGGGAGGCGTGTCTGCCACATACAAGGGCGAATACCCCCCTCCAACTGAGCAGCAGGGTACCTGAAGCATCAACGCTTGCCAATGCTTTTCTTCGTGGGGGGCGACTTGAGTGCGCAGCGCCAGGCCGAGAGAAGGGCGCCGGTTATACGCAGCAAGCCTTAGGCGCTCCGAGAACCCCGATGCTTACGGGGCGCCGCGGGGACGTACAGGAATTTGGAGAGAATCCGGCGGCCGCACACGCCGCCTGGATCAATCTTCTTTCCGCACCTGCACTTGCAGCGCGCTGAGCATCCGCGTGATCGCCTTTTCCTTCTTGCTGATGAACAGCACGTTTTCCAGCACGATCGGCC
>CAZEEG010000149.1:0-12373 GCA_964511065.1 uncultured Pirellulales bacterium | reverse complement strand
GTTGACGGCCGTGGTGCTTTTACCAACGCCGCCCTTCTCTGCAGCCAGTGCTATCCTGCGTGTCATGCTGTCGGCCCTGTTGCGGAAGAATCCGCAACTGTTATCGGAACCACGGGCCCAGTCCTTGAGCCGACTGCCGGCAAACACCACGCAATCGCTAAAACCCCACCGGCGATCAGCCGCCGGGTGATTGCGCAGCCTGGCTCGCCCCGCCCGGTTCTGGCCAGTCCAAATGCCGATGCAGAAAGCGGAACGTGCCCACGCCGTGGATCTTGTGCGGGCCGTTGAAAAACTCGATCTCCGTCCGGTCGCCGATCCCCAGCTTGTCGTACCGCAGCCGGACCTTGGCGTACTCGTAAGCCACCTGGGTGTCCGGTGCCACGCCGTCGTCGTGTCCACGTTCTACCATGAACGGTCTGGGGCAAATCAACGCTGCCATCTCCGCGTAGTTGAACGTGTGTCCCAGGTTGAACTCGAAGATCTCGTATTCGCCGGTTCCCACGTAGCTGTAGCGGCTCCGGAGCGAAGCGTTCTTCCAGATCCACTCGTTGAAATCAGCCGAACAGATCGAAAGGCAGTAGCGATCGACCAGGGCCGGTACGCGCATCGCCGTCTTGCCGCCGTAGCTCAATCCATAGAAAGCGATGCGCTGGCCGTCGACAAACGGCAGGCTCGCCAGCCAGGCCGTCGTCTGCTCGTGCTGCGGAACGATCACGCTAAACAGCGATTTGCCCAGCGGGTTCGCCTTCCGCTGCAGGCTGCGGAAGCGGTCGCCAAAAATATAAGGGTTCTGCGGCGCGTAGACGACGAATCCCCGCTCCGCCAGCTTGCAGGCGTACTGCTCGTAGGCCCGATGGTTCACAGACGGGTCCGCCACGTCTTGCGGCCGGCCCTCCAGGCCATGCTGGCACACGACCACCGGCCGCCGTTCGCCCTGCTCGATATCCTTGGGCACCAGCAGGATGCCGTAGGCCGGAACGTTGGGGAACACGTCCAGCATCACCTCGTAGCCGCGGTACTTCGCCTGGTCGTACACCTGCCGGGTGCGGGGATTGGCCGGCAACAACGGCCGCTCGAACTTGCCGATCACATCGCGATAGAACGCCGTACGATAGGGCTCCATCGACTGCTGGTACTTATCCAGCGAGCCGAGATCGACACCCGCATGCAGTTCGTCGCGAACCACTTCTGAATCGCGCAGCAGCGCCTGCGTATGTTCCAGAAGCTCTTCAAGCTGCTCCCGCTGGCGGCGTTGCTGAAGCTCGGCATCGCCCGCTCCGGGCACGACGCGCGGCGTCCCTGCCAGCGGTTGCAACTCCCAATCGGGTATCAGGCCAGCCAGAAAGGCGGCCAAGGCGGCATCGGTGCCGTGCGGACCGCGGCCGTCCTGGCCGCTGGACACAAAGGTGAACCGCGGTTGAAGCGGCTTCACCAGTTCCACCGCCCGCTGAAACTCTGCCCGAACTTCGGCCTCACCCGGTGTCTTGATCGCGCCGGGCGCCGCACCGCGGCGGCCGTCACGAGGCTCGGGCGGACCATCCAATTCCGGATGACGGCACGCTTCAACGACCAAAGTTCGCGGCGCAATGAAGCTGGCAACCTCGGCATCGCCGAACTGTTCCAGCAGCCCGAACACGTTGCGATAGATCGGTTCCTGCCATAGCCCTTGCCGATCGGTGAAGTAACCGCTGACGCAGCAGGCGTCGATGCGCGGATCGACCGCCGCGGCATACAGTGCCAGCAGCCCGCCTTCGCCGTAGCCGATGACACCCACCTTGGTGTGCTGCGGTGCATCGGGCTGGCGGAACCAGTCGACGGCCGCGAGCACTTTCTGCACCTCGTAGCCGATGATATGGCGGCCCATCTGGAAAGCCGGGCGGTAGACGAACTCGCGGTGCGGCTGATTGGTCTTGCGCCCCACCCAGGTGACCGAGTAGGTGTCGTCGCGGCTGATGAGCGTCGGCACCAGCACCCGGCAGCGATTCTCCGCCAGTCGCCGCGCAAACTGCACGTGCTCTTCGCACTCCACCAGGCCCACCAGCATCTCAGGAGTTTGGTCGGCGTCGGGAATCGCCACCACGTCGGCCAGTGCCGCATGCAGGTCGGGCGTGAGCAGGTAGCCTTCGGCCGTAACGCCCTTGAGCACCGGCCAGCGCACGCGATACACCTGGAAGCCGTCGCCCCGGGCGACCAGCGATGGCCGCCGCGAGGTGGTAATCAGCTCGATGGCTTCGACCGGTTCGCGCTGGTCGACCACGCCCAGTATCTGCTTGAGCCGCTTGCGCTGCGGCTCGATGGAGCGCTGATAGGCCTGGTGGCTGCTGAAATCGCGCTGCCAGAACTCGGCCCTGCGCTCTGCAGCAACCTTGGTTTCCTCAAGCAGGAAGCGGTCGATCCCGTCGATCATGGCGGACGCCAAGTCGCCCTCGGCGGAGAGCGGGGCCGTGCCAGGAAGAACCGTTACGGCGTTTGCTTCGGGCTTGGCTTCTTGAGCCCGGCCCGGGGAGCACCAACCCCAGCAGACCAGGCACGCCGCGGCGGCAGCCAGCAACCACAGCGTGCGAGGATCGGAATCGGGCCTGGCCGCCAACTTCTCCCAGTATCTACTGGTTCGGTCAGCCTGACGTGGATTGCGACGAACGCTGGGCGACATAACTGCTGGGCTCCGCCTACGAGGTTGAACGGTTGGGGGCGCCGGCGAAAAGGGGGCAACGGCACGACCGGCCGCCTGTTGGCCTTCCAAGTGCAGATGATCCCTTGCGGCGCGCACGAACTCAAGGTTCCTCTGCCGCTCGGCGATTCGCCCCATGTGTCGCTGGGAGGACAGTGCGCGTTGCTGCGGTGATGCATATAACCTGGATGCCGACGGAAGCCGCCCGTGAAAAAGGCGAGGGCCGTGCGGCAATCCGTTACTTCGGCCAGAACGCCGAATGCTATACTCCTTTGAATCGGGTTGCGCAGCGCAGGGTCCGCACAGCTCCGGGCTGCGGTACCGGCCGCACACGCTCACCACCGGGAGAATGCCATGTCCCGCACGTCTTGGTCGATGGCCACCGCGGCTGCCATGCTGCTGTGCGTGGCAGGCCGCCATGCCGAGGCCGCCCCCCGCGTGCAACTGGAATTGGCGACCCAAGAAGGCTTCCAGGCTACGGACGCCCAAACGTGGTACCAGACACTCACTCGGCTGGGCGTTACCGGGCTGCGCATCCGCGGCATGCAGGCCGACGATGCTCCGCGCGTCGATACGACCGGCTCAGGCGCCACGGCCAGCTATCGCGTCACCGGCATCCTCACCGTCCGCAACGAACTGATACTGCCGGGCGGTCGGTTCACCGCGCGCGACGCCGCCGGTATCAAGGCCTGGCTCGACGATCTCCGCGCTAACGGCCCGCCGGGGCCGGGCCGGCCCCAGAAGGTATTTGGACTGGATGAGCGCGTGGTTGCCGACATCCGCAAGTCGCTCGCCCAAGAGGTCGATTTCCCGACCGCCGGCCTGCGCCGCAGCCAGGTGCTGGCCAAGATCGCCGCAGGCCTGCCGCTGCGCGTGAATGTCGCCCCGGGGACGGGCGAAGCCCTGGAACGGGCCGGCGCGCTGGCCGAAGAACTCCAAGGCATGGCCTCGGGTACGGCCCTGGCTTATCTGATCCGACCGGCGGGATTGGCCCTGGTACCGCGTGCCGCCGGCGGCCGATACGAACTGCACGTGATCGCCGCCAGGGATGCCGAGGAAATCTGGCCGGTGGGCCTTTCGGCCGAGGACCGCCGCCGCGAGATATTGCCGGTCCTCGCGGAAGTGATCGAGGTCGAGATCGACAAGGGCACCTCACTCACGGCCGCCATGACGGCCATCCAAGGAAGGTTGAAGGTTCCGTTCCTCGCCGACCATAATGCCTTGGCCGCCGAAGGAATCGACCTGACCAAGGCCACCGTGCAACTGCCGGCGCGAAAGCTCAACTACAGCATCATCCTGCGGACACTGCTGGGGCAAGCGCGGCTAGTGTACGAAGTGCGCACCGACGAGGCCGGCGCCCCGTTCATCTGGATCACCACGTTGCGCAGCCGGACAGCCAGCCAGGCAGCCGGGCGATAAACCGCCGCCGCCCGCTGGGCCAGCCTGCGTCTTCAGCGAGAATATCCATGTATTGCGGCAACGAAGTCGAGCAGACGCTGGCCGAACTGGGGATCACGCACGTGGTCTGGCTGCCCGACTCGGCCGTGGGGCCCTGGGAAGCCGCCCTGGAAAGCTCGCCGCGCCTCCAACTGGTCCGCGTATGCCGCGAGGGCGAAGCCTGGGCCGTGGCCGGGGGGCTGTACCTGGGCGGCAAGAGCCCTCTGGTGGTGATTCAGAACACCGGCCTGTTTGAGTCGGGCGATGCCCTGCGTAATGCACTGTTCGACCTGCAACTGCCGCTATATGCGATCATCGGGTACCGTTCGCGGCTGATCGAAAACTCAACTGACACGGCCATGCACTTCACCGAGCCGATTCTGAAAGCCTGGGGCCTGGACTACATCACCCTGGAAGCAGGCCGCCTGGCCGAGCAACTGCGGCAGCACTATCGGGCCTGCCAGGAAGCCGCCCGCCCCGGCATCGCCCTACTGCCCGAGGGACGGATGTAGGGAGCAAAGACACGGGGAGCGCTGGCCGCGGTCTTAAATCCTGCCCGATTACGGCCCGTTTAGCCGCCAGAGTTTCTACCGGTCTGCCACCTTTATCTCCACGAAGCGTCCAGGCGTGCCAGGTAAGCGCACAGACGACTTCTCGCCTCCTGGACGGTAAACGATCCTACATGCACGCCCACTTCATCCTCGACATCGTGCAACAGAAAGTTGCGGTAACGTCGCATGTCATCAGCATTGTCGATGACGTCTTGCGAAAAGCTTTGATTGGGGATGGCGTGGTGAACCAGATCATACATGCCTGGACGCGTGGACCTCTTGAGATAGGTCAACCAGTAATCCCGCAGGGCGGCTTCAAACTCCGCATAGATTCGGATGATGTAGGTGGCCTGAAGATTGTCGCGAAAAGCCACGCCATCGCGAGCGTCCCAGCCGTGTCCCGCCCCATAGTTGGGAGAGGAATTCTTCCCTACGCGGTCTGGTCATCTCTTTGGTCCTCCGGTTTCACCCTGCGGCCTACCAGGGTGAGTGCCGCTACTGATTCTCCTCACGGCGGGTAGCCGTCTTCCTGTCCGGCCGGTAGCCGCGGCCCGACTTGTGGCGCGATTGCTTGCGGCTCTTCTTCTTGCCTTGGTGGCTGCCTGAGGCAGCTTTCCTGCCACCCTGCTTCACCGTATGCACGTATTCGCCACGGAATCGGCTGTTGGCGTCTTTCCGCCGGCGTTCGATCGCTTCCTTGGGTGGGCGGCTAGGGATCAGGCAATCGCAGCCATCGCCGATCAAGTCCTGCCGGCCCGCTTGCCGCAGCGCTTCGCACACTTCGAAATAATTCTCGGGCTTGAAGAACTGCATCAATGCCCGCTGGAGCTTGCGATCGCGCAGGTGTTTGGCCACGTAAACCGGCTTCCGTGTGAACGGGTCGATGCCTGTGTAGTACATGGCCGTGGCCACGTCCATCGGGGCCGGAATGAAGTCCTGCACCTGGTCGGGGCGATAACCGTTCTGCTTGAGAAACGTAGCCAGATGGATCATGGCATCCAGGTCGCTGCCGGGATGGCTGGCAATGAAGTAGGGAATCAAGTACTGCTTCTTGCCCGCCTTCTTCGACTCGGACTGGAATACCTCGCTGAATTTCTCAAAGTCGTCGCCCGAGGGCTTGCGCATCTTCGATAATACCAAGGGATCGGTATGTTCCGGGGCCACCTTCAAGTAACCGCCCACGTGATGCCGTACCAGTTCGCGTACATACTCGGGGGAGCGCTGAGCCAGGTCCATGCGTATGCCGCTGGAAATGCGCACCTTTTTGATGCCGGGTGTCGTTCGGGCTTCGCGCATCACCTCGATCAGCGGGCCGTGATCGGTGCCCAACAGTTTGCAAATGGTGGGATGTACGCACGATTGCCGCCGGCAGCGGGCTTCTACCTCCGGCCGCGTACATTTCATTTCATACATATTGGCGGTGGGGCCGCCGATATCGCTGATGACACCTTTGAAATCCTTATCGGCAGTCATCGCCCGGATTTCGCCCAGCACCGATTGCTTGCTGCGCGACTGGATAATGCGGCCCTGGTGCGCGGTGATGGAGCAGAACGTACAACCGCCAAAACAGCCCCGCATGATCGTGATCGAGTCCTTGATCATGTCGTGGGCGGGGACCGGTTCGCGATAACTGGGGTGCGGCCGCCGCGTATACGGCAGATCGTACACGGCATCCATCACCGCCTGGCTGACCGGGTATTGAGGCGGATTCACCACCACCGCCTGGCGGTCGTGATACTGGACTAGCCGCCGGGCGTTATAGGGATTGGTTTCGTTGTGGATGATCCGCGTGGCCTCGGCAAAGGCCACCTTGTCCGCGCATACATTCTCATACGAAGGCAGCACGATCGCATCGGTTGGCGGCTGCTCCGAGGCTCCCAGCGCATAGGCCACCCCACGCAGGTTGCGCAGGTCCGCTACGGTTTCACCGGCGGCCAGGCGGCGGGCGATCTCCACAATGGCATGCTCGCCCATCCCGTACACCACCAGGTCGGCCTTGGAATCCAACAGGATCGACCGCCGGACCTTGTCGCTCCAATAGTCGTAGTGGGCCAGGCGGCGGAGCGAGGCCTCCACCCCGCCGGCAATCACCGGCACGCCCTTGTAGGCTTCCCGGGCACGCTGACAATAGGCCAGGGTGGCGCGGTCGGGCCGGCAACCGATACGGCCGCCCGGCGAATAGGCGTCGTCGTTGCGCACCTTCCGGTTGGCCGTGTAGTGGTTGATCATCGAATCCATGTTCCCGGCCGAAATGCCGAAGAACAGGCGAGGGCGGCCGAAGGTCTTCCACGCATCGCACGAGTGCCAATCAGGTTGGCTGACGATGCCCACTCGAAACCCGGCGGCCTCCAGCACTCGGCCGATAATTGCCATGGCGAAGCTGGGATGGTCCACGTAGGCATCGCCGGTCACAAAGACCACATCGACCTCGTCCCACCCTCGGGTGCGCATTTCTTCCACGCTCATCGGCAGCGGCTGGCGCGACGAAAACCGCGCAGGATCGAGCCAGCCGAGTAATTCGCTAGTGGGACCGACAGTCCGGTTGAGGACCGGAAGTTCTTGCATCGTATTAGCTTAGAAACAGAGATCAGAGGCGCGGCAGGTTGCTCTGCCGCGGCTCTCCGGTGAGGATCCGCCTTGGCACCAAGCGGGCAGCGACCGGCGTGCAAACCATCCGGGGCCCGATTTCGTCACCCGCAACTTTCATTATACGGGCAAAGCGCATCTGCCGAGCGGGGCCGCGGGGAAAGATTTCCAAGGCAGCCCGGCACCTTTGGCCGGTCGGCGCGCCAAATGCAGGAACTGGGGCGACTTGGGTGACTTTCCACCGCCGATCCACGTTCCGCCCACCTCAGGAGGATCTTATGCGCAGGTATCTGGTCGCGCTGTTTGTGGCTGCTGCCGTTGTACTTCCCTTTGGTCTGTTGTCAGCGCAAGTATCGAACGGCCCCAACGACCGGCCATCGACGCAGGCTGCCAACCGGGCAGCCCAACAACCAACCGCCGATAGGAATGCCAAACAGCCTCCAGGCGATGGGCCGGAATTCACCCCGCCCACCGAGTATCAGCAATCCATCGAGCAGGTGCCTACCAGGCGATCGCCAGGTGCCGGCCCGCCTCCAAAGGCCGCCAACCCGGCTGATCCCAGCCCTCTTGGTCCTCCCTCGCCGCTGGCTGGCGAGACGTACGCGCCCGTCGTGGTCGATAAACCGTTCAAAGAAGTCATGCAGAAGGACAGCGGGGAACGTGCCAGGTTCAATCAGCGGCAAGAGGAACTCCTGAAACGCCGCTACGATCTGAGCGACAACCCCAGCGATGTGATGATGTCGGGCGGACGCAAGCCGGTGCAACAGGGGATTCGGGTACGCTTGCCCGACGGCCTCACCTGGGATCAGCTCGCTAACATGACTCCCGAACAAATCAAGGAGCGGAACCTGTTCCCTTACGGCTTTCGCCCGCTGCCGCACTCCAAGCACGAGACGGGCGGCCAGGTCTTTCCCAAGAACCAGATCGACGTGATTCGCAAGGCGGAAGCCCGCGACTTGCAGCGGTTCGATACGGATTTCGACCTGCCCGACCACCTGACGCCCGAGTTCCCGCCCCCCGTCTTTCTCAGCAATCGGCCCGACCTGGGCGATGTTTCGCAAGGGCAAGCGATCACGATCAAGAACTACTACGAACTGATGAAGGGTAAGATCACGCCCGTGCAGATGGAAGGGCTGCGGTTGCTGCTGACCCCGTTTCCGCAACAGCAGTTCAACCAGACCGAAGACCGCAAGGTGAAAGAACCGCAGTTGGGTGTGTCGTGCCTGGATTGCCATACCAATGGCCATACCAACGCCGCGTTCCATCTCAATCCCGACACCCGGCCACAGCAGGCCCGGTTCCGTCTCGACACCGTCAGCCTGCGGGGCATGTTCAACCAGCAGATTCACGGTTCAAAGCGATCGCTGCGTTCCATCGAAGACTTCACAGAGTTTGAGCAGCGGACGGCATATTTCGACGGCGACCACGTGATCGCCACCAAGAAAGGCGTGCATCTGCCGGATCGTCCGAACCAGGTGGCGATGATGGCCCAGATGCAGAACATGTTCGACTTTCCGCCAGCGCCCAAGCTCGACCCGTTCGGGCGGCTGATTGCGTCGAAGGCCACCCAGTCGGAATTACGTGGGGAAGAACTGTTCTTTGGGAAAGGCCGCTGTGCCGAGTGTCATCCCAAGCCGCACTTCCTCGACCACCTGATGCACGATTTGCACCTGGAGCGGTTCTACGAGCCTGAAACGATCAACGGCCAATACAACATGGCCGAGGGCCCCATCAAGACGTTCACCCTGCGAGGCATCAAAGACTCGCCGCCGTACATGCACGATGGGCGGTTGCTCACGCTGGAAGATACCGTCGAATTCTTCAACGTGGTGCTGCAGCTGAAGCTCACCGCGGAGGAACGGGCCGACCTCGTCGCGTACATGCGGTGTTTGTAAAGCAACGGATCGCGAGCGATGCGCGTTAAGCCGCAAGCCGCGCCTGCGACTCAACGGTGATACGCAAGACAAGCCGCTGGCGAGGGAAACGCTCGGCCAGGGAGCCCGCTGGCCACGCACCGCGCACAGGCCGCGGGGAGTTGCCGCCAACCGTCGCGGGCACGTCTCCCCTGTCGTTGGCATCGCTTGCGGGTCATACCAACGTGTTTGACTGCGGATCGACGGCCACGCCGCCGGTCAGTTCGGCCAGGGCGCCCAACACCAGCAGCAGGGCGCCCGGGTCGAGCATGCCTTCGGGCTCGTCCAGTTCGTCGTCGGGCACCATTTCTTCAAAGTGGAAGATTTCAAAGTGGGCATCGCATTGGACCATCCGCGCCAGCTTGGCCTTTTCAGCCGCGTCGGCCACCATGTCCTGCATTTCTTCAGCGATCGTGGCGCCCTGTTCGAGGACTTCTTCGCCCTCCAGGTAGCTGATATCCAGGGCCGAATACGCTTCCGGGGCCATCAGCGTGACCGACTCGAAGTTGCCCTCGCTGTCCACCCGGGGCGAGGCGATCTCAAAATGGGCCTGGAGCTTTTGCAATGCTTTTTCGATTTGCGGCCAACTGGGGCGGCGCGCGCGGTCGAAGAAGACGAAATACGTCTCTCGCCACTGGTAGCGGTCGTTCTCAAATAGCGACATGTCGCCCTCGACAAATTGAGTTTCCAACTCGTGTTTCGTGCAGGCTGCCAGCGACTGGCCTGCTGCCGCATCCTACCCCAATGTTGATACGCACTCTCCAGTGTACGCAACGG
Source organism: uncultured Pirellulales bacterium (assembly GCA_964511065.1). GTDB lineage: Bacteria > Planctomycetota > Planctomycetia > Pirellulales > S012-138 > CALBRZ01. The sequence continues at coordinate 2,438 of CAZEEG010000149.1, read as the reverse complement.
AGAAGGTATTGTCAGTTGCCGAGCATGTGAACGGCCGTCTACGATCTCTCCGTGTGCGTTGGCGGCCACTGGCCCCGGGTGCATATGTCTTGGACGGTTACCGCTTTCGTGCGAGAATAGCACCCCTGTGCCTTCCCCCCGGCCATTGCCTCGGCATCCATCGTCCATGTCCGTCGATTCCACAAGACTGCTGGCCGAGTTACACGCCACGATGCTCGCTTGCCAGAAACTGTACACCAGTTCTGGCCAACACTGCGTGGACTTCCACCCCGAGTATTTCACCAACCGGCCGGTGGAGAACTTTGTCGAGCAGATGGACAATCTGCACCGGGCACTACTGATGAAGGTGTTTACCACCGTCGCCCGGGCTGACGCCAAGATCCACCGCACCGAACTGCAACTGGCTGCAGAACTGTTAGACCACCTGTGGGGGCAGCGTCTCCGGGGCGAAGAACTCAAGACCGCCGTGCGCGCCATGCTCGACCGCTCAGCCACGCTGCGGTGGAGCACAATTCTGCGACCGTTCGAGGAATTGCCGGCCCTGCGCGACCGTGTCGGCGAACTGGAAACCATTGTCATGCGGTTCGCCAACCTGGTGGCCAAGGCCGACGGCAGCATCCACCAGCGCGAAGCCGCCACGCTCCGCAGCTTGCAGAACGAATTGGACCTGCACTTGCGCCGCATCCCACTCGACGAACCCGGCCACCACGTCGACGCCCAGGCGGCGGCCACCAGGGCGGTGCAGCAGATCGGCGGGGCGCCTCCGCCGCTGCCCAGCCAACCTCCAGCGGACCGTCATGCCAGCGGGGCGGCGTCCAAGCCGCGGCACCCGGGTACTGACGGATCGGCACACACCCAGGCCCGCGGCAGCGATTCGTCGCCCAATCAGCCAGGGTCCGCCCCAACCGCCGCCGATCCCGAGGCGGCCAACCGCGAGAAGCAACTGAAAGAAGCGCTGGCCCAGCTGCACCAGTTGATCGGCCTGGAACCGATCAAGCACGAAGTCACCCAGCTAGTCAACTTTCTCAAGGTGCAGGAACAGCGGCATCAACTGGGGCTGCCCCGCACTCCGATCGGCCTGCACATGGCCTTTACCGGCAACCCCGGCACCGGCAAGACCACGGTCGCCCGGCTGGTGGGACGCATCTTCGGCGCACTGGGCGTGCTCGCCAAGGGGCACCTGGTCGAGTGCGACCGCTCCGGGCTGGTCGCCAAGTACGTGGGGCAGACCGCCCCCAAGACCAACAAGATGATCGACGAAGCGCTCGATGGCGTCCTGTTCATCGACGAAGCCTATACGCTCGTTTCCGAACAGGGCAACGATCAGTTCGGCCACGAAGCCGTTGCAACGCTGCTCAAGCGGATGGAAGATCAGCGCGAACGCCTGGTGGTCATCCTGGCAGGTTATCCCGAGCCGATGCAGCGGTTGCTGGCCTCCAACCCTGGCCTGGCCAGTCGGTTCAGCCGGCATCTTTCGTTTCCCGACTACAGGCCGGTAGAACTGGGGCAGATCTTCCAAGGGCTCTGCGAACGCAATCATTACCGGGCCACGCCCACCGCCCGGGGCCGGTTGCTGCTGGGGATGAAACATCGCCTGTTGCAGTGCGCGCGTTCCGAAGGCCTGCAACACTTTGCCAACGGCCGCCTGGTGCGCAACGTGTTTGAAGATGCCATTCGCCGGATGGCCAACCGGATTGCCTCGATCGTCCCGCTGACGCACGACCTGCTGACCACGCTCGAAGCTCAGGATATCGCCGTAGCGGGCGTGCCGGAGGACGTGCTGGGATTGGCGGCCGACGAAACCACACGGTTCGCCGTTGCGTGCCCTGGCTGCGGCGCATCGCATCAAGTCCCCGGCGCAACGTTGGGGCAGGCGCTGGGCTGTGAAACCTGCGGCCAGGCGTTCACCGCCGATTGGGGCGAACCGGCCTGGAGCGGCAAGCGGTGAAGGGTGCGCGCCGCGAACCGCTCTCAAGCTTCGTCCGTGCTTGCGGCTTGCCGCCGCCGTTGCGCGCGGCCCGTCCGTGGAACGGCCCAGCCCCCCGTGGTAGACTCTGCGGCATCACTGGGGACCATTGCGCGCACAGGAGAAACAGCATGAGCAAATCGAAGGATGGGCAGACGGCCGCCTCAACCATGAGCACGGGCGCGCCGGCCCCCAGTGATCGGAACTCGCTGACCATCGGACCCAACGGCCCCATCCTGCTTCACGATGTACATTTCCTGGAGCAGATGGCGCACTTCAACCGCGAGAAGGTGCCCGAGCGCCAGCCGCACGCCAAAGGCTCAGGGGCATTTGGCCTATTTGAAACAACCGAGGACGTGTCTGCCTTTACCCGGGCCGCGCTGTTCCAAAAAGGCGTTACGACGGAAGTGCTGGCCCGGTTCTCCACGGTGGCGGGTGAACAAGGCAGCCCGGATACCTGGCGCGACGTGCG
>CAZEEG010000148.1:0-12495 GCA_964511065.1 uncultured Pirellulales bacterium | reverse complement strand
CAAGGCCCTGCCCGAGGCCGACACGCTCAAGGCCATCAAAAAGGGTAGCGGCTAGGGCGCCACCGCTCGCATCTCATAGATGTTCGCCACCGGTGACGTAGATCACTTCGCCGGTGACAAACGGCGAGCTCAGCAGGTACAGCATCGCCTTGCACAATTCATCGGGCGAACCTGTTCGTTCCAGCGGAATCTGCCGGGCAAGCCGCTCGAAATATTCCTGGTCGGCGCCAGGAGGTGGCAAGATAGCCCCGGGGGCAATCCCGTTGACGCGGACCCGCGGCGCCAGCGCGTGTGCCAAACCTCGGGTCATGGCGGCCAAGGCACTCTTGGTCAGCGTGTAAACCAGCTTCTCGCCGCGCGGCCGGTCGATCCGCCAATCCAGCAGGTTGATAATGTTACCCGACACGCCTTCTGGCATGGCCAATGCAAACGACTGGCAGAGGAAAAACGGCGCTTTGAGATTGATGGCGAAATGGCTGTCCCAGGTGGGTTCGTCCGTATCCAGGGGGCCGCCTGAGCCAAAGATGGACGCGCTGTTGATCAGAATGGTGGCCGGCTGGAGTCTTGAGGCCGTTTCTTCAACAATTCGCTCGGCCGCCGTGATGGAATCGCCCAGATCGGCCTGAACGGCCACGGCGCGAACGCCGAACGCCTGGGCGGCCGCCACGGTTTCTTCGGCCGCTTCGGTCGATGAGTGATAATGAATGGCCACGTCGGCCCCGGCTTGCGCCAGGGCCAGCGCCAACGCCTTACCGACGCGAACGCCCGCTCCCGTTACAATCGCGGTTTCTCCGTGCAGGTCCACGCCGGTCATGGCATCGCCTTGGGACTTCTCAATGTTCAGAAATGGTGGGCGGTTTGCGGCCGACCCGGGTTGGGCTGCCGGCCGACTTCTCGCTGTGGAACCAGGGGGTGGCCGGGTGGCCAGGCTGACGCGTGGCGCTCCGCTCGACCAGAACCAGGTTCAGGTTCTTGGGACGCATGGCGATGCCAGCGTCGGGCTCGGGCTCCGACTGCCCGGGTGCCAATTGAATCTGGTACCGCGCCAGCACCGTGGCCAGTGTAGCGATTCCCAGCACCATGCCCATCCCTCGCCCCACACAAGCTCTCGGTCCCGCGCCAAACGGCACGTAGGCGAAATGCGGAATCTCGGGAGCATCGGGCGCGAAGCGCGACGGGCGGAACGCGTCGGGCTGGTCGAACCAGCGAGGGCTGCGGTGCAGGATGCACGTGGCCACATACACCTCGCTCCAGGGCCGAATGCGATAGCCTTCCACCTCCACGGTCTTAACACACTTGCGCGTGAGCGCATATACGGGCGGGTAGAGTCGTAGCGATTCCTTGAAGACCATCTCCAAATACTTGAGCCTGGACAGCGTTTCGCTCGTTACGTCGCTCCCGCCTAACACCTGGTCGATCTCCCGGGCCGCCTCGGCTTGGACCTCGGGATGGCGGGCCAACAGGTAGGCGGTCCAGGCCATGCCGGCGCCGGTGGTTTCTTTCCCGCCCAAGAGCAACCCGGTTGCTTCGTCATGGACCTGCCGATCCGTGAACGGGTGGCCACCGTGGTCGTCTTGGGAAGTGATCAGCAGGCTAAGGAGATCATCCCGCGGTTGCTGGCGGCGGTCCGCGATCGCGTTGTACAACGTGCGGCGGACAAACCTGCGGGCCTTGGACACCCGCCGGTTCCGCGGCAACGGAAACCAAAGCGGGGTCGGAAAGGGGTTGAACATCTCTTCGACACCAAACGTGTGCAGCACATCGTAGGCATCGCACAGTTCGTCGATGGTATCGTGAATCTCTGGGCCGTAAATGGCCTCGCAAGCGTAGGCAAACGCGATACGTTCAAACAAGGTGCTGGCATCGGCCTGGGTGCGATCTGCCAGACCTTGCAGGTATCGCACCGTCTGCCGGACCGCAATCTCGGCAAACCGCGTTTCATCGCGGCGATGCATGGCCCCTTGCACCATGCGGCGTTTGCGCTGCCAGTCGCGCCCGTCGGCCAGCAACAGGCCTCGGCCGTTCCAGAGGCCGAACACCTGCTTCAGGCGGTACGGCTTCTTGAAGCAGTCGAGGTGCTTCAGGAAGATAGCTCGTACCGAATCGGGCGTGGCAAACTGGTAAAAGCGGATCGGACCGATCCGGTAATACACCGTTTCGCCGTACTGCTCGGCCAACTCGCGAAACATCCCCACCAGGCCACGCCTGGCGGTCGGGATGTGACGAAATCCTGTGATTCCATTGGGCGGTCCGGGAGGGAGTTTTGCCATGACAACCTGCCTGGTTAGAACCCAAGTGATGCCCTGTCCCACGCGCAGCAGGCGTGGTCAGCGGTTACGCAACTCCATTTCCATGCAGCTTACGCGCATCCTGCCATCGGTCCGGAAACCGACGTGAGCACAGCAGGACAACGTGGTAATGTCGTAACGTGGCAGACGGCAGAAGCGGCCGGCGCGGTTGGGCATCGAAGAGTGCGATTTCAAGAGAGGCCGCGCCAGCGGTACCCCCGCTATTTTGGAGTATTGTGCCGAAAGGACCAGACTTATTCCGCGCGCCCCCGATTTGGCGCCATCAAAGGAGCCCGCTGGCACGCCGCGCTACCAGGTGGCCGCGTGGCCAGGGCGCGGCAGTGCCCCGAGTTCTGCATCGCCCCGAATTCCGTAGTACCCCAAGTTGTGCGATTGGCCCGGGGTTCCCACGTGTCGGCCGCGTGCCGGTCTGGCTGTTTTTTTGCCCGGTAATTGGTGCCCGCCTTGGCGACTCGCTACCATGATGGCGTCTTGCCGCCAACATGATGCCTGAGCCCTGGCGCAAGGTGCCGTTCTCGCTCGTCGGATTCTGCTCCGGAACGGTTGAAGTTTGTGAAGCTCATCGTCCAAAAGACAGTGGCCAAAAGGCTGCGGGAACTGCCGCGATACCCGTGAAACGTCCGCTTGCCAGGCCCCAGGCATGCCTCGTGGCCATCGAGGAAGCCCCGCTCATGTTGTCAGAATCAACCGCTGAAGGGGCGAAGCCCAAGAGTTGTAAAGCTCTGCCGCTCGCGCCGGCAAGTTGGCACGGCGATTGCGAATGTAATTTAAGGTATCTTTCGAAGGCGGCCGTGGTGGAAACCGCGCCGCCAAACACCCGCATGCTGCTTGTGTTCCCCTGATCCACTGAAGGATGAAACTCCCATGACGCACAACGTGGTGTTGATTCCGGGCGACGGTATCGGACCCGAGGTGACGGAGGCGGTGAAACGGATTTTCGCCGCTGCCAATGTCGATATCCGTTGGCACGAACACCAGGCGGGAGTGGCCGCCCTGGAATCCAGCCTCGCTTTGCTGCCGGAAGAAACCCTCGAAGCCATCACGCGCTACCACGTTGCGCTCAAGGGGCCATGCACCACGCCCGTCGGCGAAGGATTTACCTCGATCAACGTGGCCCTCCGCAAGAAACTCAACCTGTATGCGGCGGTGCGGCCCGTGGTGAGTCTGCCGGGTGTTCAAACCCGGTTTGAAAATGTCGATCTGATCGTGATCCGCGAAAACACCGAAGGGCTCTACAGCGGCGTCGAGAACCAGGTGACGGATGGCGTGGTCATGAGCATGAAAGTGGCCACCGAGGCAGCGTGCAATCGCATTGCCCGTTGGGCCTTCCGATTCGCCACGCAGCAGCGGCGGAAGAAGATCACGGTCTTCCACAAGGCCAACATCATGAAGATCACCGATGGGCTGTTTCTCCGCTGCGCCCGGCGTGTCCACGAGTACGACTATCCGAACATCGAGTACCAGGAACTGATCGTCGATGCCGGCTGCATGAAACTCGTGCAGGACCCGACGCAGTTCGACGTGCTTCTGCTGGAGAACCTCTACGGCGACGTGGTAAGCGACCTGTGCGCCGGCCTGGTCGGAGGATTAGGGGTCGTGCCGGGGGCCAACATTGGCGACAACCATGCCGTGTTCGAGGCCGTGCATGGTTCGGCGCCCGATATCGCTGGCCAAGGACTGGCCAATCCGCTGGCCCTGCTGATGTCGGCCACCATGATGCTCGAATACCTGGCCGACACCCGCGGCGACAAAGCGTGCCGCGCAGCCGCGCAGCGCATTACCGAGGCCTACCGCCGGGCGTTGACCGATGGCGAACGCACGCGCGACCTGGGCGGCAACCTGGGCACCCTGGAATTTGCCCAGGCCGTGATCGACCGGCTTCCAACCTAAGTCAGCCCGCACAATCCGGTGTGCGAGCAACACGGGCTCACACCACATGCCGTCTTACTGTGCGCCATTTGGCGCGCAGCGCACCACCAAAAAACGCTCGCGCGTTCACTCTGCAAGAGTGCCGCGCGAGCGCGTGGCCAAGTTTCTTGATGGTGCGCAAGGCATGCTGCGCCGAGTGTACGCTGCGATGCAGGATTGGCGGTGCAGGCGGAGGCGGCGGCGGACGCTTCACGCATCGAAATCGCCGCCGCATGGGTCACTTGTTGCCCAGCCGGCCCGCCGCTACGGCACCAGCCAGCGGATGGCGTTCCGGATCGGTTGGCCCGCGATATGCACTGAAGGTTGTCCCCACAGGCCCGGCCGCAGCGTCGGCTGCTTGCAAACGCCGGTCGGGCAGGCAGCCACCGGCTGATACGTGGTCACGGGGGTCGCCACGTACGCCTGGCAGGGGTTGCAAGCGGCGCACGGGTCGCATGGATTGGCCACCGTGGCTACCGGTTGATACACCGTCGTAGCGCCAGGGTAGTAGCTGGTGCTGGGGGCGACCGTGGCGGGAACCGCGGCTGTTGCCACCGGTTCCAACCGCGCGGCAGGCTGTACCTCGCTCACCGTCTGGATGGTGCCCATCATCTCGGCCTCGCTGATGGGACGCACGTACGATGCCTTGCCAACCAGCGGCGTGTTGACCAGTGCCGCCGGCACAACCGCCACCGGTTCGTCGATCACCCGGTTCACCTGGTAGCGCTCGCTCGAATCGGCATGCGCGGCGACCAGCGACTTCCCGCCCGTGCTGACCGGCATGAATGGGACGCCCCTGCTGCTGTCGCCGCTGGCCGCTTGGCTGGTGCGCACCAGCGGCGCCGGGCCGGCGTCGTCGGTCGGCACAATGCCCGTGTCTTGGACCAACGGTAACCTGGCCTCACCCACCGCGGTACCCGGGGTCAACCGCGGCTGCGCGGCTCGCCACGTTTCGCCGGCCTGGACCGTCGACGCAGCCAGCAGCACCACCGAAGCAAGCGTCATGAGCATTTTCATTCGAGCGTTCCTTTCTTGCAGCGTATGCCTTCGGTGCATGCCAGAGTGAGCTCGGGAGTTAGCCGGTCCCGGGTCTGCATCCCTCAGATGCACTCTTATTGTTTGGAGATACTTCCCCTGCGGCAATGGGCCATAACATGGCATCCATGTTCGCGCGCCCCTGCCAGCAGCCTCTATTACGCTATCTTCAAGCAAGTCGTTCGCTGTGTCTAGTTTTGCAGGTCGGCTTATACTGGCTCACTGAAAATAAGGCGATGCCCATTCTTCGCAATTCGCTATAAGCTGCAGAATTTCTCACCCAGGACACCTGGGAAAACGCCGCCTGCCGCAATATCCTGCGAGAATGATACCAACACGATGATTGCCACCCTCTATTGAATGAAACCCCGCAGTCCTCTGTATGTACTGGCGATGTACCGCGATTTTTATCACGCGCATCCTTAGCATTTCTTGCACTGACATTGTTGATAGCGGAACGCAATAGCACTGATAGCATCGCATCGCTTGCATGGAAATCCGCATTGCATGCGATTATGATAAACCGTGATGATAAACTTTGCTGTTCGTGATGGTTTTGATCGCTGCGCAGCGCATACCTGCTTCGCTTCATATCCATCCACCGCGAAGGTGACGAATCTGCTGGTAAGCGGAAGTCTTGCAGCGTAACGCCAGCGAACGCACGCAAACTGGCAGCAGCGATCGTTCCCCGCAGCCAAGCAGGCCCAATGTTACACGCTGGCAAGGTGGACCGTTTGTGCCCGCGGAGCGCGAATTTGCCGATCAGCTAAGACAGGTTAAGCATATCGGCTCGCCGGGCCCGGGCTGCTTAGCCATCCACCCGTTCAATGGTGATTGGGGCCGCGAGTTCCTCAACCCGCTGCCGGTCGAGCCGGGCAGGCAGCAGTTGCCTGAGGTTGTCGCCGGCAGCGGCCACGCCCAGCCGTACCGCTTGTGGAATCTGCAAGCCTTCGGCCACGCCCCAGGCGATGCCGGCCGCCAGGCAATCGCCACACCCGATGGGGTTGACGACCGGCAACTTGGGAGGCGCCAGCCGATAAGCTTCTTCCCGGGAAGTCACCCAGACAGCGCTTCCGCCTTGCGTGATCACGACCCAAGCGGCTCCGGCCGCGTTCAATTGCCGCATGCCGGCCAGCAGTTCGCGGTCCGATTCCAGTGCCTCGCCCAACGTGGCGGCCAGTTCTTGTCGGTTGGGCTTCACGACCAGCGGCGGCCGGCTGGAGCCGAGCATCGCCTTCAGTTCCGGGCCGCGTATGTCCGCCACCGCTGGGCACGGCGTTATCTCCAGCAGTTCCCGATAAAACGTGTGCGGGGTACCCGAAGGCAGCGAGCCTGACAACACGGCCACCGTCGCCGAAGCGACTTCCTCGGCATAGGCCGCAGCGAACGCAGCAAGTTCATCGCTGGAAACAGGCAGGCTGTTCTCGACCAATTCGGTGGTACGCCCACCGGCCTCCAGCAGCGTGGTGCAGGTTCGTGTCGCGGCGTGCGTGCGCACCCAACGGGCGCGGATCCCGTCTGAGGCGAACTCCCGCTCGATAGCATCACCCGTTTCGCCCCCGATCAGTGCTAGCGTCTTGGCATCTCCGGCAGTCAACGCCGCCAGAGCCCGGGCGACGTTGATCACCTTGCCCGAGGCGCAGGCATGCGCTTCCAAGGCCCGATTCACTTCCCCCAATTGCAGTTGCGGGAACCTCAGGATGCGTTGCCAGGCGGGGGAAAGTCCAGCGGCCAGGATCACGGGGGATCATTCCTTCACGGTTGGAGGAGGCTGTTGATGCGCAAGATGAGAGCAACGCGGCTCCGGCGGGCCAACCGGGCACGACGCGGCCAGATTCCCACATCGGGCGCAACTCAGGCATATGGTAGACCGCTAAGCCACTATGGCCCAAGACACAATTGGTTTGCGGCCGCGGCCATGCCCGCGATGCCGCCGCAGCGAGAGGGGCCTGCCGCGGCAGCGCGACGCAGTATTCGCCCGGCAGGAGGAACCGGGCAAGCCCAACCCGCAGCGCAAGGTCATACTCCGCTGATAGTTGGGCTGTGCGCACCGGGTGCCGGGGCGAGGGTGCTTTTCGTCAAGACTGACCTTTACCGATCGGAGCCTTCTAGGCAGAATACCCCCCGCTTTTCACAGGCCCAAGGCGGCCGTGGTTCATTCCCCGGAATGCAAGGCAAGCCTGCCGCCAGACTCCCAGTTCACACAATCCCGAAGTCACGGACGACGTACCCGCAGCAAGGAGCAAACGAGGTGAAGAAACCGGTTCTGTTGGCGCTGGCGACGGCCGCGATCTGTCTTACGGCTGCCCGCGAAGCGCAGGCGCAGGTAGCCATCATTGACTTGAAGTACATCTTCGATAACCACATCCGCTTCAAGCAGATGACCGAGGAGATGCGGCGGTCGGTACAGGCGGCCGAGGCCGACATCACCGCCCGGCGCGACCGCATCAATAGCCTCATCAAGCAACTGGAAGGGGTCAAGAAGGGCACGCCCGACTACAAGCAGCTTGAAGACGAGATCACGCAGCAGAAGGCCGACTTGAACGCGCTGGTTTCGAACACCAAGCGCGAGTTCATGCGCCGCGAGGCGAAGATCTACTACATCATTTACCAGGAGATCGTGCAGGAGGTGAAGTACTTCGCCGAGCAGCAGCGGCTGACGCTGGTGATCCGCTTCAATGGCGAAACGATCGACGAGAGCGACCCGGATATCGTGGCCAAGCACCTCCACAAGCAGGTGGTGTGGCACCATCCCAACATCGACATCACCGGCATCATTCTCGAAACGCTGAACCAGCGCCGCGGCGTACCCCACAACGCACAAAACAACGTGCCGCGCGGCCGCACCGATGCCGTGCCGTTCCGGCCGCAGTAACCGCGGCCGATGGGCGACGGCCGGCCGTGGCAATGCTGCGGGCCGCGCCGGCCTGGGCTGTTGATCGAATGCACGCAGGGGGTGACAGGAGATGCTGCTGCGACTTGCGTCCCCCCGCACTTGCCCCATTCGTTCCTTCCCTGCTGATTCTCGGGGGGGTGGCGCCGCATCGCGGCGGCGCACCTCGCGCATGGTCGCGAAACTCCCTGAGACGGTGGGCATGGATGCTCCACGGGCGGTCCGGCTTCCGGCCGTCGGCAGCCAGGGAAGGCCTGTACCAACCAAGGATGGTGGATCCTCCCCTTATGCTCCCACGACGAAATCAACGCACCCTGGCTAAACCAGCAGTAGTGGAAGGATTTGGTTATTGGTCCGGCAAGGATGTCCGGGTGGAGTTTCGCCCGGCGCCCGAGAACACCGGCTTGGTCTTTGTGAGGGCCGACCTCTCACCGCACCAGCGGATTCCAGCCCTGGTGGAGTACCGAATTGAAGCCCCGCGGCGAACGGCGCTGCGCTGCGGCCGCGCCACTGTGGAAATGGTGGAACACATCCTGGCCGCCCTGGCCGGCATGCAGATCGACAACTGCGAAATCTGGGTCGATAGCGCTGAAATGCCCGGCCTCGATGGTTCCGCGCTGGCGTTTGTCGAAGCGCTCGACGAGGCAGGTATCGTCGAGCAGCAGGCCCCACGCGCCTGCCTGGTGCTCCGCGACACCTGCCGGATGGGCGATACCGAAAGCTGGATGGAAGCCCAACCCGGCATGCAGGCTGGCTTCACCGTCAAGTTCCGCCTCGACTACGGCCGCGACAACGCCATCGGCCGGCAAACGCTGGAGATGCGGATTACGCCCGACACCTTCCGCCGCGAGTTGGCCCCGGCACGCACCTTCCTGCTGGAAGCCGAGGCCCAATGGCTTCGCTCGCAAGGGCTAGGAACCCGGGCCACCTTGCAGGACCTGCTCGTGTTTGGCGAAGACGGCCCCATCGACAACACATTGCGATACCCGGACGAGTGTGTGCGGCACAAGGTGCTCGACCTGGTGGGCGATTTCGCCCTGGCTGGCTGCGATATCGACGGCCGCGTGGTCGCGCATCGCAGCGGTCACCGGCTTAGTGCCGAACTCGTACGCAACCTGCTCTCCGAAGGAGAACTCCACAGCGATATTCGCCGCTCGGCGTGATTCCTCGCCGGATGCGAGCGCAATGTCGCCGCCTCCCTCCCCAAGAGAATCCCAGTGAAAGCACTCAAAGTAGCCGTCGTTGGTGTGGGACATCTGGGCCGCGTTCACGCCCGGATTCTTTCCAAGATGCGGGGCATCCGCCTGGTGGGCGTGGTCGATGTTTCGCCCGAGCAGCGGGCAGCCGTGGCCGAAGCCTGCGGCACCAACGCCTTTGCCGATCATCTGGCGGTGGCCGATAAGATCGACGCCGCCGTGATTGCCACGCCGACGCGCTACCATCATGCGGTGGCGATGGACCTCATCCACCGCGGCATCCACCTGCTGATCGAAAAGCCGCTGGCGGTAAACACCGCCCAGGGCCAGGAACTGGTGGCTGCCGCGGAAGCCGCTGGCGTGGTCCTCCAGGTAGGCCATGTCGAACGGTTCAATCCGGCCGTCGATGCGGCCGCCCCCTGGCTGCACCAGCCCAAGTGGATCGAAGCCCGGCGGCTTGGCGGCTTCGCCTGCCGCATCTTGGATGTAGGCGTGGTCCTCGACCTGATGATCCACGATATCGACCTGGTGCTGGCGGCCACGGGCGAGAAGCCCAAGACCGTGGAAGCCGTTGGCCTTGCGCTCTTTGGTCAGCACGAAGATATTGCCCAGGCTACGCTCAAGTTCCCCAGTGGGTGCGTGGCGCAGTTGTCGGCTTCGCGGCTGAGCTACCACAATGAGCGCAAGCTCCAGGTATGGTCGGAAGCCGGGTTTGCCAGCCTGGATTTTGCCAGCCGCAGCGCCACGGTCATCCGTCCACACGATGCCGTGTATGACCGCACCCTGGACGTGGCGGAACTTTCGCAGGCCATGCGCGACGACCTGCGCGAGCATATGTTCGACAAGTACCTGGTCAAAGAAACCCTTACGCCGGAGCCGGCCGACCAGATCACTGCCGAACTGGAAGACTTCGCGGCCGCCATTCGCACCGCTAGCCAGCCCCGCGTCGACGGTGCGGCCGGACTGGCTGCCTTGGAAGTGGCCGAGCGGGTACTAAGCTCGCTCCAGCGCCACCGGTGGGACGGCGAGCGGGACGACCGCATCGGTCCCAAGGCCGAACCGCTGCCGCACGTGCTGCCCGGCCCGCACTTCTTGCGGCGTGCCGCCACGCGCGATTCCGTCGGACCGGTGCCCCCGACAGAACAGTCGGCAGAGCAGTCGCCGTAGGACCGGCTCGTTGGCCGGTCCTACCTGCGCCCCCACTTCACGCTGGCTGGAGAATGTGCAGTGTCATGCCCGCGACCAGCGACTTGACGTTTTCGCGGTACTGCTGCATGTGGGGGGCAACCAGGTGCGCCTTGAGCGCATCGACCGATTCCCACTTCTCCACGACCACCACCACGTCCTCGCGCGGTCCGTCCTGGGCCGCGATGTCGGTTTCCGCGTCCACCGTCGGCCCGTACTCCAGGCAGCCCTGTTCCTGGCGGACGGTGGGCACAATCGCGTGGAAGTGCTTCAGAAACTCGTCGCGCGTGCCGGGGTTCAACTGAATCGTGGCGATCACGTGAATCATGGTGCGTTCTCTTGGCCGGAAGGTGCCGCATCATCGAGCGGCATGAAGTAATGAATCTGCCGGGCCGCCTCGCGAAACCCGAGCGACGTATAAAGCCGTTGACCAACTTCGTTCTGATCGAGCGTTTCAATGCGAACGAACAATACGCCGCGGCGGCGGAAATGGTCCAAGGCGTGCTCGATCAACCGCCGCCCCCATCCCTGGCCACGAACCTCCGGAACCAAAGCCAGGTTGGGGATGTGGCCGATCCGGGCCTCTTGGTCAATCCAGGTGGTGATGCCGCCCAGCACTTCTTCGCCCTCGGCCAGGACGAAGATACCGCCCGGGTCGCGCCGGGCATCCTCGTCCACGTGGCGGCCCTTGCGCCACCGCCAGTCGCGCTCGCCGATCAAGCCGAACATCGCTTCGGCGTTCTGGTCGATCGACACGCCGTCAAAAGCGTCCACCGTAATCTGACGCAGGCGCTCGAGATCGTTGGGCTGGAACGGTCGAATCTGCGGCATCGGACATCGAATCTGTTTGAAACCCCGGCGGCCGCTTACACCCCAAATGGATCGAGCGGCCCCAACAAGCGGCAGTCTACCCGGCGATGCGCCGTTCGCAACCGCCCAGGTGCCTGGCGTGGTTCAATCGCTGCGCGCCGCAGCAGCACCATCGGCAAAGAACCTGAATTCGTGAAACCGGTTTTCGTTGACACCCGGCGGGGCCGCCGCCACATTGCACATTGGGCCGCGGTCCTCTGGGGCCGAGCAGGGCAGGGGAGGCATCCCTTGGTTGCAAAGTGGAGGTTCAACCGATGGCCGGCACACCGACCAGGCCTTCGCCTGTGCCAATTCCCATCGCGGTAGCCGGCCTGCTGGCCGCCGGGCTGGGCCTCTTCGCAACGGCACCACTGGCGCCCGCGGCCGAACCTGCTCCTGTGCCCGAGCAACCCGAACTGTTGCCGCGCATCCAGGCCACGCTGCCGCGCACCCTGAAACTGCTGCAAGCCAGCGCCGCGGAATACACCCGGCAGCGCGATTGTTTCAGTTGCCACCATCAAGCACTACCGTCGATGGCGCTCGCCCTGGCCGACCAGCACGGCTGGCAGGTCGATCGCGATGGTCTCACCGCCCAAGCCCAATTCACGGTGGACTATTTCGAACCGCGGCAGGAAAAACTGCATCAAGGTTCGGGCGTGGTGGGCGGTCCTTACACGGCAGGCTATGCCTTGGCGACGTTCTCCGCGGCCAAGCGGCCTGCCGATGCAACCTCCGCCGCGCTGGTGCAGTATTTGTTGATGGTCCAAGAGGACGACGGCCATTGGCGGATTCGCGCCCGGCGGCCTCCGCTGGAAGCCAGCCATTTTACGGCCACGGCCCTGGCAGTGCGTGGGTTGAACCATCATCATCCTCCAGAGGCGGATGCTACTAACTCCGGAGATTCTGAAGACGATGTCCAGGCCGCCATCAGCAAGGCGCGCCGCTGGTTGAACCAGGCCGAAGCAACCAGCAACGAGGACCGCATCTTTCAACTGCTGGGGCTGCACTGGAGCGGCGCCGAGCGGGATTGCATCAAGCCGCACGCACAGGCCTTGCTCGCCGCCCAGCAGGCCGATGGCGGCTGGGAACAAGAACCCGGCCTGGGCAGCGATGCCTACGC